>NZ_JASPBG010000002.1:0-313479 GCF_030228125.1 Corynebacterium sp. UMB10119B
AAAACCATATCTGGTTGTTGTCCGAGGTCATCCCAGGAAACCAGATAGATTTATACACACAAAATGTCCCTTAAGCCAAACAAACAGGGCGTATACAGAGAAGCTCGTATCGAGAACCCCGCCGCGTTGAGCCCAGAATTCAGGAGAGGCGGTAGACCTCGTAATCGTTCGGTACACCCGCACCATGGACGTGCTGGAATCCGAGCCTCAATGCTAAACCGATCGATGCCTCATTAGTGGGGTCGATGATAGCGATGACTGGAAGCTGCGGGAAACGTTCCTGTGCATTGGCAATCGCCGCAGATGCAGCCTCCTTTGCGTATCCCTGGCCCTGAGATTCAGGGGCGAATCGGTAATAGAGGTTGAGTACCTGTTCACCGGCTTCCTCACTGTGGCGTACTCCAGTAAACCCGATGGTTGTTCCGTCAAGCGTGGACACTACGTAGTAGCCAAGACCCTGTTCATCCCAGTTTTCTTGCCATGTGCTTGCCAACTCCTCTGCCTCTTTGCGGTTTTTCATCGCGAGGTCGGGACGGTGTTGATAGGTGCGGGCGTCGGCGTGGATCCTAAAAATGGCGTCTATATCTTGGTCCGTGGGAGGAGTGAGGATAAGGCGAGGGGTGCGAAGGGGAAAAGCATCGTTCATCTTGGAATCTCCGTTCAAAGTGTTAGGCTTCTCAGGCTACCTGGCCTCAATGGCTGAGGCATGGCGCAAGCAATACGCCCCAGGGCTTGAGCATTCCCTGGGGCGTACGCAGAGGCGAGGATGTCGGCCTAAAAAGCTATGAGCTCATTTCTAGACTTCTTGACTAAATCCTCGTCGCGGATAGCTTGCTTGAGGGCGCGCCACTGATCGTCGGGGATGTAGTCCGTGGCTTGTTTGATAACTTCCTCTGAAGGGGTGCCCCACGCGATTGGCATCGGAGTAATCGTTGCCCAGTGTGCCTTGTCGCGGGATGTGCGCTGGCCTCCCACAGCGACGCACGGAACTGCAGCGCCAACCTTAGGAGTGACGCCGGGGATCCGTTGCACCACAGTTGAGGTGAGCGCCCACTCGGCAGGGGACTGCTGGTCAACGACTGTGTTTACTAACGCGGTGAGGGTAACTGTGGTGCCCTTGTCATCGGTGATGACAGCGGGAGAGAGGGGGTTGGCGTCGTAAATTGCTTGGGTACGTGGAACCGCTCGAGGAATAGCAAGACCGACGATCAGCATGATGGTGCCGAAAAAGATAAGAGAGAGGGATCCGAGTAGGCGCCAGGGGGAAGTCGGGTCGACGAGGAACCAGACTATGACGCCCGCGATGAGGCAGACGACGAAAAGCGCGATGCTTGAGGTAACGAGGTTTTTGGTATTTCGAATAAGTTCGTTGTGTTCTTTGGCGTATTCTTCGTCGACGTTGAAGCGGAATGGTTGTTCAGTCATAGGCCACAGTCTATAGGCCGCGTTTGAGGTCTGAGGCATCCATGATGCGATAAGCGTAGCCCTGTTCGGCGAGGAAGCGTTGGCGGTGCATGGCGTACTCGGCGTCCAGGGTGTCTCGTGTGACCACGGTGTAGAACAGAACTTCGCTGCTATCGGGCTTGGGTCGAAGGAGTCGGCCGAGGCGCTGGGCCTCTTCCTGGCGGGAACCGAACGTGCCTGAGACCTGGATTCCCACGGCTGCCTGGGGGAGGTCGATGGAGAAGTTCGCCACCTTCGATACGACGAGGGTGCGGATTTCGCCCTGGCGGAAGCGCTCGAAGGCTTCTTCGCGGGCTTTGGTGCTGGTGCGGCCGTCGATGAGTGGGGCGTCGATCTGCTGCGCGATGTGGCGCAGGTGATCGACGTAAGCTCCGATGATGAGCGTCGGTTCGCCCTCGTGGCGGGCGAGAATGTCCTTGACCGTCGAGAGCTTGGCTGATGCGGTGGCGGCCAGGCGGTAGCGCTCGCGTGCGGAGGCCGTCGCGTAGCTGAGGCGCTCTTCTTCCGTGAGCGTGGTGCGGGCCTCGATGCATTCGGCGGTGGCGATGAAACCTGCCATTTCGAGTTCTTTCCAGGGGGCGTCGTAACGCTTGGGGCCGATGAGGGAGAAGACGTCGTCTTCGCGGCCATCCTCGCGGATGAGTGTAGCGGTCAGGCCGAGACGGCGGCGGGACTGGAGGTCGGCCGCCATGCGGAAAACGGGGGCGGGGAGGAGGTGGACTTCGTCGTAGATGATGAGGCCCCAGTCGGTGGTGTCGAAAAGCTCGAGGGCGCGGTATTCGCCTTTCGTTTTCCGGGTGACTACTTGATAGGTCGCGATGGTGACCGGGCGGATCTCCTTCTTTTCGCCGGAGTACTCACCGATTTCTTCCGGGGTGAGCGTGGTGCGGCGCAGCAGCTCATCGCGCCACTGCCGCCCGGCGACAGTGTTGGTAACGAGGATGAGCGTAGTCGTCTCTGCCTGCGCCATCGCGGCGGCGCCAACGATGGTTTTGCCCGCACCGCACGGCAGGACCACCACGCCTGAGCCGCCCTCCCAGAATGCTTGGGCGGCGTACTGTTGATAGTCGCGAAGCTCCCAACCGTCAAAGTCGAGCGCGATTGGGTGGGATTCGCCGTCGACGTATCCGGCGTGGTCCGCCACCGGCCAGCCCGTCTTGATGAGTTCTTGTTTGATGCGCCCGCGCGCGGACGGGTGTACGCCTACCGTGTGCTCGTCGAAGCGCTGGCCAAGAAACAGGATGATGTTCTTGTTGCGCGTAATCTCATCCAGGATTGGGGGCTCTTCCGTGGTGAGGATGAGCCCGCGTTGTGGATCGTTGAGCAGGCTGACGCGCCCGTAGCGCGCCATCGTCTCCGCAATGTCGATGAGGAGCGACTGGGGGACGGGGAACCGGGAATAGCGCTCGAGGACATCGATTGCGGTCTCGGCGTCGAAGCCGGTGGCGCGGGCATTCCACAGCGCAAGTGGGGTGATGCGGTAGGTATGGACGTGCTCGGGGGCGCGCTCGAGTTCAGCGAATGGGGAAAGCGCTGCGCGTGCTTTCGCTGCGTCCGGGTGCGCGATTTCAAGCAGTACGGTTTTATCGGACTGCACGATCAGTGGGCCGTCCCCAAACGTCATTGTTGGACCTTTCTTTCTACACCAGCGTCACAGTCGTGACGCGCCGCAGTGGTATGCGGATCACGCGCTGCGTGGCCGTGTCCTGCGCATCAATGACGCCGACACTCACCGTCAACGGGATGACCGTTAGGGTGTGCTGCGCGCCCTGCGAGTCCGCGTACTCAACCTTGACGCGGCGACGGGCGCGGGCTGCTGCACGAAGCATATCAGTCGTTGACGTTTCGCTGACCCCGGAAGGTTGGCTTGTATCCGAGTTGAGGGCCGCAACAATCTTATCGACGTCCTCTTCGCTCAGAGAGGCGGTTCTGGGAAGCGAGGACGGTGTTGCTCGCACCAGTGTTGGTTCCTCCGCAAGCGTGATGGAGGCGCCGTGGTCGTCTTCGGCGGTTGGCTGCAGGCCCGCGGCTTGCAACTCGTGGAGCAAGCGTGGCAGCGGAAGCGGGCTGACGGCGACGGTCGGCGCCAAGATCCGCAGATCGGCGTGCTCAGCCGCCACGGCGAGGAGGGCAGGGTCGGCGCAGCGGATGTAGCTCAGCGCGCTGCCGGCGCGGATTGCGCCGTGGGTGCGGGAGAGATCATCGATAAGGAAGGTGATGGCCTGCGGAACCTCGCCCATGATGTGCTGTTTAAACCATGTGTGCAGTGAGTCGGCGTCGTGCCCACGGTCGAGGGCGCGCTTCAGGGAGGCGTCGCTGATGCGCCACATGCTGGCAAGGCCCGGCGATTCAAGGTCGGCGATATCTTCGACGACGGCGGCGGTCGCCGCATCGAGCGGCCCCGGGGCGAGCAGTGTCATGTCGCCCTGCGCGATGAGTTGCGAGACCTCCGTGGGGACGAGCTGCTTCGTAGCCTCGACGACGTCGCCGTCGTTGAGAAGTGCTTGCAGGGGTGTCGACGCCGAGCTCCCCACGCCGCCAATCGCGCCGACGAATGCGGCTTCGGCGATGGTGGCGTCGATAAGTTGGGGCGAGAAATTCGCTGCCATGAGCGGTACGTGGAACAGTAATCGAGCCTCCTGGTCGGGGCCCGCGTACTCGACGATGCGCCTCCGGGCGTGCCTGACGTCGGGGTTGTGGGTGGGCTCGGAAAGGAGGCGGTGCTCCGGCGTCTTGTCGGTGCGCCAGGACGAGGCAAGCCAGCCGGCGAGGAGGATAGCCCACTGGTCGGCGAGCGTGGCGTCCAACCAGGAAAGAGCGTCGTGGGTGGCCGCGAGTACGTCGGCCTCGTCGGTGCTTCCACGGCCGAGAAGGCCGGCGGATTCGCCCGTGGTAATGAGGAGCGCAGGATCGAAACCGAGGGCCTGCGTTAACCCCGCATGTGCGCGGACCCCCAGGGAGCCGTCCTTGTTCAGTGCGACCGGGGACTCAAGTAACAGGAGCAGCAGCTGGCGGAGCTTGCGCACCGCGTCGAGGCCCGCGCCAGTCGCGTTGCGGTCGATCGTCGGCTGATCTGGATCGTTGACGGCAGGGGCGTGCTCGGGGAACTCGCGCGGTGGCAGGCCACGGAGGACGTCGCGGACGGGGCGAGGTAGGCGAACCGTTGTGGCGTCGACGCGGATGAGCAGCCCTTTCGCAATGAGTGTTGCAACTGGCGTCGTGGGATCCGCGTCCGCCGCGGCGGCCCTCGTCGTGCCGACGGAACCTGACGCCGCTAGCGTATCCAGCACTGAGCGCTCGCGGGCGCTGAGTCCTTCCAGCAGCCCGTCGAGGTTCGGTGGGGCCTGGTCCCCGAGGCGCCAGCCCGACGGCAGCGCGGAAAGTGCCCCTGGTGCGACCTGTATGGCGGCGTCCGGGCCATAGATGAGCGCCATCGCACGAAGACGCTCGACGGCCCCGGGAACACGCGCTGCGGGGACATTGTTGGTGTCGACGGGAGAGAGTTCGGCGCCGACGTCCCCGAGCGCTTCCAGAAGCCGCAACTCGGCAGCGTTGAGACGGCGTAACGCTCGTGCTGCAGACCCAGCCAGCGACAGCCGCGTCCCCAGCGAACCCCAGGATGGCGGGGTGGGGTAAAAGGCGTCTGGCCTGAGATAAATGAGCTCCCGGAGTTGTTCGGGGCGCATCGTGCGGAGCGCTTCCTGGAACGTAGTCATAGCGTTGGCTAGTGTACGTGCGATTTTTGCCAAGGCGTGAAAGAATAGTACGCATGGCTAAAGACGTAGAGAAGATCGGTCGCGCGAACCCGGCGTGGCCCACCAACACCCCTGGTAATGGTTCGCCTGTCACCGAGCTGTCCTCGCAGCTTACCGGTGCATCTAGCCCGTTTGGGGACGAGCTCGTGCTCCCACTCCCAGCGGAAGAAATCGGGTACGTCCACCCAACGACGCGAATCAACCGCTAAGCGTTCAACCTTTCGGCCAGCCCTGAAAGAGTGGGCTGGCCAGTCCCTATGCCCCTTTCATAAAGCAAAACAAACGTGCCCGCCACAAGCTTTCTGTGGCGGGCACGTTCTATTGAGTGCTTAGCGGTTCAGCAGTGCTGCGCCGATAGCGGCGAGATCGCCCGAGCGAACAGCGTCGATCAGTGCAGCGTTCTGGCTGTAGAACGCATCGTAGTTCGCGCGGTTCGCAGCGTAGGACTGCTGGATGTGCGCCGGAATCGCGAAACCATAGTTGCTCAGGGAGCTGCCGAGCTGACGGTACAGGGCGTCAACTGGGTTCTCTGCCTGGCGCTGGGCTGCGTCCGGGGATGCAACGGCGGCGCTTGCAGGAGCAGGTGCCGGTGCGGCAGCCTGTGCGTCGCGATTCGTCGCAGCGGAGTTCAGTCCAAGGCGAGCGGAGCATGCAGGCCATGCGCCCCAACCCTGCTGTGCCAGGGTGCGCTCTGCAACGATGATCTGCTGCTCACGGGATGCCAGGTTCGCGGTTGGAGCGAACTGGCCGCCACCGAATGCCTGCCAGGTGGACGCGGAGAACTGCAGGCCGCCGTGGTAGCCGTTGCCGGTGTTGATTGCCCAGTTGCCGCCGGACTCGCACTGTGCGAGACGGTCCCAGTCGGAGTCAGGCGCTGCCGTGGCCTCTGGGGCCATCAGTCCAGCGAACGCCGCGGTTGCGGCTGCGCCGGCGAGTGCCTTCTTGGTCAGGGAAGTGGTCTGCTTGGAATGGCGTCCCATTGAAATACGATGTCCTCTCTTGTTGTCGCTTGCGAAGTAAGCTGTCGGGTTCGGGCTGAGGCGCCCGGTTGCAGTAGCAACTTCACCCCAAGGAAGCTCCGGGAGGGGAGTTTCCGAAGGTTGGGTCCTCCGCTTCTGTTGTTTGTGTAATTGTGCGAGGCGAACAGAACTCAGCGTGCCTCGTTTTCTTGCTGCGGGACAGCCTAACGCTTTATAACGATTTAGTCACGCTCCGGGCACTTTTTGGGGTCGGTGTCGCGGACGCGGGGAGACTGGTAGGGCCGTTTGGCCTGTTCACGAGCCAAATTAGCGCGAGTGTGATTTGTGGCACTTTCTTTCGTGTTGGGGCTCGAACGGGCGATACGACTATGATGGATAGCCACTGCTGAGTCTGCATAGAGAACAGAGAAGGAACGAAGACTAATGCCAATTGGAAAGGTGAAGTGGTTCGACGCCGACAAGGGCTTCGGCTTCGCATCCAACCCTGGAGACGACGACGTATTTATTTCTAAGTCGGTGCTCCCGGATGGTGTGGATGAGCTTGTGCCTGGACAGCGCATCGAGTTCGACTTTGCCGCAGGCCGAAAGGGCCCGCAGGCGCTGCGCGTCGCCATCTTGGAGACGCCGAAGCGTCGCCCCGTGCACCGTAGGAAGCCAGAAGAACTCGGAAGCATGCTTGCCGATGTGATGACGCTCATCGAGTCCGACGTGCAACCGGCGTTGACGGCTGGGCGCTACCCTGAGCGCAAAGAGGCTCGACAGGTTGCGGGCATCCTGCGCGCAGTGGCGAAGGAGCTTGACGCCTAAGCGTTATTCAAACGCGACCGACCATGTGGCGACCACCGGGATTTCTTCCCCGTGGTCGTCATTTTTTACGGCCAGCGTCGAGACTTCAGCAACGAGGAGTTTTGCCCCGCCTTCTTTGACGGCAGGAGCGGTCTCTTCGGTGGTCTCGCCAGCCTGGTGGAGGCGCTCCTCGTTGGCGGAGGGGTCGTCGTAAATGAGGAGGAGGCGCCAGCTGCCCGCAGCGATGTCTGGGTCGATGCGGAATTTGAGTTCGTCGGAGCCACCACGTGTGAGTGCCGGTGGCTCACCGCCGTCACATTGTTCATCGAGGGGGCAGAGCGTGTAGGGGGCGATCTCGTGCTCGCCGTCGGATGCAGTGACGTGAATCCGAAGGTCTTCTACGGGAAGACCTGGCTGCGAGCGCTGCCAGTTCATGAACGCGTACACCCCAGCGAGCAGGATAGCGACGGCGAGAACTGTCGCACCGAGTTGGAGTGCAAGGCGAGAGGAAGCACGGCGGGAAGCAGTCATGAGCGAAATTCTACTGGGACGGGACCAGCCGGACGCGGTAGAGGTCAGGCCAACGCTTGCCGGTGAGGTAAAACTCGTCGGTGCCAGGGATATGCGCGATCCCGTTGAGCACATTGTTTATGTCTTCGTCGGCGTTGTTGGGAAGAGACGACGCATCGATCCTGGCCGTGACGTGGCCGGAGGTGGCGTCGATACGCACGATGTCGGTGGTTGTGAAGATGTTTGCGTAGACGTCGTCGCCGACGCACTCCAACTCGTTGAGACCCTCGACGGGTTTGCCTTGGTCGGTGACTTCGAACCGCGCAAGCTCGGCGAGCGTGTCCGGGTCCATGCGGCGCAGCTCGGCGGAACCGTCGGAGAAAATAAGTGCATCATCGGTGGCGCACAGCCCCCACCCTTCGCCGTCGTAGTGGGCGGTATCGACAGTTGCTAGGGACGCTGCATCGCGGCGAAACGCGGTGCCCTCCTGCCACGTCAGCTGCCAAACCGAATCTCCGACGCGGGTCATGCCTTCGCCGAAGAACACGTCCGGCAAGGCAACCTCGCCCAACACGTCGCCTTCTGTCGTGAGCCGATACATGCCGGACGCTCCATATTGGCCGGTACTGACGAGGAGCGTGCCGTCCTCATCGACTTCGAGGCCCTGGGTGAACAGGGCAGGGTCGTAGTCGTAGCGTTGTACGATTTCGGGTTTCAGCTGCTCCACCTCGGTGGCAGCTTCATCGCAACCACTCACGGTGAGCAGCACCAAAGGACACATCAGGATGGACCAAAACCGTCGGGAGTGAACACGCATACGTCCATCATGCAGCATTTCCCCAGAAATGGGCCATAATGGAGAGCGTGTCTCAGAACAAGAACTCTTCACCACTGCTGAGCGACAAAGCAATTGAGGTCGCGCGAGAGGCCATCCTCGAGATCGCGGAAGGCGAGGTCGGCGCGCACATCGGTGTCGCTGGGCTCTCGAGCAACGTGGCCACGCACCGCTTCGAAGCGAGCGTGCCTGGCTACAACGGGTGGGAATGGAACGCGGTCGTCGCGTGTGCCACGGGCTCAACATGGGTGACCGTCAACGAGGTCGCGCTCATGCCGGCTCGTGACGCGCTGCAGGCGCCGGACTGGGTGCCGTACTCCGAGCGTCTTCGCCCCGGCGACCTCGGCCCCGGCGACATCATGGAGCCAGCGCCTGACGACGAGCGCCTGACCACAGACTCCTTTGCAAAGGATGCAGTGACGTTCCCAGGCAGGGAAACTGACCACTACCTCACGCAAGAAGGCCTCAATGCGGCGAAGACGCGGTGGCGGAAGGGCAAGTTTGGCCCTAATTCTGCGTTCGCCGAGCAGGCAACGCTGCACTGCCGGACCTGCGCGTTCTACATTCCAATGGAGCACCCAGTGGGGGAGAACTTCGGAGTGTGCACCAACGAATACTCAGCTGATGGCCGCATCGTCGCTGCATCCTACGGCTGCGGTGCCCACGCAGATACCAAGGCGCCGCGCCACAACGGGAAGTAACCCGCTAGAGCAATGATGCCCGCAGCCGCCGGGTTTCATTGATCTCGCGGTGCGTCGGCAGTAAACCGCGCGAAATCATTCGGGGGCCAGGCTTGGGTGTGCCATACTCCTGCCATTGCTCGACAAGCCGGGCACCGTGCACAGCATCGACGGCCCACGTCTCCTGGTGCATCAGATCGAAGCGTGAGAAGCCGTCGTGCGCCTCATGCGTTTCGACGCCCGCCTCCTCCAACACACGCACAACCCCCTCCAGCGCGTATGATCCAGCGGTAGCAGGGTGCCCGGAGATGACCGCCTGCGTGGCGCTTGGAAATGTGATCAGTGGTTGGAGGAGTGCGGAGATGATGCGGCCGCTGGCGTCGGCAAGCAATCCGTCGTTGGTGCCCAGCGTTGCCGATGCGTGCAACTGCCACCCGAGGTCCGGCCCGTGCCTGTTCGGCTGCGCGCGCTGATCCCGGATTGGCTCCGCGAACATGGTGATCTCCGTGGAGGGCGCAGGCGCCGGGCGAAGCGTCAAGGACGCATGGCCTCCCGTGACGTGGACGACCGCTTTGCGAGGGCCCGTAACCTGGCTGACCGTAACGCGGAGGCGTTCAAACTCCGAGTGCGAGATGCCGCAGCCGCGAAGCTTCGAGGTGAGCAGATCTGCATCTGCAACCATGCCTTGCGAAATGACAAAGCTGAATACATCCACTTTGGGCTCCAAGTCGAAATTATTAGGAAGTGTGTGCACTAAGGTAAAAGTCTATTGCAGGCTTTTGGCAGATAGATTTCAGCCGATGCATGCAACAACTTTGCTCTCTTTCATAACTTCCTCAACGAACTAAAGGGGATCTTCGCAGTGAGTATTCCAAGCGAATCTTCAACGAAGCAGCCCGCTAGCGGGCTTGATAAATTCTTCCATATCAGTGAGCGAGGCTCGAGCGTCGGCCGCGAAATCCGCGCCGGTATCGTGACCTTCTTTGCGATGGCGTACATCGTGCTCCTGAATCCTTTGATCCTGGGCACGAGCCCCGACCGCGAAGGTGTCGTGCTTGGTATCCCGCAGGTAGCTGCGGTGACGGCCCTTGCCGCCGGTGTGATGTGTATCTTGTTCGGCGTTATTGCTAAATATCCGTTTGGTATCGCTGCGGGCCTTGGCCTGAACACACTCGTTGCAGTGACACTCGTTGGGCAACAGGGCCTGACCTGGCCAGAGGCCATGGGCCTCATCGTGATTGACGGTATTATCATCTGCATTCTTGCGATTTCCGGGTTTCGCACCGCCGTCTTTGAGGCCATCCCGAACTCGATGAAGGTGGCAATGAGTGTCGGCATCGGCATGTTCATCGCGATGATCGGCTTGGTGGACGCTGGGTTCGTGCGCCGCATCCCTGACGAGGCACACACCACTGTCCCGGTGCAGCTGGGCTTCGGTGGCTCGATCGCCTCGTGGCCGACGGCTGTGTTTGTCATCGGCCTGCTCATCTGTGGCTTCATGGTGATCCGGAACATTCCGGGTGGGCTGTTCATCGGCATCGTCGCGACGACGATCATCTCGATGATTGTGGAGTCCTTCGTCGGTGCAGGCTCGTCCGCTGAGAATGACCACGGCTGGTCGCTCGCGGTCCCTGCGCTTCCGGATTCTTTGGGTGGCATCCCGGATCTGTCCCTCGTGGGCAAAATCGACATGGTTGGTGCCTTCGTTGAGGTCGGTGTCGTCGCCGCCAGCCTCCTGGTCTTCACCCTCGTGTTAGCGAACTTCTTCGACGCAATGGGCACCATGACGGCGCTCGGCCGCCAGGCCGGCCTGACCGACGAGAACGACAACCTGCCAGGCATGAAGAAAGCCCTCGTTGTTGAAGGCTTCGGCGCAGTAGTCGGTGGCGCGTTCTCTGGTTCCTCGAACACGGTGTTCGTGGACTCGTCCGCCGGCATTGCTGACGGCGCCCGCACCGGCCTCGCAAACGTGGTCACCGGCATCCTGTTCCTGCTGGCGATGTTCCTCACCCCGCTGTACGAAATCGTCCCAATCGAGGCCGCCGCACCGGTCCTCGTCGTGGTTGGCGCGCTGATGATGATGCAGGTCAGCAACATTGACTGGACCCGTTTCGACGTTGCCTTCCCGGCCTTCTTGACCATCATCATGATGCCGCTGACCTACTCGATTGCCAACGGCATCGGCGTCGGCTTCATCGCGTTTACCGTGATGGCGCTCTTCGCTGGCAAGCGTAAGGACATCCACTGGATCATGTGGCTGATTTCTGCGCTGTTCCTGATCTATTTCGCACAAGGACCGTTGATGTCGCTAATCTCGTAAAGCGTGAGCATAGTTATCGACGACCCCTCCGACCCCCGGCTTGACGATATCCGCGACCTGAAGCACTCAGACCGCGAGAAAGGCCTGGTGTTTGCGGAGGGGCCT
The DNA here is from genome assembly GCF_030228125.1 of Corynebacterium sp. UMB10119B. Lineage (NCBI taxonomy): Bacteria > Bacillati > Actinomycetota > Actinomycetes > Mycobacteriales > Corynebacteriaceae > Corynebacterium > Corynebacterium sp. UMB10119B. The sequence continues at coordinate 11,436 of NZ_JASPBG010000002.1, forward strand.
CTTGTTGCGGGACGCCTTGTGGAGTCCCGCTTTCCTGTCCGCGCGGTGTTCGGCTTCGGTGGCCGCCTCCAGTCTTTTTTGGAACAGTACGGCGAGCGCCTCGAAGCGGAAGGAATACCGGTCTACGAGATCAGCCGCGCAGTGATGGGGGAGGTCGCCGGCTATGACATGCACCGCGGACTGCTAGTCTCCGCGGATAAACCCGAACCGCTGAGCGTCGAAGACGTCGTGGCAGATGCCCGCACCCTGGTGATTCTTGAGGGAGTGGGGGACCACGAGAACATCGGCTCCATCTTTCGCAACGCCGCCGGCATGGGCGTTGATGGCGTGCTGTTCGGCGCCGCCACCGCCGACCCGCTCTACCGGCGCAGCGTCCGCGTCTCAATGGGCCATGTGCTTCGCACCCCGTTTGCGCACTTCGGCGGAACCCCAACCACGTGGCAGCGCGAGCTCGCACAGCTGCAGGAACAGGGCTGGTGGCTGGTGTCGCTGACCCCTGCGGACGATGCCGTGTACCTCTCAGAGGCACTCAACGATCACGAGAAGGTGGCATTTCTCGTCGGCGGGGAAGGCCCTGGGCTCACGCAGCACGCAATGCGCGCGACCGATGTGCGCGCGAAAATCCCCATGGCGTCCGGAACGGATTCACTCAACGTGGCCACGGCTGCGGCGATTGCGTTCTACGAGCGCCAGCGCGACCTCATCAGCCGCGGTCTGCGTGGCGGATTTTCTCCGCAATCGTAGCCTTCAGGTCGCGGGCGCGGCGACGTAGCCCGCGGCCAACGCGCTTTGCTGCTGCGACGGAGGCGTCGGCAAGCTCGGAAAACTCGTCACGCTCTGCCTCTTCGTCGTGCTGCTCGTAATCGTCGTACGTGTTGGTCTGCTCGGCGAACTTTGCCGCCACCTCGTTGACAGTCTTGGTGCGTGGGGCAGGAGCCTCGACTTTCGGCTCCGGGCGGCCATCCACCGCGTAGCCGATGATGTGCACATCCGGACCGTCCTCGCCGACCTCGATACCCAACCATGCGCGCTCAGCCTCGCGCATCAGCGCTGGCGGCTCGAACGGTAGCGAAATGCCGCCGAGCTGGGGTGCGGTTTCCCCGGCCCAGTACGGGGCCTCGAACGGGTCCGGCAAGCCGACGTCCTCGAAGACGTGGTCGCGGGTGGCAGAGAACGCGCGGCGCAGCGTCTCACCCTGGTAGTGGGCGATCGCCGCGTAGTCCGAATCGGTGCCTTCCGCGTAGACGTAGGTGTCAGCGCTAGGCAGTGCGGTGCGCAGCGCCTTGGCGGTTTCGCTGATGCGCTCGGCGTCCGTGACAAAGAAACGGACAACCGCAACTCCCGGGTACCCCGCGATGTAATACTCGTCCACACCAGGAACCGAGGAACGATTCAGCGGGAACTGGCCAATCGGAGTAATAGGCCACGCCGGATTAACCTGTGCGAGCAGCTTTCGGCCGAACCCACGGTCCGCCTTCGGCTCGCCCTCGAGCACCTCCTCCGGGTGTGCGACGTTGACAAACCAGCAGGTAACCACGGCGTTATGAGACATAGCGGGGCCCTACTTTCGCGGCCGCTTCGTGTTTGTCCGGACCCCCAACAGGACATCTTCCCAGTGCGGAGTTACAGCTTTTCGACGCCTCTTCTGCGGCTGCGGTGCCTCATCCGGGTGCTGCAAGAAGTCACCGGTCGCGATTGCATCCTCGTCCGAAGCAGCGGGGGCATCGGTGGCGTCTTCGCCCTCATCGACGTCTTGATCGATAGCCGTGAGTGAACGAACTGGCTGCACAAAATCCGGGTCCGTGAGGTCTGCAGCGATGGAGTTTCGCGCCTCCGTCGTCGGTGCGGAACCCATCTGGCGGTGGAAGGACCACAAGGCCTCGTTTTCGCTTAAGCCTGCCTGCCACCGGACATGCACCACCCAATCATCGCCGGGCTCACGGGTTGCGTCCCAGGTGGCGTCGCTAAGCGAATGCCCGCGGGCAGCGAATGCGGTGGCGAGGATTTCGAACAGCGTCAGCTTCGCTGGGCCGTCCTCGCGCATCGGGTGCGACTGCTTTGCGGCCTCGGCAACCTGCGAGCGCTCCAGGAGCACCGGGTGGGCGTACGGGTCGATCCGGCTTTCAGCCACCCCCATCTCCTCAGCCAACTCGGATGGCCGGGTGCCGGAGCGGATGCGCGCCTGGATCTGGTTCGGGCGCATCGAAAGCGGGGTGGAGTACAGCGGGTCCGGTTCCGGCAGGCTGCGGGGCTTCTCCTCGGAGGCTGTCTCCGCAGCGTCCTCGGAGTGCTCGTCACCGAGTGCATTGTCAGCGTCAGCGGATGGTTCCTGCGCGTCCGGTGCAACCTCAAGCTCAGGCTTGGTGGATTCCTCCTCAGCCACGGCCTGCATCTCGGAACGCGCGAGCTGGTAACGGATGCCCTCGTCATCTCGGAGGACGAAGAAAGTCTCCGTGGACTCCTCATCCATGAGGTACAACTCGCGCATGTGGCTCCTTTCCGCTGACAAATACCTCCACCAGCTTAGCCCATTTGTTCTGGACTACTTCTGGCCCACGCCCTGTTCGATCAGATAGTCAATAGACTTGGTCAGGTGCTTGACGTCCTCGGACTTGATTGCAGGGAACAGGCCGATGCGCAACTGGTTGCGGCCAAGCTTGCGGTACGGCTCCGTATCCAGGTAACCATTCTGGCGAAGCGCCTTAGCCAGCTCAGCTGCGTCGATACGCTCGTCGAAATCGATCGTACCGACGACCTTGGAGCGGGCAGCAGGGTCCTCGACGAACGGCGTTGCAAACTCGTGGTTGTCAGCCCACTTGTACAGCAGGGAGGACGAAGCCGTCGTGCGAGCAACCATCGCATCCAACCCGCCGAGCTCGTTCATCCAACGAACCTGCTCCGCCAGCATCAACAGAGGGCTGATTGCCGGGGTGTTGTACGTCTGGTTCTTCCGTGAGTTATCGACGGCCGTCTGCAAGTTCAGGAACGCGGGGATGAAGCGGCCAGACGCCTGGATCTTTTCAATGCGCTCCAGGGCGGCTGGACTCATTACGGCGAACCACATGCCGCCGTCAGAAGCGAAGCACTTCTGTGGCGAGAAGTAGTAGACGTCCGCCTCGTGCACATTGACGGGGAGGCCGCCGGCGCCGGAGGTAGCGTCGATAACTACGAGTGCATCGGTGTCCGGGCGGCGAACTGGGACCATCGCGCCGGTGGAAGTCTCGTTGTGTGCCCACGCAACGACGTCGGCGTCGGCGCCGTCGAGCTCGTGCGGCGAAGGTGCGGTGCCGGGTGCGGAGTCCACGATCTGCGGATCAGCCAGCCATGGAGCGGCGGCCGAGGCCTTAGCAAACTTCCCAGAAAACTCACCGAACGTCAGGTGTGCAGACTTCGTCTCGATGAGGCCGAAGGTAGCGGCGTCCCAAAAGGCGGTCGCGCCTCCGAGCGAAAACACGATTTCGTAGCCTTCCGGAAGGCTGAAGAAGTCGTGCAAACCTTGGCGGACCTCACCCACAAGATTCTTCACAGCTGGCTGGCGGTGAGAGGTACCAATGATGTCCGCGCCCTTCGCGATAGCCTCGAGCTGCTCCGGGCGAACCTTTGAAGGACCGCAGCCAAAACGCCCATCGCTAGGAAGCAGAGCTGGGGGAAGAACCGGAAATGTTTGCATGACAGCCTTTCCTGTAACAGGGGGTAGAGAAACTTGACGACGCCACTCGCGTCTCACTGCATCTTATTACCCAACGACGCGCCCGGGGCGCCTTTCGCCAGCTCTTTTCCGGATACTTGAAAATCGAACAAATGGGGGTGTGGTGGTCAATAGATTTATTGAGTTGTGTCGGGCGAGTCACATTTTTTGCTAGCATTGCGGGAGTAAATTGCAACCTCCTTGCATCCCGCAAGGAATAGGGTTTCCGAAACTTCTGAGAAAGGTTTGCTATGGCTTCTGAAGGTCAAGACAAAGCTGTACTTCACTACCCAGGTGGCGAATTCGAAATGGACATCAAGTCCGCCACCGAGGGCAACGACGGAGTGGTGCTAGGCAACCTCCTCGGGGAGACTGGGCTTGTCACCTTCGATCCGGGCTACGTGTCCACTGGCTCGACCGAGTCGAAGATCACCTACATCGATGGTGCCAACGGCATTCTGCGTTACCGTGGCTACGACATCGCCGAACTGGCGCAGAACGCAACGTTCAACGAGGTGTCGTACCTCCTCATCAATGGCGAGCTTCCAACGACGGATGAGTACAAGAAGTTCAACTCCGAGATTCGTCACCACACGCTTCTCGACGAAGACTTCAAGGCCGCGTTCAACGTCTTCCCGCGCAACGCACACCCAATGGCGGTGCTGGCGTCGTCCGTGAACATTCTTTCTGCTTACTACCAGGACCAGCTGGATCCGCTCGACGAGGAGCAGCTGGACAAGGCAACCGTTCGCCTGATGGCGAAGGTGCCGATGCTGGCGGCGTACGCATACCGTGCATCCCGCGGTAAGCCGTACATGTACCCAGACAACTCGCTGAACGCACGCGAGAACTTCCTCCGCATGATGTTCGGCTACCCAACCGAGCCGTACGAGGTTGACCCGATCCTGGTGAAGGCTCTGGACAAGCTGCTGATTCTGCACGCAGACCACGAGCAGAACTGCTCCACCTCCACGGTCCGCATGATTGCTTCCGCGCAGGCGAACATGTTCGTCTCCATTGCAGGCGGCATCAACGCGCTGGCAGGCCCGCTGCACGGTGGTGCAAACCAGGCTGTGCTCGAGATGCTCGAGGACATTAAGGACAACCACGGCGGCGACGCCACCGACTTCATGAACCGCGTGAAGAACAAGGAAAAGGGCGTCCGCCTGATGGGCTTCGGCCACCGCGTGTACAAGAACTACGACCCACGCGCAGCGATCGTCAAGGAGACCGCACACGAGGTGCTGGAGCACCTCGGTGGCGACGAGCTCCTGGACCTGGCGATGAAGCTCGAGGAGATCGCGCTGAAGGACGACTACTTCATCTCGCGCAAGCTCTACCCGAACGTAGACTTCTACACCGGTCTGATCTACCGCGCGATGGGCTTCCCGACGGACTTCTTCACCGTGCTCTTCGCCATCGGCCGTCTCCCGGGCTGGATCGCACAGTACCGCGAGCAGCTGGCGATGAACTCCAAGATCAACCGTCCACGCCAGATCTACACCGGCTACACGAAGCGCGACTTTGTGCCGCGTGACCAGCGATAATCTCTAGCGTTCACCGCCGGGTACGTATCTTCCTTTATACTTTGGGGATATGTACCCGGCGGTTTCGCCATGAATGAACGACGCAAGGAGTATTCACGTATGGAAAAGCCCACGATTGAGGTACCTGAAGCACCTGCCCCAACGGACCTTGTCATCGAGGATCTCGTAGTCGGCGACGGAGCCGAAGCTGTAGCAGGCGGTTATGTGCAGGTGCACTACCTGGGTGTTGACTATGCAACCGGTGAAGAGTTCGACTCTTCGTGGGACCGCGGCGAGGCCGCGGAGTTCCCGTTGGCTGGCCTCATCGCGGGTTGGCAAGAGGGCATCCCGGGGATGAAGGTTGGCGGTCGCCGCAAGCTGACGATTCCGCCGGAGAAGGCGTACGGCCCTGCTGGTGGCGGCCACCCGCTCTCCGGCCTGACGCTGGTGTTCATTATCGACCTGCTTGACGCGCGCTAAGGATTCGATATGCGCATTCCAGTGACAACACTCAACGACGGTTATGATTTTCCGCTGCTAGGTCTGGGCACTTACAAGCTGCAAGGTGAAGACTGTGTCAACATCGTGCGGCGAGCTATCGAGTTGGGCTACCGCCACATCGACACTGCCTCCTTTTACGGCAACGAGGAGCAGGTTGGGCGCGCGGTCGCCGACGCGATTGCGGCCGGTGATGTGACTCGCGAAGAGCTATTCATCACCTCGAAGCTATGGAACGATGACCAGACTCGTGCAGCGGAAGCCTACGAGGAGTCGCTGCAGCGGATGGGGCTCGAGTTTATCGATCTCTTCCTCGTGCACTGGCCGTGGCCGCAGCACGGGACCTTCGTGCAAGCGTACGAATCTTTGGTGCAGCTGCAGGGCATGGGCCGGTTGCAGTCGGTAGGCGTGGCGAACTTCTATGAAGAGGTGCTCGATGAGATCATCGCGCACACCGGCGTCGCGCCAGTGCTCAACCAGGTGGAGCTGCACGCAGGGTTTACTCAGCAGGAGCTGCGCGCCTATCACCAGGAAAAGGGGATTGTCACCGAGGCGTGGGCGCCGCTCGCGCGAGGCGCGAACCTTGACGATCCGGTGTTTACTCGCCTCGCCGAGAAGCACGGCCGGACCCCGGCGCAGATTGCGCTCGCGTACGTGATGAGCCTGGGATGCTCGGTTGTGCCGAAGACGGCGAATCCAGTTCGCCTCGAGGAGAATCTCGGGGCGGTCGAGGTCGAGCTTTCGCAGGAAGATATCGCAGCGCTCGACTCCCTGAGCGGCGAGCGGATGTCGAATGACCCGCGCGAGTTCCCGGGAGACCCTAGCTAGCACAAACGCAAAACCCCGGTGCGGCGAGCCTTAACGCTCTGTGTACCGGGGTTTTGCCATGTCCTGGTGACGCTACTTTGCGTGACGTTACTTCGGCAGCAGCGCGCGCCAATCAAAGCGTGATGAAAGCTGGGAGCTGCCCAGATCGCCAAGGGTGAAGCCGGGGCCGCGTCGCCCAGGGGTCCACTGGCCCCAATCGGCGCTGTAGACGTTGTTGATGTCCACCGTGACGCCGTCGATCACTCCGGTCCACTTTGCTTTCTGGTGGATGTTTGCGCGCGGGTGCAGTTTGCCGCCGGAGCCCCAGTCGTGCTGCCAGAAGAACGAGCCGATGCCGTCTTCGATGCACCACTGGATCACGTTGATGTTTCCGTACACACCGGTCTGGTAGCCACCAAGCGCCAGTGCCGCGGAGAACGCCCGGAGGTAGGGGCGGATCTGGTTCAGGTACTGGGAACGCGAGGGGTTGTCGTCGATCGCGATGTAGATCGGGCGGCCGGTTGGGCCGCCGGCGGAGGCGTGGAGGCGCATCGCCTCCGGTGCGTGGCGGGCGGCAGCAGCGGCGCCGCCGAGCCAGTCGGCGGTCTCGGCACGGCCGAACTGGTAGACGGACGCCGTGGCGAGGTCGTTCGCGGCGAAGTCCTGTGTTTCGCCCAGCGTGACGGGCTTGCCCAGCATCCAGTTCGCGCCGGGGCGGCGCTCCGACACGTAGCGGACAGCGCCGAGGTGCCCGGCGGCCTTTACTGCGCGACCGGACGGAACCCCGCCCGCGTAGTCGATCACGGTGCCGAGGATGCGGCCCTGGGCGTGGGCTTGCGCGGTGGAGCCAAGGGTTGCGCCCGCGAGAGCGAGTGCGGTGGTTTGAAGGAAGCGGCGTCGATTAAAAGTAGTCACACCCGTAACTCTAGCAACATTACTGTTGGGGTTGGGGAGCGCGGATTGTCCACGCGGCAATCGCCGTGGTGATCGGCACTGCCAGGACCAACGCGATCGCGCCGATACTCGAACGCATGATCTCGGTGGCCACCACGTCGGAGGTGAGCACCTGGGTCAGCGGCCGGTCGGCGACCTGGAGCAGCATCGACAGGGGGAGGGCAGCGCCCATGTACGCCAGGACCAGGGTGTAGACCATCGACGCAATGTGGTCGTGGCCGACCTTCATAGCGGAGGCGAACACGGCGCGGGGCCGCGCGTCGGGCGAAGTCTCGTAGAGCTCCTGCACCGTTGAAGCCTGCGCAATGGTGACGTCGGTGAGCACGCCGAGGGCACCGATGATGAATCCGGCGAGCATGATGCCTGGCACTTGCACCTGGGGGAGGTACATGTGGATGAGGAGGTTGTTTTCGTCGGCAAGGCCGCGCAGCTGCGTCGTATCGATGGCGAGGCGCGCGGCGAGCGCCGCGAGCCCCAGCGCGGTCAGGGTGCCAGCCAGGGCTGACGCGGATTTCCAATTCCTGCCGTGCACAACAAAGATGACAGGGAAGAGCACCGCGGCCCCCGTGACCAGCGAAAGTCCGACCGGACTGTAGCCGAGCAGCAGTCCGGGAACCAGGAAGCCGAAGATGACAAGCAACGTATACAGTAGGCCGAAAATCGCGCGCACCCCACGCCATGCCCCAACCACAACGACGACCAGCAGCGTGAGCGCGAGCCACAGCCCAAGCGGTATCGAGCGATCCATGTCAAGGAAGGAGTACGAAGTCTCGGGGTTGCGGTGCACCGAGAGCACCACACGGTCACCGACCGAAAGCTCCGGGGTACCCGGCTGCTGCGCTGTCTCGATCGTGGTGGTTCCCCCGGACTTGAGCTCGACGCGCAGGAAGTCGCACTCAGGGTGGTTCGGCGTTGCGACGCCACCACAGGGAGCGACCGAGTGCTCAATGACGGTGGCCTTGACGGTTTCCGCCGTCGACGTCTGGGTCTGCTCAAACCCGGGCAGGACCTCTGGCTGCTTGCCGCCCGGCCACAGTAGGGCGAGGCCCACTACCGTGGCGATGCCCGCAATCGCGAGGAACGCTACTAGCGCGCCGCGTGCCGTGCGCAGCGGGGATGGCGATGACTGGGTTGCGTGGCGTGCCAACGAAGCTCCCTTGTGAGAACAGTACTGAGACAATCAGACTGATTGTAGAGCTACTGTACAACTAACGTGCGGTACGCAGCCTCGAAGCGGTCGCGGAGCTCCCTGAAGTACTCGGCGTGTGCATCCACGTTGCGGTGCCCTTGGCCGAATGGGGGCGTTGCCCGCTGTGCCTCAGGGGCGATGGCGTCGAGAGCGATGAGCACGGTACCGCGCAGGGTGGCGCGCTTCATCTCCAGGGGGACGACGTCGCAACCAAGCGCATCGGCGAGCACCGACAGCCACGCCGGGTGGTCGGCCGTGACGCGCCCGGAGGCGACCACGCGCTCGGGGAGTGCGCCTGCCTCCTTGAGCTGCTCGTAGACGCGAAGATACGACATCGCGATGCCTTCAAACACGCCCCGCCACAAATTGGCCGGTGTAGTTGCCGCGGTGATGCCCAAGAGCTGCGCTTGCGCGCTCGCGGCCCAGCCGGTGGAGCGCTCGCCGGTAAAGAACGGCAGCACTAGCGGGGCGCGCCCTGGCCCGGAGGAAAGCACCGCGGCGATCTCATCCGGGGCCACCGGCTGGATGGTTTCCTCGAGCCAGGTGACGGCACGCCCGACGTCGTTGAGCGCGCCGCCCAAGATGGCCTTGTCTCGTGCGATGCGGTAGCACCACAGTCCCTCTGGGATGCGAGCTGGCACCTCCGGGAGGATGACGCGCATCGCGCCGGAGGTCGCCGCGGCTACCGCGATAGTGTCGGGGCCGGTCGCGCCGGGGCCGACATTGGACGGCCAGCCGTCGGGGATGCAGTGGAACCACGCAACCCCATTGAGCGCGGGCCACGCGGTGTCATCCGGGTAGTCGGGTTCGTCGGGGAAGCGCAGCGGCTGGATCATGTCGTGCGGGATGTCGATGGCGTCGAGAATCTCGGTGTCGAGCTTCCCCGTGTGCGCATTGGTGACGCCCGACCACGCCGCGGTAGAGACGGCCAGGCCATGGATGCCCGCGAGCTTGTGGTACACGTACTCGCCGATCGCCATGACCGTGGCTGCGCGCGCAAACTCGGGCAGCTGCTCCTTTGCCCAGGCGAGGCGCGCCGGGTGGTAACTCGTGTGGAGGCGCACGCCGGTGCGCTGGTGGTACTCGGCCTCGTCGATTGTGTTGCGGAGCTGCTCGACGTAGTCGCGGGATTGCGAATCGGCGTAGGTGTACAGCGGGGTCAGGGCGTCGCCGTGGGCGTCGACAAGGAGGAGGCTCGAGGCGAACGAGTCCATGCAGACGGCCTCAATGCGCAGGTCATGCGCTGCGGCGAACGCGACGGTGTCGTCGATAACCTTGCGGACCTCGGCGACGACCTGGTCGGCGTCGATGGTGCTCGCGCCGTCAGCGGTGGTAGTAAACGCGTGCGCAACGCGCTGCTTCGCGCCCTTGACGGGGCGGCCGGTGGCGTCGTAAAGGCCGCCGCGGCTCGCGGTAGAGCCGACGTCGATGCCGAGGACGTACGGCCCGCGGGAGTCCTGTACGGGGACCGACATGGTTGGGATTTTGGAAGCGCTCATACCCCGATGGTACGGCAGGGGCTACGCGTCCTGCTTGATCGCGGAGCCCTCAATTTCAATGGCGACCTTCTCGCTCACGAGCATGCCGCCCGAGTTGAGCGGGGCCTGGAAATCGATGCCGAAATCGGTGCGGTTAATCGACGTGCTGGCCTCGAACCCGATGCGCGTGTTGCCGAACGGGTCCTCCTCGACGCCGAAGGTCTCAACCTCGAACGTGACTGGTTTCGTGGTGCCCTTGATGGTGAGGTCGCCCGTGACGGTGCCGTTGCCGGCATTATCTACGTTGAATGCCGTGGAGGTGAACGTCATTTCCGGGTGCTTCTCCACATCGAAGAAGTCCTCGCCGCGCACGTGTGCGTCGCGGTCCTCGTTTCGGGTATCGACGCTCGCGGTTCGGACGGTGCCCTGTGCCGTGCTTGCTGCCAGATCGTCGGTGAGCGTGATGGTGGCGTCGTGGTCGGTAAACTCGCCGCGGACCTTCGTCACCATCGCGTGGCGGACGGTGAAGCCGATGGAGGAGTGTGCCGGGTCGAGCTTGTATGTACCGGTGAGCTGAGACATGATTCCTACTTTCGTTGACGTATCATCAAAAATGATTGTAGGTGCGAGTGTAGGTGATTATTGGTGACGTATCAACAATGTAGGGTTGTTGCTGCTCAGCTGTGGTCGGAAGGGGCTACCCTGAGCGCCGCCAGGATCTCATTCGTCCGCAAAGGGAGCGCCGCATGCGGTACACCAGGTACCTCGATCACATCGCCCCACCGTGACGACCACGCTGGAACAATGCGGTCAGTATCCGAAACGATAGAGACGATTTCGGTACCGGAAGGGGCCACTGGCTCCTCCCGGAAATGCTCCAATTCGACGAACGCGTCGCCAGCCACTGCCCGAACAAGTCCAGGCGGAAACAGACGCGCAATGCCGTGCGTGCCACGCCACGAGGCTCCGAGGCCCACGATCGTGCCGCAGCGCGCGGCGATTTCGCTCAACTGAACAGCCCTCAGCCCGATCAGCGCGCCATACGAGTGCCCCACAACATCGACCTGCTGCGCAGCCAGGCTGTCGAGGAACGCCGCAATCTCTTTGGACGAGGCGTCGATACCTGCCGTTGCCCGATGGCCGTAGCCAGGCGCAATCAACCCAATCCCATGTTTTTCCAGTGCGTGTGCAAGGCGGCGGAAGACAAAAGGGGAGGAACCAGTGCCATGGAGGGCCACAACGATGCGGCCTGTTGTCTGGGAGTTCGCTGTTGAAGGGGATGGAAGTATCCGTGGCACGTAGGAAAGCAACGCCATAGCGTCTTAAACTACTCGCCGTGGATGCAATCCGTTCGTTATCCGTGGTCAGCACAGGCGCGACCTGGGCGATCTACCTCTCTTTAGCTGCTTCCGTGGTTGTCGCGTTGTGGTACGGCCGTCAGCACCGGCGCATTGCACTCGCAATCGCGGCAGCGCTGCTCGCAGCGGCGTACCTGTTGCTCGCGGTGTGGCCGAAGCCGTTCCCGGATGCAATTCCGTGGCACATCTACGCCAGCTGTGCAGCTGCCGTGTTCGTGGTGGCGACCATCTTCTTGGCGCCGCGGTGGCGGTGGCGCCTCGCCCTGCTCGCAGTGATTCCTTTGATGCTGGCGTACCTTGCGGTCAACCTTGTTTATGAGCAGTACCCGACCCTCGGGTCCTTCCGCCCGGTCCCGGTCACCGTGTCCATGAATTTGGATCAGTTCCGCGAAACGACGACCGCCCCGATCCTTGACGGCAGGGAAGTGGGCGCTCTAGTGACCCTGCCTGCCCCACCGCTGCGCGATGCAATTGTGTACGTTCCGCCCGCCTACTGGCATGGCGAGCACCTACCGGTCCTCGTGCTGCTCGCGGGAAGCCCCGGCAGCCCAATCCGGTGGTTTGACGAAGGCGGGGCGCAACAGACGCTCGACGACTACCAAGTTGCACACGACGGCGTAGCCCCCATTGTCGTCAGCGCGGACGGCACAGGAACAACCACGGGGAATCCCGGGTGCGTGGACGGCCCGGATCTGCAAATCCAGACCTACCTTGCCCAACAAATCCCGCAGCTGGTCAAAGAGAATTTCCGTGTGAAAGAAGACCAACGCACGTGGGCAATCGGTGGGTTAAGCTACGGCGGCACGTGCGCACTCCAAGTGATTACCAACGATCCCACGGCCTACGGGACGTTCCTCGACTATTCGGGTGAGGCGGAACCGAACCTAGGCGGGCACCAACGGACCGTCGACGTGCTGTTCGGCGGCGACGAGGCCGCGTTCCAATCCGTGAACCCGGAAACGCTCCTTCAGGAAGCAATCGGGACGGCGACCTACAAGGGAATCGCTGGCAGGTTCGCCGCCGGCAAGCGTGACCAAGAGGCTATGGCAGCGCTTCCGCACCAAAACGAGCTCGCGCAGAAAGCCGGGATGAGCACCACATTCCGCTCGCTGCCAGGTGGGCACAGCTTCGAAGTGTGGCGAGTGGCGTTGCGCCAAGACATTGACTTCGTTGCTCAACGCGGAGGAATTCAATGAAACACTTGATCAGCACCTGTTTGAGGAAAGTTCCAGTCACGCTCGGCCTCTTGAGTATTGCGTGGGCCACGTATTTAGCCTGCGTATTGTCGGGTGCGGCCCCGCGGGAGGCTTTCGGATTGCGCCTTCCCGTTGATCCCGACCTTTGGCACTGGGCCACCGCAGGGCTGACCGCAGGTAACCTCGTCGGGCTCATCCTGGCCACTGTCGCAGCGCTGCTATTCGCAGATCCAGCCGAGGTGCGACTTGGCTCTGCTCGCTTCGCGGTTGTGGCGACGGCTTCCGAGTTTGTAGCGCTTCCTTTCGGCTTCATTATCGGTAGTGCCATCGAGCGAGCAGGCTTTAACCTGTGGGGCCCAGACCTTGCCAACGAGACCTTTGTGTCTCCGGTCGCGTGGATCTTCGGGCCCGCCGCATTCGCCACTGCCTTCATGGGCGTGCTGTGGCGACGTCGCCTCCGCCTCGTGTTGCTTGCGATGATGACGACCCTTGTGCTCTACGACGGCTCACTCTCAGGCGTCGTTGCACTTGTCGCCATTGTCGCAGGGACCGTCGCTGGCGTCCTTGTCACGGACACAGGTACGCCACGCAGAATGTCGCTGCGGGAAGCACGGGTCCTGGTGGCTGCCCTGTTTCTTAGTGTTGCAATCGGACCAGTTATCACGGCGATCAACCCCGCTGCACAGGGGCCTTTCGCAGGAGTGAGCAAGCTGATGTGGGAGCCGACAGTCGCAGGGCATTTAGTAGCCCAGCGGTGCGCTGACGCTACATCCGTCGCCTGCGCGGAAGCGATGGCGGTAAACAGTCAACATGGCCTCGGTCCCTTGCTGATGAATGCCTTGCCTATCGTTTTGTCAGCCATCCTTGCGCTGGGGCTCGTGCATGGCAGGAAACTGGCATGGTGGGCAGCCGTCCTCGTCAGCGTTGGATCCATTGCGGTGATCTGCTGGCAAACAATCGGTGGGGGAGCAGACGGCTCTACCGCTGTGAACACAATACTGGTAGTTCTCCCGTGGCTGGTCACCATTGCAGTCCTCATTGCCACTCGCCGCCGGTTCACGGTTCCGTCCAATTGGTACCGTGGCGCGGCGATCATAGGAGGGACGTGGTTAGCAACCGCAGCACTGTGGACCTGCGGAGCCTGGGTTGTGCGAGACGGCTTCCTCGGAGGAGCATCGATAAGCGCGCTGCTTGCTGAGCTGCCGAACAGGTACCTCCCACCCGTGGTAGCTGTGCTGGCTCCAACGCATGCGTTCCCCATCAGCTCCGTGGCGTGGATCTTCTACGAATGGGTGGGAATCATATTCTGGATTACCGCGTTGATTGCACTGTTTGAGGTGCTGTCCGCGCCGCCGTCCGAAGCGCACGCGCAGGACCGCCAGCGAGCCCGGGAGATTCTGGTCCATGGGTCCGGTGACCACCTCGCGTGGATGGGGCTGTGGGAAAGAAACCGCTACTTTTTCTGCGGGACGGACTCCGGCGACGGAGAAGGCGTCGTCGCGTACCGCGTCTCCTACAACGTCGCTGTCACGGTCGGAAGTCCCGTGCACCGAGGCACGATGACAGAAGAAGCCGTTGCCAGTGCGTTTGAAGAGTTCGCCGCACGTCAAGGCTGGAGAGTCGCGTGGTACTCAGTGCCCGGCACCTTTGCTCGTCCCGACTTCCGACGCATCCACGTCGCCGAAGAATCCATGTTGCTGACGGACAACATCGAGTTCAAAGGCAAGAAATTCTAGAACATCCGAACCGCGCGCAACCGTGCGGCGAAAGAAGGCGTGCGCGCCGTGTGGACGAGCTGGGCCGAAAGCCCAGTGGAAATGCGTGAGCGCATCGTCGCGCTCTCAGAACAATGGGTCGCAGATAAAGCACTTCCAGAAATGGGCTTCACCTTGGGAGGGCTCGACGAGCTCCGCGACCCGGACACCAAACTCCTCCTCGCAGTGGGCGACGACGGCAGCCTGCACGCAGTGACGAGCTGGCTGCCCGTCTACGAAGGCGGCGCCCTCGTCGGCTACACCCTTGACTTCATGCGCCGCGACGCGAACGGGTTCCGGCCAGCCATCGAATTCCTTCTCGCGGAAAGCGCCCGCATCGCTGCCGAGCAAGGACTTGGATGGGTCTCCCTCTCCGGAGCGCCGCTGGCTCGAACGGATGCGCCGGAATCACTCGTAGAAATCATCCTGGATAAGGCCGGTGCGACGATCGAGCCACTCTACGGCTTCCGCTCACTCGCTGCCTCGAAGCACAAATTCCACCCGACGCACCAAGGCTGGTACCTGCTGTACGAAGACGAAATGTCACTCGCTAATATCTCGCTAGCAGTCATTCACTGTTACCTGCCGGACATGAAGAAGTCGGACATGATGACCGTGGTCAAGGAGTTCCTGGGCCGGCCAAATCTTGCGCAAAGAGGGTAGATAAGTTAGTGCATTCGCGTTCTTTGCAGAAATGCGAAACCCCCGCAGCCTATTTGCGCAGGCCGCGGGGGTGTTTTGCGCCCCAGAGAGGATTCGAACCTCCGACACCGGCTTTAGGAGAGCCGTGCTCTATCCCCTGAGCTACTGGGGCAACTCGACTAACAGTACCGCAGGACAGAAGTGATGCCAAAGTCGCGGGCGCCCGCGACGGCATCGCTATTTGCCCGGGTGCTAGGCCTCTTCGCCGGTCAGTTCGCGCAGCTTCGCGCGAACAGCGGACGCGGCAGGGTTGGTCGCGTGCGTGCCGTCAGAATAGAGGACGGTGGGGACGACGCGGTTGCCGTCGTTGACGGACTCGACCCACGCGGCGGCGTCCTCGGCGCCTTCGGCTTCGACGTCAACGACGTCGTAAGGGGTTTCGGTACGGTCGAGGCGCTCGCGAAGCTTCTTGCAGAACGGGCACCAATCGGTTGCGAAGATGGTGACGTGGGAAGAGGTTTCGGGAGTGGTCATGATTTTGGGCCTAACCTTTCGAGGCGTTGGTACTTGAAACGGGTGCCATTGGCGGAGGTATGCCACGGTCCATCAGAAACGATAGCGAAGTCATCGGTGACGCGGGGCGCGCGGACGGCGGACGCTCCGAGCTTGTCTGCGACGTGGACATCGACGATCGTGCGTTCAATGACGTCTACTTCGTCGATGGTTGCTTCGTAAATCTGGCCACCGCCGATGATCCAGGCGGACGTCTTCAAATCTGGGATGTCGCGGGACACGAAGGCGCCGTCGGACCACTCGCCGGGCTCGCGCGAGGACAACACATGGTTTGTTCTGCCCGGCAGCGGCTTGATGGGGAGGTGGTCCCAAGTCTTGCGCCCCATGATGATCGGGTGGCCCAGCGTGATCTCCTTGAAGTGGCGCAGGTCCTCAGGCAGGTGCCAGGGCATGCCCACGCCGTCGCCGATGATGCCGTCGATGCTTTCGGCCCAGATCGCGCCCAGCATTAGACGGACACCTGCGCTTTGATCGTCGGGTGCGGGTCGTAGCCGACGACTTCGATGTCGGAGAAGTCGTAGTCAAACAGCGACTCTGCCTTCCGCAGCTTGAGCTGCGGGTAGGGGCGAGGCTCACGGGAGAGCTGCTCGCGCACCTGGTCGAAGTGGTTGTTGTAAATGTGGCAGTCGCCGCCGGTCCAGATGAGTTCGCCGACCTCGAGACCTGCCTGCTGTGCAAACATGTGCGCGAGCAGGGCATAGGAGGCGATGTTAAACGGCACGCCCAGGAACATGTCGGCGGAGCGCTGGTACACCTGCAGGCTCAGCTTGCCGTCAGCTACATACAGCTGGAACAGCAGGTGACACGGCAGCAGCGCCATGTGCTCGAGCTCGGAGACGTTCCACGCGGACACCAGGTTGCGGCGCGAATCTGGGTCCTCCCTCAACAGCTCGAGCGCGCGCGAAATCTGGTCCACGTGCTGCCCATCGGGGGTAGGCCAGGAACGCCACTGCACACCGTAGACCGGGCCGAGCTCGCCATTTTCGTCGGCCCACTCGTTCCAGATGCGCACGCCGTGTTCCTGCAGCCAGGTCACGTTGGAGTCGCCGCGGAGGAACCACAGCAGCTCGCCCACGACGCCCTTGAAGTACACCTTCTTGGTGGTCAGCAGGGGGAAGGACTCGGAAAGGTCGTAGCGCAGCTGGCGGCCGAAGACGCTTCGCGTGCCGGTGCCGGTGCGGTCGCCCTTATCGGTGCCGTTTTCCAGGACGTCGCGCAGGAGGTCTTCGTACGGAGTCACCAGGCTCACTTCGCGACGACCCCTTCGAAGGAGCCGTGCTCGTCGTAGTACTTCGCGCAGGCTTCCAGGATGTCGTCGGCAAGCTCCGGACGGCAGATGAGCAGATCCGGGATGTAGGTGTCCTTGTTGTTGTACTTCAGCGGCGAGCCGTCGAGGCGCGAGCAGTGCAGGCCCGCAGCCATGGACACACCAACTGGTGCTGCCTGGTCCCACTCGTACTGGCCACCGGCGTGTACGTAGGCGTCAAAATCGCCGAGCAGGACATGCATTGCCTTCGCGCCAGCGGAACCGACGGGGTTGGTCTCGAAGCCGAGGGCATCAGCAACGAACGGGGCGATCGCCGGCGGGCGGTTGCGCGACATTGCGATCTTCTTCGCGAACGGCCCCGAGACGTGGCGTACGTCGGAAGATTTGAATACGACGCCAAGGTCCGGCAGACCTACCGCCGCGTGGGTCGGGACGCCGTCTTCGACGAGCGCGATGTGCACGGCCCAGTCCTGGCGGCCGGTTGCGAACTCCTTCGTGCCGTCGAGCGGGTCAACAATCCAGACGCGGTTGTTGCTGAGACGGGAGTGGTCGTCGGCTGCCTCTTCGGACAGAAATGCATCGCCCGGGCGGTGCTGCTCAAGCACGCGCGCGATCCAGTTCTGTGCCAGGTCGTCGCCGGCTTCTCCAAGTTCACGTCCGCGGAGAAGGCCAACACCGCGAATACCCTTGAGGATCTCGCCGGTGCCTTGCGCGATTAAGTTTGTCAGCCGAGAGTCTGAATACTGAGCAGTCATGGCTTCGACTTTAGCGCGAAACCAGCCAAAGGAACCATTTCTTTTCGCCTGCCTGCACTATCTGTATTCTGGCGGGCATGGCCAAAGGAATCCTCGAACGCTTCAAACCGCAGGTGGCGACCTGGTTTGAAGAAGTATTCGAGGCGCCAACGCCAGTGCAGGAGCAGGCGTGGGCCACGATTTCCGACGGCGGCAACGCCCTGGTGGTAGCGCCTACCGGTTCTGGTAAGACGTTAGCGGCCTTTTTGTGGTCGTTGAATTCGCTCGTGGAGCGCGACGGGCAACAGGCCCTGCCAATCGATGGGGCGAACGCCAGCAGCCACGGCGGGGTGCGCACCTTATATATCTCGCCGCTGAAGGCCCTTGGTGTGGACGTCGAAAATAATTTGCGGGCCCCGCTCGGCGGGATTGGGCGCGTGGCGCAGCGCATGGGGCTGGACATACCGGATGTTTCGGTGGCGGTGCGCTCGGGTGATACCTCGCAAGCGGAGCGGTCTCGCCAGGTGCGCAAGCCGCCGGACATCCTGATCACCACGCCTGAGTCGCTGTATTTGATGCTGACCTCGAAGGCCTCGGGCATCCTGCGGACCGTAGACACCGTGATCGTGGACGAGATTCACGCGCTCGCGGGCACGAAGCGGGGCGTGCACCTGGCGCTGTCGCTGGAGCGGCTCGGGCGCATCGCTGGGGACTTTCAACGCATCGGGTTGTCTGCGACGGTGCGCCCGCTGGAGGCCGTGGCGGACTTCCTCGGGCCACGAACGACGATCATCCAGCCACCGGGGGAGAAGCGCTGGGACCTCGCGGTGCGGGTGCCGGTGGCTGACATGAGTGACCTGCTGGTGCCGGAGGAGGCGTCGACAATTGGGGATGCCACCGTCGACGACGCCCTGGACCTCGGCGGGGAGACAGCGGCGCTGATGCCACCGGCGCCGAAGTCGATTTGGCCGCACATCGCGGAATCGGTGTACCGGGAGGTCATGGCGCACCGCTCGACGATCGTGTTCGTGAACTCGCGACGCACAGCGGAGCGGCTCACCAGCCAGCTCAACGAGCTGTGGGCCAAGGAGCACGACCCCGAGGCCCTCAGCCCTGCTACTCGACGCCCCCCTGCACAGCTGGGCAAAGGGGTCGACCTCGCGGGGGAGGCGGCGCCTGTGATTGCACGGGCGCACCATGGCAGCGTGTCCAAGGACGAGCGGGCCACGACGGAAACGATGCTGAAAGAGGGCACGCTCAAAGTGGTCGTGTCGACGTCCTCGCTGGAACTCGGCATCGATATGGGTGCGGTGGAGCTGGTGATCCAGGTGGAGTCGCCGCCGTCGGTCGCCTCCGGGCTGCAGCGCGTCGGGCGCGCCGGGCACACGGTAGGCGCGATCTCGCACGGCTCGTTCTATCCGAAGCACCGCTCCGACCTGGTGCAAACGGCCGTGACCGTGCCGCGGATGCGCGACGGGCTCATCGAGGAGCTGCGCACGCCATGCTCCCCGCTGGACGTGCTCGCCCAGCAGACGGTGGCCGCGGTGGCAGTCGAGGACCTCGAGCTTGATGACTGGTACGAGACCGTCACCCGCGCCTGGCCCTACCGCAACCTCGACCGGGATGTATTCAACGCCGTCATCGACCTGGTCACCGGGGTGTACCCATCAACGGACTTCGCGGAGCTCAAGCCGCGCGCCTGGCTCGACGGCACCGTGCTCAAGGCGTTGCAGGGCGCGCAGCGCGTCGCGGTCACCAACGCAGGCACCATCCCGGACCGAGGCATGTTCGGCGTGTTCCTCGTCGGCTCCGAGGCGGAGGGAGGGGCGCCGCGCCGCGTCGGCGAGCTCGACGAGGAAATGGTCTACGAGTCCCGCGTCGGCGACGTGTTCACGCTCGGGGCGACGAGCTGGCGCATCGAAAACATCACGCGCGACCAAGTACAGGTCTCTCCCGCGCCGGGGCATACCGGCAGGCTGCCGTTTTGGTCGGGGGAGGGCGTCGGGCGCCCGTACGAACTCGGCAAGGCGCTCGGCGCGTTCAGGAGAGAGGTGCGCGGCGGAGCGGGCGTCGATAATTCGCTCGATGCGTACGCGCGCGACAATCTGCGGGCCTACCTTGAGGAGCAAGAGGAGGCCACCGGCGTGCTGCCAGACGAGACGACGCTGGTGCTCGAGCGCTTCACCGACGAGCTCGGGGACTGGCGCGTGGTGCTGCACACGCCGTTCGGCAAGGGTGTGAACGCCGCGTGGGCGCTGGCCGCCGGGTGGCGGATCGCGCAGGAGACCGGGATGGACGCCCAGGCCGTGGCCGGCGACGACGGCATCGTTCTGCGCCTGCCCCAAGGCGACCACGAACCCTCCGGGGCCCTGTTCCAATTCGACGCCGACGAGATCACCGACATCGTCACCGAGCAGGTGGGAAACTCCGCTCTGTTCGCCTCCCGGTTCCGCGAGTGCGCCGCCCGCGCCCTGCTGCTGCCGCGCCGCAACCCCGGCAAGCGCGCGCCCCTGTGGCAGCAGCGCCAGCGCGCCGAGCAGTTGTTGGATGTGGCCCGGAATTACCCGTCGTTTCCGATCATCCTGGAAACGGTGCGCGAGTGCCTCCAGGACGTCTACGACCTGCCCGCCCTGCAAGAAGTCATCCGTGACCTGCAGACGCGCCGGGTCCGCATCGCGGAGGTGACCACGCAGCAGCCGAGCCCGTTCGCCTCCTCGCTGCTGTTCAACTACACGGGCGCGTTCATGTACGAGGGCGACACTCCGCTCGCGGAGAAGCGGGCGGCGGCGCTCGCGCTGGACCCGTCACTGCTAGCCAAACTGTTGGGCACCGTGGAGCTGCGCGAGCTGTTGGACGCGGCGGCGCTCGCCGAGGTGGACGCGTCGCTGCGCCGGGTCGGCCGCGCCGAGACACCGGAGCAGTTCGCCGACACCCTGCGCCTGACCGGCCCGGTGCCTGTGGACGAGCTCGCGGTGTACACCTCGGTGCCGCTCGCGGGGGTGGAGGCATCGCTCGGGCCACGCGTGATGCGGGTGCGCATCGGCGGCAGGGAACACGTTGCGCAGGCGCTCGACGCCCCACTGCTGCGCGATGGCCTTGGCGTGCCGGTCCCTCCCGGGGTGGCAGCGCAGGTGGCCACCATCCCCGATGCGCTCTCCCAGCTCGTGCGTCGCTGGGTGCGCACCCGCGGCCCCTTCACGCTGCGCGCGCTTGCCGATGCCTTCGGGCTCGCGCTCGGCGCTGCCTACACGGTGCTCCAACCGCTTGTCGACGCCAACTCCGTCATCGAGGGGCGCTTCCGCCAAGGCGTCGACGACCAGGAGTACGTCGCGCACGAGGTCCTGCGCGTGATCCGTTCCCGCTCCTTGGCGGTCGCGCGGGCGCAAGCCCGGCCGGTGTCTTCGTCGGCGTACGGGCGTTTCCTGCCAGCGTGGAGTAACGTCGCCGCGGCGGGAACGGTGCCTCCCTTACGCGGCGCCGACGGGGTGTACTCCGTCATCGAGCAGCTCGCGGGCGTGCGGCTGCCGGCCTCTGCGTGGGAGTCCCACATCTTGCCGTCGCGAGTGGGGGACTACTCGCCGATCATGTTGGATGAGCTGACTGCCTCCGGCGAGGTCATCATTGTGGGCGCTGGGTCGGCGGGGGCGAACGACCCGTGGATCATGCTGCTGCCGAGTGACTACGCCGCGCAGCTCTTGCCGCAAGTCGACCCGCCGTTGCTCTCGCTCACGCAGCAGCACATCATGGACACGCTCGCAGCAGGTGGAGGCTACCTGTTCAGCGACCTGCTCACGCCAGCGACGACTGCCGAAGAGCTACGCGAATCCATGTGGGACCTTGTCGAGGCCGGCCACGTTTCACCGGATTCCTTCGCGCCGCTGCGCGCACGCCTTGCCGGTGGTAAGGCCGCGCACCGCGCGAAGCGGCGACCGTCCCGCTCCCGCATCCGCTCCGGCAGGACCTCGTTTACGCAAACCGCCCCGCCAGACATGTTGGGACGCTGGGCCGCCACCCCGCAGCCCGACACCGACCCGACCCGGCGCTCGCTCGCGCTTGGGGAGGCGTGGCTGGACCGCTACGGGGTGGTGACCAAGGGCGCCGTCGTCGCAGAGAATGTCATCGGCGGCTTCGCGTTGGCGTACAAGGTGCTCTCCGGGTTCGAGGACTCCGGCAAGGCGCTGCGCGGCTACCTCATCGAGGGGCTTGGCGCAGCGCAGTTCTCCACCCCTGCGACGATTGATCGGCTGCGTGGCCAGCAGGACAGCGACGACGTCGCCGGTTGGCCATCGGGTGCGCGTGAGCCAAAGGTGTACGTGCTCGCCGCCACCGACCCGGCCAACCCCTACGGGGCCGCGCTGCCGTGGCCCGTGACCGGCCCGACCAGATCGGCAGGCGCGATGGTGGTGCTCGTGGACGGGCTGTTGGCGGCCCACGTCACCCGTGGCGGCAAGAAGCTCACCACCTTCTTCGAGACCTTCCCGGAAGGCATCGAAGATCCGCTACCACTTGTCATCGACGCACTATCGGATGCCGTCGCCGCCGGGAGGATACGCCCGCTCAACGTCGAAACCGTCAACGGCGAGCCCGCGTTCCGGCTCCGCGATCTTGGCGTGGCGGTGACGCACAAGGGCGTAAGAATCGGAGGCAAGCAGGCCGCGCCTCCGAAGCGGCGCGGGCGCAGCATGACGGAGGCCCTAGGGGATCTGGACGGGCTCTCCTTCGACGATTAGTGTTTCGGCTGGGTTTAGGGTCGCAGTATCACGCGAGGCACCGGCCGGTGAGTAGTCCCCGGTGGCCCTGCCCGCATCGCCCGTTTGTTCCGGATCCGATTCACCGCCGAGTGCATGGCGGGGTCCGAGGTGTTGGTGTGGCGGGTGCCGTCGGCCTTGACCAACAACGCGGTGCCGGTGGTGGAGTCGTAGTCCATGTAGCCCTTGTTGAAGGAGCCGTCCCGGTGGTCGTTGTTGCACCGGTGGTGGGTGGGGCACAGGCCGGTGAGGTTGGTGATGTCGGTGCCGCCGTGGCGCAGCCAGGAAATGATGTGGTGGGCTTCGCACTCGCTCATTGCGGTGGTGCAGCCGGCCCAGGAGCACACGCCCTGGATAGCAAACATGGCGATGCGTTGCCCAACAGAGGCGAGCCGCTTGGACCTGCCTAGGTGCAGCGGCACGCCGGTGAGTTCGTCGACGGTGAGCAGGAAGTCAGACGTGCCATCCATGCCGAGGCGCACGAGTTCGAAGGCGTCCAGCTCCACGCCGACGTTGGTTTGGAACAGTGTGGTGGCGTCGGCGTCGGCGAGGTCGTCGAGCGTTACTGAGACCACCACGGAGGCGGCGCCACCGTTGGTGGTCTGCTCGCCGTGCTCGTATTGGCGCATGATGGCCATGAACTGGTCGTAGCGGCGCTGGCCACGGGTGCGAGGATCGCGGTCCTGCTGGCGATCGGGCGGGATATTGGAGTTTGGCGCAAGCCCCTTGTCAGTCAGCGCCTTGTAGAGCGCGTAATCGCCTGCTGTCATGTCCAGGCGCACGTGGTAGGTGCCATCGGAGTTCTCCTTGCCCAGGGTGGCCTCGCGCTTCTCAAAGCCCGCGTTGGGGTTCTTCTTCGCGTGTGGCCGGTTCGCCTTATCCACGAGGCGCTTGACCGTGAGGCGCAGGTCCTGCTCGTCTCGGGTCTTCGCTTCCTCCATGGCGTGGGCGTAAATGCTCATGTGCTCGCCCTCGGCGGCCTTGAGTAGCCTGTCGGTCTCGCGCCGGATGATGTCCTGCTTGGCCGCGGGAACCGCGTCGGCGTGGCGGCGAGCTTGGACCTGGTCTTTACGACGCCGCTCCGCCTCCTCCACATCGAGCAGGCCGCCACGGTCCGGCTCCGTCACCGGAGCGAACATCGCCTTGGCGCGCGCGAGCCGGTTATATGCCTCACCCTTGGAGATGCCCAACTTCTCCATGAGGTAGGTATCCGGGTAGTTGGCGCCGACGAGTTTGCCGGCGTCGGCGATAGCGCAGACCTGCGCGAAGGCGGCATCGATGTAGGCCTTCTTGTCCATCGCGTGTTCGAGGCGTGCGATGTCTTCGGCGATGGCGGAAAGGCGGAGGGAGGAGGGGTCGTCGAAAAGCATGCGTAGCTGCGTCAGGCCGTTAATGACCTGGTCAACGAGCTTGGTCACGTCGTTCATGTCCCCTCCTTCAAGTAGCTAAGGGCGACTATACAGACGTGTCGGACTTGAAAAAATGAGATTCGAACAAAGATTCTAAAGCAGTTGCTTGACCAGGTGTGCTGCCGCGGCCAGGCCGATGCGCGGGTTCGCCACGCGCACGTCTTTCACGGCGCGAACAAACTCGGCTTCGGGGTCGGTGCCGGTCTCTGCCAGCACACCCCGCGCCCACTCGGTGGCGGCATCCATGTCGGGGAAGAACCCGACGAGCGACTCCTCCGGCGTGGGGCCGTAGTTGAAAAGGTTTTGTAAGAAGCGGAACATGGATACCACTATGCCTGAAGGGGATTCCGTCTATCAGCTGTCGAAGCGCCTGCAGTGGATGCAACACCGTGAAGTCACTGCCACGAGTGTTCGCGTGCCGCGCTTCGCCACCGTCGATTTCACCGGCATGACCTGCGAGCGCGTCTGGCCCTACGGCAAGCACCTCTTCATGGAGTTTTCCCGCGAAGGCCACGAATCACAAGTGCTACACACGCACCTCAAGATGGAAGGCACATGGGCGATCCATCGTGCGGGCACCCGCTGGCGCAAGCCCGGCCACACCGCCCGGGTGGTGCTGCGCCTCGCGGACGCGCCGAAGCCTGATATCGAGCTCGTCGGACACTCGCTGGGCCTCGTCGATGTGTTCCCCGCGCGCGAGTACCCGCAGCGGATGGGCTACCTGGGCCCGGACATGCTGGCACGCGACTTCGACCAGGAAGAGGTCGTGCGCAGGATCAGTGAGCACCCGCACCTCGAAATGGGGCGCGCGCTGCTCAACCAGCGTTTCGTCGCGGGCATCGGCAATGAGTACCGCGCAGAAATTCACTTCATCGCTGGTACGCATCCGGCACGCAAGGTGGGGGAGGTGGACGTCGAAAAGCATGTGGCGATCGCGCGGCGCCTCATGTGGGCAAACAAAGACTCCCCGGTGCGAGTGACCACGGGGATCAAACGCGCCGGGGAGACCAGCTACGTATTTGGAAGGAACAACAAGCCGTGTCGGCGGTGTGGCACGCTCATCGAGAAAGGATTCCTCGGGGGAGCGGGCGACTTAGAACGAGTTATTTGGTGGTGCCCTCAGTGCCAGCCGCCTTCTCCTTCATGGAGCGGCGAATGAAGTACGCCAGGAAGCCGAGCATGATCAGGATCAGCAGGACGTAGACCACGGTCGAGTACGTATCCACGTAATGGGAGACCGTCTCCCAGCTTTCGCCGAGGTACATGCCGAGCGTGATCAGGATTGCGTTCCAGATTGCGGAGCCGAGCCCGGTCCACAGGGCGAACATCGCGAGGTTCATGCGGTCCAGGCCTGCAGGAATCGAGATGAGGGAGCGCACCCCCGGAATCAGGCGGCCGAAGAAGACTGAGGATCGGCCGTGCTTATCAAACCACTCGAGGGACTTATCGACGTCCGACGCCTTCACCAACCACATCCAGTCAGCGATCGCGCGCAGGCGTTCGGCGCCCAGCCAGGCACCGAGGCCGTAAAGGAAAAACGCGCCCGCGACGGACCCCATCACCGACCAGATGAACACCGCCAGGTAGCTCAGCGAGCCCTGCGCGACCGTGAAGCCGGCCAGCGGCAGCACTACCTCGGAGGGGATCGGTGGGAAGACGTTCTCCAAGAAAATCGCTATCCCGACGCCGGGGGCGCCGAGAAGCTCCATCAGGTTGACGATCCAGTCGATGATGGCTTGCACGTTCACTCCTTAGTTGTAGGTAAAACAACTGCCTATCTTGCCCTACTAAGGAGTGATGCACCAAGCGCTAGCGACGGTTTTCGCGGTACCAGCCAATCAGTGCGTCGGTGGAAGCATCGCCGGTTGCTGGAGTTTCTTCGCCCGCGACTGCCTTGGCCAGGTCGTTTGCCTGCTGCTTGCCGAGCTCGACGCCCCACTGGTCAAACGAGTTGATGTCCCAAATCACACCTTCGGTGAACACGATGTGCTCGTAGAGCGCGATGAGCGCGCCGAGCGTGAACGGGGTCAGCTCCTCGGCCAGGATAGTTGTGGTCGGACGGTTGCCTGGCATGACCTTGTGCGGGGCCAGCGTGGCGTCGACCCCCTCGGCCTCGATGGCGGCCTGGTCCTTGCCGAACGCGAGCACCTTCGTCTGCGCGAAGAAGTTGCCCATCAGCAGGTCATGCATGGAGCCTTCGCCGGTCATGGTCGGGAAGTCTTCCTTCGGGGTGGCGAAGCCGATGAAGTCCGCCGGCACGAGCGAGGTGCCCTGGTGCAGCAGCTGGAAGAACGCGTGCTGGCCGTTCGTGCCTGGCTCGCCCCAGAAAATCTCGCCGGTGTTGTAGGTCACTGCGGTGCCGTCGTGGCGCACGGACTTGCCGTTGGACTCCATGGTCAGCTGCTGCAGGTAGGCAGGGAAGCGGGAAAGGTCCTCGGAGTAGGGCAGGACGGCGTGCGTCTCGGCGTTGTAGAAGTTGCGGTACCAGACGTTGAGCAGGCCCATCAGCACCGGCACGTTCTGGGAGAACTCGGTGGTGCGGAAGTGCTCATCCATGGCGTGGAAGCCCTCGAGCATGCGCATGAAGTCCATCGGTCCGATGACGGCCATCAGGCTCAGGCCAATCGCGGAGTCCATGGAGTAGCGGCCGCCGACCCAGTTCCAGAACGGGAACATGTTCGCAGTATCGATGCCGAACTCGGCGACCTTTTCCGCGTTCGTAGACACTGCGACGAAGTGCTTCGCCACAGCGGAGGCGTCGCCGTCGAACTGCTCGATGAGCCAGCGCTTCGCCACGTGTGCGTTGGTCAGGGTCTCCTGGGTGGTGAACGTCTTCGATGCGATGACGAACAGCGTCTCTTCCGGGTTGCAACGGTCGAGGACTGCGGCGATGTCCGCTGGGTCGACGTTGGAGACGAACTCTGCGGTAATGCCGGCGGTTGCGTAGGCGCGCAGTGCCTTGGTTGCCATCGCAGGTCCCAGGTCCGAACCACCAATACCAATGTTGACGACCTTCTTGATGGTGTGTCCGGTGTGGCCCAGCCATTCGCCGGAGCGAAGCGCCGATGCGAAGTCACGCATCCGGCCCAGCACCTCATGCACGTCCGCCGCTACGTCTTGGCCGTCGACCTCAAGGTTGGCCTCTACCGGAAGGCGCAGTGCCGTGTGCAGCACCGCGCGGTCCTCGGTGTCGTTGATGTGCTCGCCCGCGAACATCGCGTCGATCTTGGTGCGAAGCTGTGCGGTATCTGCGAGGGAGACGAGCGCATCGACGACGTCGGCGTCGATAAGCTGCTTGGAAAGGTCAACGTGCAGCCCTGCTGCGTCGAAGGTGAGCTTCTTCGCGCGGTCTGCGTCGCGGTCGAAGAGCTCGCGCAGGGTCGTATCAGCCTTGGAGGCGTGGAGCTTCTCCAAGTTAGACCAGGCTGGCGTGGCGGTGATATCGGACATAGTTCCTCCTTGAAACGGATGGTTGTCTGCCTTGATATGGTACTACGAAAGTTGGGGAGTGCGTTGTTGGGGCTAGCCCAGCTTTCCGCGTCCCAGGCGCAGCAAGATATTTGCCAGCGCCGGGCCTTCCTCCCCAAGCTCATCGCGGAATTGGTTAATGATCGCGACCTCGCGGGTGTGCACAAGCTTCGTGCCGCCCGACCCCATCCGCGTCTTGCCGATCGCCTTCGACACCTTGGTGCGACGCTTAATCGCGTCCAAAATCACACGGTCGAGGCGGTCAATCTCTTTGCGGTACTGCTGGATCTCCGCATCGGAGAGCGGATCGTCCGTCCCGGACGGCATGCGGATTTCGAAGTCACTCATGGTTGCTCATTATGCCACTGCTCCAGCGGTTGTGTCCGGGGTGTGAGTTAGGGTGTGTGACATGAATGATCTGACGCTAGGACTCAACCCCCAACAGGAAGCCGCCGTGCGCCACAGCGGCTCGCCTCTTCTAATTGTCGCGGGCGCTGGGTCCGGCAAAACCGCAGTGCTGACCAGGCGCATCGCTTTCTTGTTACAGGAGCGCGGTGTCGCACCCTGGCAGGTCCTGGCGATCACATTTACCAACAAGGCCGCCGCGGAGATGAAAGAGCGCGTCGAGGCGCTGATCGGGCCGCAGACCGAGCGGATGTGGGTGGCAACCTTTCATTCGATCTGCGTGCGGATCCTCCGCCAGCAGGCCCAGCTCGTTCCTGGGCTGAACACGAACTTCAGTATCTATGACGCCGACGATTCCCGCCGGCTGCTCTCGATGATTGCTAAAGAGAACAATCTCGACCTGAAGAAGTTTTCACCCCGGGTGCTCGCGAACGCGATCTCGAACCTCAAGAACGAGCTCATCGACGAGCAGCAGGCGGCCGATGACGCGCAGCGCACCCACAACCCATTCGACTCCACTGTTGCCAAGGTGTTTGCTGAGTACCAGCGCCGCCTGCGCTCGGCAAACGCTGTCGACTTCGACGACCTCATCGGGGAGGTCGTGCGGATTTTTAAGGAGCACCCGCAGGTTGCGGATTATTATCGACGCCGCTTCCGCCACGTACTCGTGGACGAGTACCAGGACACGAACCATGCGCAGTACGAACTCATCCACACCCTGGTGGGCAAGGGGCCTGAGGCTTCTGAGCTTGCCGTAGTTGGCGACTCCGACCAGTCCATTTACGCGTTCCGTGGCGCGACGATCCGCAACATCGAGGAGTTTGAGCGCGACTACCCCGACGCAACCACCATCGTGCTGGAGCAGAACTACCGCTCGACGCAAACCATCTTGGACGCTGCCAACGCGGTGATTTCCCAGAACACCGGTCGGCGCCCGAAGAAGCTGTGGACGGACCACGGCACCGGCGACCAGATCGTCGGCTACGTCGCGGACAACGAGCACGACGAGGCTCGGTTTATCGCTGGCGAGATCGACCGGCTCACAGACAGTGGAGTGCCCTACTCCGACATCGCGATCATGTACCGCACCAACAATGCATCGCGTGCGTTGGAAGACATCTTCATTCGCACCGGGATCCCGTACAAGGTGGTAGGCGGCACGCGCTTCTATGAGCGCAAAGAGGTTCGCGATATCGTGGCCTACCTCAAGGCGCTAGAAAACCCGGACGATACGGTCAGCCTGCGCAGGATTATTAACGAGCCAAAGCGTGCCATCGGGGATAAGGCGCAGTCCACGGTGGCGCTCTACGCGCAGACCTACTCGGTGAGCTTCGGCCAAGCGTTGCGGGTGGCGGCCGACGGCGGCATTGACGCACTGGGTACGCGCGCGAAGAATGCCATCAATGGTTTTGTCACCATGATGGATGAATTGCGCGAGGAAATGGCAGCGGACCAGCGAGAAGAGGCTGGCAACACTGACCTCGGGGAGCTGGTCTCCACGATTCTGGACGTCACCGGGTACAAAGCGCAGTTGGAGCAGTCGAACGACCCGCAGGATGCCACGCGCTTGGACAACCTGAATGAGTTGGTGTCCGTCGCGCGCGAGTATTCCTCGGAGTCTGCACTGCAGCTGGCGTACCTCAGCGACGAGGAAATTTCGGAGATCTTCGACGAGGGCGAACCGCTGCCAGGAACCCTGCAAGCCTTCCTGGAGAAAGTGGCGCTCGTCGCTGACGCCGATCAGCTTCCTGAGAACGATCAGGGCGTAGTCACGTTGATGACGCTGCACACCGCAAAGGGTCTTGAGTTCCCCGTCGTGTTTGTGACTGGGTGGGAAGACGGGCAGTTCCCGCACCTGCGCGCCTTGGGGGATCCGGCGGAGCTCGCCGAAGAGCGTCGCCTGGCGTATGTCGGCATCACCCGTGCGCGCAAGCGCCTTTACCTGACGCGCGCGATGGTGCGGTCCTCATGGGGGAGCCCGGTGACAAACCCGGCGAGCCGATTCCTTGGGGAGATTCCGCAGGAACTCATCGATTGGAAGCGTGAGGAGCCCACGTATTCTTCGGGCTCTTCGCATTCACCGTGGTCAACTGGTGGCCGGAGCCGCAGCAACGGGTTTGGGCGGTCGCAGTCGCGCGGCGGTAGCAGCAGGACCAAGGTGAACAAGGACCTGCAGCTGGCGGTCGGGGACCGGGTCAACCATGCAAAATACGGGCTGGGTACCGTACTGGCCGTTGATGGTGCGGGAGTGCGAGAAACCGTGACGATTGACTTTGGTTCCTCCGGGACAGTCCGCCTGATGCTGATCGGCGGCGTCCCGATGGAGAAGCTCTAACTACTGGATGCGGATACCTGCCTGCGCGAACCACGGCACAGGGTCTACTGGTGTCACGCCATCTGGGTGGATCTCGAAGTGGAGGTGCGGCCCGGTGGAGAAGCCTTCGTTGCCGATCTGCGCGATCTGCTGGCCGGCCGTCACGCGTTGGCCGACGCTGACGTTGTAGACCGCCATGTGGCCGTAAACGGAGACCTCGCCGCCGTCGTGCTTGATCACGACCCAGTTGCCGAAGCCCTGGGCCGGGCCGGCGTTGATGACGGTGCCATCCATCACGGCGTAGATCGGGGAGCCGAGGTTGTTCGCGATGTCGATTCCCTGGTGGACTGTGCCCCAGCGTGGGCCGAACCCGGACGTAAACGTCCCCGTTGCCGGGGTGACGACCGTGCGGCCATCGGCGGTGCGGCCACGCTGGTAGCGGACGCCACCGTTCGCGCCTTCCTGCTGGAAGGAGAGACCGAGGTTTTCCTGAATGACGCGCGGGTCGTACACGAGTGAGTACTCTCCGACGCGCAGGGTTGCACCGCTATCCAGAATCGTGTCTGCTGCTTGCGCAACAGCCTTCACGGCCTGATTGTGGTCAATCGGAGCGCCGTTCAGCGTGAGACCTACAGCGTTCGCAGGGGAAGCGGTGAGAGTGAGCATGGACGCAGTCGCGACGGCAAGTGCCGAAAGTACTGTGCGATTCATACGGAGAAGCAACCTTTTCTAAAAAATCCGGGTGGCCACGCTGCAGCCACATACAGCGAAAAAACTTAGTCACCTCCCGTGGGCTTAGCAATGCGTAACCGCAGGTAGGGAGGGAAAAGTATGTTCGAATGCTTCTAGAACAACCGCAAACTCGCTGGCTGGGCGCCCGTGACGAATGTGACAGATGGGAACAATGGTGCCAATGTGGTTTATGGCGGGGGTAGGTGACGGTACCCCCGGCTGGTGTGTCGAAAAAGAAAAACCGTCGCAACTCATGTACGAGTCACGACGGTTTGAAGCCTTGGGGTTAGAGCTGAATACCTCGCTCTGCGAGCCACGTCGCCGGGTCAACAGGAGTGTTGCCATCTGGGTGGATCTCGAAGTGCAGGTGTGAGCCGGTGGAGAAGCCCTGGCTACCCATACCTGCGATGAGTTCTCCGGCGTGCACAACCTGACCGACGGAAGCGTAGAGGGAATCCATGTGGCCATATACGGAGACAGAGCCATCCTCGTGTCGGATGCGGATCCAGTTGCCGTAGCCCTGTGCCGGGCCGGAGTCGATGACGGTGCCGTCCATGACGGCCAGGATTGGGGTGCCATTCACGTTGGCGATGTCGACGCCAGAGTGGAAGGAACCCCAGCGAGGGCCAAATCCGGAGGTGAACACGCCCTCAGCTGGCTTCACAACCAGCGGTGCGCGAGCGGCTTCATCGGCGCGTGCGACCTCCTCGGAATGTGCGACTGCCTTCACGAGCTGATCCGCAAGGTTCTCAACCGGCTTGTATTCCGCGATAGCGAGGATCTGTGGCGCAGCCTCATCGGTCAGTGCCGTGAGCTGGTCGGTGTCTGCGGCGAGGGTGTAGCTGTCAGCTTGCTGGGTGCCATCGCCCTGAAGCGCAGCTGCGGCAGCGCCAGAGAGTCCGGCGGTGGAGACGGCGCCAGTGGCAACGGCAACCATTGCGACGCGACCCTTGTTAGGGGACTGCTTGCGGTGCTTGCCAGCTGATTTCGTTGAGTGGAGCATGGACCCTCTTTAGACTTCCCGTTGGTTACAGAACTGTAACGTTTGTAACCTTCCTGTTATCTACGAGAGGTAACTGTAATGAATCGAATGCGCTAAGGCAAGCTATAACCTGAGTATTTCTTAATCGTTTTCTTTGCGTATTACGTTACATCGCCTAAAACGCCAGGCAGTGAGTGGAATGCGGTAGTGTCGAACGGCAGAAAACGGTCAACCAATGGCAATATAAGGCGCAATGTCGAAGAAAACAAGACCTCAATCATCACCGGTGGACCGCTCCTCGCGGGGCAGCGGTCGCGGTTTCCTGAGTAATGCACGGCGCGGTGCGAAGTGGGCGTCGAAAAGAAAGCCTGATGCCGACACCGTTCCGCCGGAGGAGCGCACCTGGAAGACGCGTATTCGGACGTACCTCCCTTATATAGGTATCCCGACGCTCGATGTCATCCTTGGCATCGTTGCAGTCTGCGCCGCGACGCTCCTGATTGGTGGATGGAAGACTGCGTACCTGCCCGCCGCAATCGGGCAAACATGGTTTGCCCTTCACGGAGTATCCCTCACGATCGACGGCGTGTACTTGTCTCAGGTGCCGCTGCTTCCAGCCATTGGGATCGCCGCCCTCATGGCGTGGCGAGTACGTGCCGCAACCGCGAAGCAGGTCAGCATCTTGGATCTCGCGGTGATCGCTGGCCTGGTGATTGTGCTGCCGCTGCTTGCAAGCGCGATGGCGCTGTTCATGGTGACTGACGCCTCCGCAGTCTTCGCGATAGAACCACCACCCGCATGGCAAGCGCTAGTGCTACCGCCTTGCATCCATCTCATCGGCTTCCTCTTTGGTATTCGGCATGTGCTTTGGCAGGCCCTCGCCACCACGGTCCGTGTGCCGGTGGTGGCCGTCGATACGGCCCGCGCTGCGAGCCTGCTTCTCCTCTTTCTATGCGCGGGGAGCGGACTTGTGCTGCTCCTCGTGCTCGCCGCGCGCTACCAGAGCATTGGCGAAGCCTACGCGGCATACCCCAACTCCGGGTGGGGGAGCGCCATCATGCTGCTCCTCCTGAGCATCTTGTACCTTCCGAATGCTGTCGTGGGCACGCTCGCAGTGCTTCTCGGCGGTTCCTTCCACGTCGGCAGAGGGGAAGTGTCGCTTTTTGACGTCCTCTCCGTCCCCTTACCCCCGTTCCCACTCTTCGCGGCAATCCCTGCGACAGTCGCGCCGTGGGCAGCCGTCCTCCTCGCCGTGCCCGTGACCATCCTGTGCGCGTTCTTCGTGCGGCGGACGTCAACGATGGTAGAAGTCGCCGCCATTGGCTCGTGGAGTGCAGCGATGTTCGCCGTCTGCCTCCTACTCGCGCGTGGGCACGCGGGGGCGTACGGCGTCGTTGGCGCTGACCTAGCTTCCGCAGTGCTTTTCCTCTTTATATGGACCGTCGGCGTGGGCGGATTGGTGTGGCTTGTGCGCTTTGTGCGAACTTTCTTGAACCGCTCACACGCGGAAGAAGAATGACTACACTGATGAACCGTGAGTGCTGATAAAGCTTTATCTGTGGCCGTCCTTGTTTCTGGTACTGGAACGCTCTTGCGGGCGATTATGGACTACCAGGACGCCCACCCTTGTGCATACCGTGTTGACCTAGTTGTTGCGGACCAAGTGTGTCCGGCAGTCGAGAGGGCGAAGAACGCAGGCATCCCGACTGCAATCGTGGAAATGGAAAAGGACCGTGACGCGTGGAATGCCCACCTTGCGGAAACCGTCTCTAGTTGCAGCCCGGACCTTGTTGTTTCCGCAGGGTTTATGCGCATTTTGGGGCGCCCATTCTTGGATGTCTACGAAGGTAAAACAATTAACACTCACCCTTCGCTCTTGCCTGCTTTCCCAGGAGCGCACGCGGTGCGCGACGCCCTCGCTTACGGCGTCAAGGTCACCGGCTGCACCGTCCACTTTGTCGACGACGGGATGGACACAGGCCGCATCATTGCGCAGCGCCCCGTGCTGGTGCAGCCAGGGGATACGGAGTCCTCGCTGCACGAACGGATTAAGCAAGAAGAGCGCCGTCAGGTTACTGAGCTACTAGCTACTGCTTCGATACATGAAGGAAAGGTCACTTTCGAATGAACAACGAACGCACACCTATTCGTCGAGCGCTCGTGAGCGTGTACGACAAGACCGATCTTGAGCCGCTTGCCAAGGCGCTCCACTCGGCCGGTGTGGAAATTGTCTCTACTGGTTCGACTGCTAAAAAGATCGCCGCAAGCGGTGTGCCCGTCACCGAAGTATCGGAAGTCACCGGATTTCCAGAGGTACTTGAAGGCCGCGTGAAGACGCTGCATCCACACGTGCACGCAGGCATCCTGGCAGACCTCCGCAAGGACAGCCACAAGCAACAGCTCGAGGAACTCGGAGTTGCACCGTTCGAGCTCGTTGTGGTCAACCTGTACCCATTCGAGGAAACGGTTGCGTCCGGCGCGGAGTTCGATGAATGCGTCGAGCAGATCGACATCGGCGGTCCTTCCATGGTCCGCGCAGCAGCGAAGAACCACCCATCAGTGGCGATCCTGACCTCCCCGGACCAGTACCAGCTGGCGCAAGAAGCAGTTGAGCAGGGTGGATTCACCCTCGAGCAGCGCCGCGAACTGGCGGCTGCGGCGTTCGCGCACACCGCAGAGTACGACGCCGCCGTTGCAGACTGGTTTGCGGAGCAGCTCGGCGACGACGAGGACGGTGCGCTGCGCTACGGTGAGAACCCGCACCAGGCGGCAAGCGTCATCAACGAGGGCTGGGGCCTTGCCGACGCCACTCAGTACGGCGGCAAGGAAATGAGCTACAACAACTACCAGGATGCCGACGCCGCGTGGCGCGCAGCCTGGGACCACGAAGAACCGTGCGTCGCAATCATCAAGCACGCCAACCCGTGTGGCGTCGCAGTATCTGGGGTGTCCATCGCTGACGCGCACCGAAAGGCGCACGCCTGCGACCCTGTATCTGCGTACGGCGGCGTCATTGCGACGAACCGCGAGGTCACGCTCGAGCTTGCCGAGCAGGTCAAGCCAATCTTTACCGAGGTCATCATCGCGCCTTCCTACGCGCCGGATGCGCTCGAGCTGCTGCAGACTAAGAAGAACCTTCGCATCCTCGAAGTGGAGCCAGGCCAAGACACCGAAGAGATCAAGCAGATCTCCGGCGGCTTCCTTCTCCAGGAGCGCGACGCGTTCCAGGCCGAGGGCGATAACCCAGAAAACTGGAAGCTAGTGGCAGGCGAAGCCGTCGACGACGCAACCATGTCGGACCTCGTGTTCGCGTGGCGTGCAGTACGCTGCGTGAAGTCGAACGCAATCCTCGTTGCGCACGACGGCGCTACCGTCGGCATCGGCATGGGGCAGGTCAACCGCGTCGATTCGGCGAAGCTGGCCGTCGACCGCGCTAACTCGCTCGACGAAGGCCGCAACCGTACCAACGGTGCCGTCGCCGCCTCCGACGCGTTCTTCCCATTCGCAGATGGATTCCAGATCCTCGCGGACGCCGGAGTGCGTGCCGTCGTGCAGCCTGGTGGTTCCATCCGCGACGAGGAAGTCATTAAGGCCGCAGAAGACGCTGGCGTCGCAATGTACGTGACCGGTACGCGCCACTTTGCGCACTAGTATCGCCTAACCCGAGACATACCGAAGGCCCCCACGGTCGTGGGGGCCTTTTGTCGTGCCGTGCGTCAGCTTCAACAGGGCATGAAAAAACTCCCGCGCCTGGAAACCAGGGGGCGGGAGTTCGTCGAAAGACTCTACGCTGTTATCGTCAACCGAACTTTAGCGGCTGGTGAACGGCAGAAGAGCCATCTCGCGTGCGTTCTTCACCGCAGTAGCAACTTCACGCTGCTGCTGTGGGGAAAGACCGGTAACACGGCGGGAACGGATCTTGTGACGATCAGAGATGAACAGACGAAGGGTGTCGAGGTCCTTGTAGTCGACCTTCTCGATGCCCTTGGCCTTCAACGGGTTCTTCTTCGGGCGGCGGGACTGCTCCATGCGCGCCTTGCGATGGTTATTATTGCGCTTCATTGGTCATCCTCCTTACCACGAAGACTTACGGACGCCAGGCAGCTCACCGCGGTGAGCCATCTCGCGCATACGGACACGGGAAATACCGAACTTACGGAGGTAACCACGTGGGCGACCATCGCGGGAGTCGCGGTTGCGCACGCGAACAGGGGAGGCGTCGCGAGGCTGGCGGTTCAGCTCAAACTGAGCGTCCAGACGGTCCTCGTCAGAGGTCTCCGGGTTGCGGATGATTGCCTTCAGCTCGTTACGACGCTCAGCGTAGCGAGCGACGATCTCCTTGCGCTTTTCGTTCTTGGCGATCTTGGACTTTTTAGCCATAACTTATCGCTCCTCGCGGAATTCGACGTGCTTGCGAACAACCGGATCGTACTTCTTTAGGGAGATGCGATCTGGGTTGTTGCGCTTGTTCTTACGGGTTACATAGGTGAAACCTGTGCCCGCAGTGCTCTTCAGCTTGATGATCGGGCGAATATCGTTGCGTGCCATTAGATCTTCTCACCTCGTGCACGGATCTTAGCGACGACGGACTCAATTCCGTCGCGGTCGATGACCTTCAGACCCTTCGTGGAAACGGTCAGAGTGATGGTACGGCCCTCGGAGGGCAGGTAGAACCGGCGCTTCTGTACGTTGGGGTTCCAACGACGCGAGTGGCGGCGGTGCGAGTGGGAGACGGTCTTGCCGAACTGTGGCTTCCGTCCCGTGACCTGGCAATGTGCCGACATGGGTTGACTTCTTTCTCTTCTGCCGCCCACGCACTGATCACTGAAAAGTTAGATACGGAATGCGGAGTGAGGGTCCGCGACAAAGTATCTGAGTAATCGGTTGACGTAGGCGTATACGTGTACTTCGACAACAGCGAGAGTCAACAATACACGTCCAGCAAGGAAATGCATAATTCTATTTCGCACACCTACCGGTTGTTTGTCGGTGGCGTTGGCGGAACTTGATTATGTAAAACCGGATTCACCCTGTAATATGTGCAAAGTTGTCCAGTGAACAGCTGGGCGGACATGAATCATTCGCACCCAACTCAGGCACGATCCCCAAGTGGGGAACCGACCTGAAGTATCAATCCTGAGGGAGACGAACTCACATATGAAGAAGGATATCCATCCGGATTACCACCCGGTAATCTTCCAGGACGCGAACACGGGCCACAAGTTCCTGACGCGCTCCACCAAGACCTCCGACCGCACCGATACCTGGGAAGACGGCAACGAGTACCCGCTCATCGTCGTTGATGTGACCGCTGAGTCCCACCCGTTCTGGACCGGCGCACAGCGTCTCATGGACACCGCTGGCCGCGTTGAGAAGTTCAACCAGCGCTTCGGCGGTATGGCTCGCCGCAAGAAGAAGACCGCAAAATAGGGCGTAAGGAGAAACAACAATGGCAACCCCTAAGTTTAAGAAGTCCCGCGCGAACACCCGTATGCGTCGTTCGCAGTGGAAGGCTGACAATGCGCCGCTGATCACCGCGAAGGTTGACGGCCAGGAAGTACGTATCCCACGTCGTCTGCTCAAGGCTGCACAGGCTGGCTTGATTGACGTCGAGCAGTTCTAAAAGCGCCTTACTATAAGCGTTCGCCGGGCCCAGCAGGCCCGGCTTTTTCATGTATCTGACAGTCCGGTGTTAAAAGTCTCTCAGATAGGCAATAATAGGCGTATGAAGATTCTTGTTGCCGATGATGAGCAAGCCGTTCGTGAATCCCTGCGGCGTTCCCTTCGCTTCAACGGGTATGATGTACTGCTTGCTTCCGACGGCGAGGAGGCGCTCGATGTCATCCGTGACGAACAGCCCGATCTGACGATTCTGGACGTGATGATGCCGAAGATCGATGGGCTCGACGTGTGCCGCACATTGCGCTCCTCGGGATACGACCGTCCTGTGTTGATGCTGACAGCGCGAGATGGAGTCGCGGACCGTGTAGCGGGCTTGGATGCCGGCGCTGATGACTATCTGCCGAAGCCTTTCGCGCTTGAGGAGCTGTTGGCACGCGTACGCTCGCTGCTGCGCCGCGCTCAGGCAGACGCCATCCAGTCGCAGTCTGCTCCGAAAACAAAGTACGAGTTTGAGGACTTGTCTGTAGAGACCGATACCCGCGACGTCTTCCGCGGCGACCGCGCTATTTCCTTGACCCGTACCGAGTTCGCGCTCCTTCTCGTTTTGATTGAGAACCCGCGCAAGGTGCTGTCGCGCCAGCAGATTCTTGAAGAGGTGTGGGGATACGACTTCCCGACGTCCGGCAACGCCTTGGAGGTCTACATCGGGTACCTCCGTAAGAAAACTGAGGCGGGCGGGGAGCCTCGCCTGATCCATACGGTCCGTGGGGTTGGCTACGTGCTTCGGGAGACTGCACTGTGATTTTGCGCCAGTCGGCGGATCACTTTGAGCGCACTACGGGCATGTCCCTTGAGGGGGTGGATCGCCAAGTGTCGGCAGCCGAGCAGGATCAGGAACCCCCGCGTCCGAACCTGCCGACGATCCTGTTCGATACCTATATTCGTGGTGCGTACCTCGGGTCGGAGATGACGCTTCGCCAGCAGCTTGCGGTGCTGACAGGCGTGCTCGTGGCCCTTACGATTTTGGTCACGGCATCGGTGAGCTACTGGGCGTCGTCGACGTCGATTATCGGCATGATGGACAACGATCTGCGCACGCAGGGCGCGATGCTCGCGTACGACTCGCAGGAAATGTCCAGCGATGAGGAGCTGGCGGCTGAGGTCGAGACTTTTCGACGCCGCAACCCTCACATCCTCGCCACGGCTTCACGCGCGGAGTCGAACCGGTTCGTGGGAGATGAAATTCCCGTGGGTGGGGACTTTGCTCGAATGAACTACGGAGCGGACGTCTCCGCACGCACCCTGCACGGTAACCGTGTGCTGGTTACAAGGCTGGATGATGGAACAGTCGTGGCCCTGTCGAAGGCGGTCGACCCGACGCGTCAGCTGCAGCGCAGTATTGCCGCGGCGCTGTTGGTGCTGCTCAGCTTGGGCTGGATAGTGTCGACGCTGGTGGCGTTCCTGGTTTCGAGTTCCGGTATGCGCCCGCTGCGTAAATTGCACCTTGCGCTGAAGGAAGTGACCAGGACGAAGGAGCTGAAGCCGCTTCCGGTGCAGGGCCATGATGAGATGGCGCGTATTACGAACGCGTTTAATGACATGATGGCTTCGCTGCAGGATTCGCGCACCAGGCAGGCACAGCTTGTTGCCGACGCCGGCCACGAGCTGAAAACGCCGCTGACCTCCATGCGCACCAACATTGAGCTGCTCATGATGATGTACTCCGCTGATCGGCAGGATCAGATTAGTGCGGAGGACCGCGCCGATCTTGAGCGGGATGTGCTGGCGCAGATGACAGAAATGTCGACGCTTATCGGAGACCTGGTGGATCTCGCGCGGGAGGATTCCTCGAACGTTGAGTTTGAGGAGATCCGCCTGGATGTGATCCTGGAGGAGGCCGTGCGCCGTGTTGAGCGTCGTCGGCCTGACGTTACGTTCCAGTTCAACGCTGACCCGTGGCTGATTATGGGTGATCGGTTCGCGATGGGCCGCGCTCCGCTCAACCTGATCGACAATGCGGCCAAGTGGTCGCCAGAAGGCGGAACGGTAAGGATTTCGTTGAAGGCAGCGAAGAAGTACGCAGTGTTGGTTGTCGACGATTCCGGCCCGGGCATTGCTCCGGAGGAGCGCGAGCGGGTTTTTGAGCGCTTCTACCGTTCGGCGGAGTCGCGTTCGATGCCTGGTTCGGGCTTGGGGCTTGCGATCGTCAAGCAGGTGATGGACCGGCATGGTGCCCGGATCTTCGTGGAGGAGTCGGATGACCACGGGGCGCGCTTCCGTGTGGTCTTCCCGGGGAAGGCTCCGGATGCTGATGAGGATTTTTATCTGGAAGAAGAAGGCATCGAAATTCCGCGATTGCCGAACAAATCCCAGCTCAGCTAACACAGTGAACATTCAGGAAACATTGCGAGAGAACGAGTTTACTTTTTAGTGCTACCACAGTGGCGTCGTGCATACTACTGCACATGACGAACCCGTATTCACCACAATCAAATACGCCACAACAAAACCCGTACGAGGCCTCCTATCCACAGGAGGCCTCCCCGGAAACCGCATTCGTGCAGTCTGCACCGCAGCAAAAGCAGCGGCGTGGGCTGGGGGCGGCTACAGTGGCGTGCTCCGTAGTGCTTTCGCTGTTGGCCGGCGCCGGCGCCGGGTACGCAGTCGTCGCTGCGAACGATAACGGCGAACAGCAGCACTACAACGCACTTGAGAACCCGAGCCTCGCATCGCCAGAGACTGCGCCTGATGGCTCCGTTGAGCAGGTTGCGGCCGCAGTGCTGCCTTCGGTTGTATCCATCACTGTGGCGACGCCGAATGGTATCGCGGAAGGGTCGGGGTCGATTATTTCCTCCGACGGCTACATTTTGACGAACCACCACGTGATCGGCGCTGCGGCGACCGAACGGTCCGAGATTCAGGTGGTGTTCAACGACGGCTCGAAGCACTCGGCTACGTTTGTAGCGTCGGACGTCAACACTGATATTGGCGTG
This sequence comes from Corynebacterium sp. UMB10119B, assembly GCF_030228125.1. NCBI lineage: Bacteria > Bacillati > Actinomycetota > Actinomycetes > Mycobacteriales > Corynebacteriaceae > Corynebacterium > Corynebacterium sp. UMB10119B. Next base: position 51,773 of record NZ_JASPBG010000002.1, read on the forward strand.
CTGAAGGTTGATGGCGTCGAAAATCTCCCTGTGCTTGACTTCGGCAACTCGGACGAGCTGAAGGTTGGCCAGCAGGTTGTCGCAGTTGGTTCTCCACTTGGGCTCTCGGCGACGGTAACCAGTGGCATCATCTCGGCGAAGAACCGCCCGGTGCGTGCGGCTCAGGGCGGTGGGGAGAGCTCGTTGATGGACGGGCTGCAGACAGACGCTGCGATTAACCCTGGTAACTCGGGTGGTCCGCTCGTGGATATGCAGGGGCACCTGATCGGGATGAACTCGGCTATTGCTTCGCTCTCGGCGGGCGGCTTTGGTGGCGAGCAGTCGTCGGGCTCGATTGGTCTCGGGTTCGCGATTCCGTCGAATTTTGCCAAGCGTGTCGCGCAGCAGCTCATTGAAACCGGCAAGGCGTCGCAGCCGATGTTGGGCGTCCGCGTTTCGATTCGCGGCACTCGTATCGACGGCGCCGTGGTCGCCGGAGTTGAGCCTGGTAGTCCAGCAGAAAAGGCCGGTATCCGAGAAGGTGATGTGATTACCAAGCTGGACGGTCGGCTGATTGACTCAGCGGATGCGTTGATTGCGGCGACGCGGTCGAAGGACTTCGGGCAGGTCGTTCAGCTTGAAGTCTTGCGGGAGGGAGAAGAAGCTCCTCATTCCGTAGATGTAACCCTGAGCAACGGGTAAGTTTTGAAGCAAACAATGAAAATGAAACTGTGCGATTTCGCAACGACACGACAGGAGACCTGGCATGCCAACGACAGAAGTATTGCTTGACACGGTTGGGGAGCCCGACGAAGCATCGCTGAAGGCCGCAGAGCTCGCCGAGCAGACTCCGACGCCTCCTGCGGCCATCGCAGTGCTGGTTGGGGACCGCCGATACAGCTCAGAAGGGGATACCACGGGTGACATGCTCGTCGAGTTGCTCAGCGAGTTCGGGTTTACCGTTGACGCGGTGGTGCACGTCAATTCGAGCGAGGCGGAGATCCGCAAAGCGATCGAAACCGGTGTCGTTGGTGGGGTTGACCTGGTGCTGACCGTCGGTGGCACTGGCGTCGGGCCACGTGATACGGCGCCAGAGGCGACGAAGGCCGTGATCGACAAGAACGTGCCCGGTGTAGCGCAGGCGGTTCGTTCGTCGGGCCAGGCGTGTGGAGCGGTGGATGCCTGCACGTCGCGCGGTGTGTGTGGCGTCTCTGGTTCGACCGTCGTGGTAAACCTCGCCGCAAGCCGCCAAGCGATACGCGACGGCGTATCGACGATCGCACCACTAGTCCAGCACCTGATCGGCGAGCTGAATACCTACTCCGTACAGGCGTAATCAGGAACGATGGCGAGCATGAAAAAGTCGCGCCACCAGCGGAGGCGCGTGGAGCGACGGTCGGAAGCAGAGTACGACCGTAGTCCTGAACGCACGCAACTATTTGGTGACGCGGCTTCTGGGCGGACGGGCTATGATGCCGGGCGCAGCGTCGATATCGACGGCGACGGCGAGCCAGAACTCACAGGCAAAGCCTTTTATGAGTACGAGCGACCACCCCATTACGGAGAATAGCAGTACTACTGCTGCGCGGGCTTCTCGGAGAGCAGGTCGCGGATTTCGGTGAGCAGCTCGGTCTCGGTCGGAGCCGGGGCGTCTGGCTGGATGCCGCGCTTATGCTTCTGCATCTCGTCGAGCTTGTTCATCGGAGCGACGATCACGAAGTAGACGACTGCCGCGATCAGCAGGAAGTTAATCGCTGCAGTGATCAGCGCGCCGAAGTCGAGGAAGGTTGCGTCGTTGCCGGAAATGATGTGGAAGCCAAGGCCGGAGTAATCAGCGCCACCGACGGAAGCGATCAGCGGGTTGATGATGTTGTCGGAGAAAGCGGTAACAACTGCGGTGAACGCAGCACCAATAACAACACCGACTGCGAGGTCAATAACGTTGCCGCGCAGAATAAAGTTCTTAAAGCCCTCAAGCATTAGGGTCTCCTTTGTAAGGTTTGGATTTGGACCTAAAAACTATAGGCAACAAACTATCGTGTGGTCAATACAACTGTTAACGGGTCCGTCAGTGATGCGGCCGCAACGTTGGCTGCATCGACACTGCGCAGCAGTACCAGGATTGACCCCTCCTCGTTCGTCGTGACCACCCTTCCGCCACGCGCAATAACTCGCGGGCCTGGCGCGACCACGTCTACGCCGGCGCCGTGATGCAGCATCGGGATGAGTTCCGGTTCCGCGAGCGTGACCGGAACCATGGTGAAGTCGTGCGGGTCGTCATCGCTTTCGATCAGCGAAGCTTTAAGGTCCGGTCCGACAAGACGGGTGTTGGTAACTACTTCGTTCGCGGATGCACCAGCCGCGAGGACCTGTCCGACGGCGAGGTCTGTACTGCCCAAGGCGTTCGCGGGAACAACAGAGGGCGGCAGCCTGCGAAGCTCCACGTCCGCCGTGGTGAGCACTGTGCCGGCCTCAACGTCGCGGGCGAAGACAACAGCGGGTGGGTCGGCGGAGCGGGCGTCGAAAAGTATGCTTGCGCCTGCTACCAGCAGTAACACGACGGCGATCGTGCGGCGCACTGTGACGGTGCGGTGGTAGCCGGGCATGCGGAGGTCGCGAAGGAATGAGGCGGGCTTCATGCGTCTTTAGACGCGGGTGTGGCCCGGAAGGTTCCCTAGAGTGGGAAAAATCCGCGGTCTGTCACGATTGCATCGACGGGCACATCGTGAGGTTGCGCTGGCAGCGTGTCGACGACCTCTTCGTCAAACACCACCGCAACAATAGGGATGCGGTGGTCGCGGACCTGCTCAAGCGCCCGGTCGTAATAGCCGGCGCCCTTACCCAAACGTTGCCCGCGGCGGTCCACGGCGAGCGCCGGGATCACCAGCGCAGCGCAACCTTTGAGCACTTCGCTGGAGAACCGGGAACCGACTGGCTCCGCGATGCCAAGCGCGCCCGGCTGCTGTTCTTCGGTGCACGCGGCCCATTGCAGCACACCGCCAGGAAGCGAAATCGGCAGCCACACCGTTCTTGCGTGTTGGGCGAGCTGCAGCGGGTAGTCAGCGGCAGCGGGTTCCGTGCGCAGCGGGTGGTAGGCGCTGATTTCACTGCCCACGGCGCCGAAGTGATCGAGAGCCTCGAGCGTGTGCTGGAGAATGCTGGCGTCGCGTTGACGCTTTTCGTCGGGTTTGCTGGCGAGGTGGCGTCGAAAAGTAGTGTGTGCTTCGCGGATAGTTTGCTTGGTGTGCAAGTGGGGGAGCCTCCTCACGAGTCGGAAACGGTAGTCGGGCCATACAGAGGTAAAGTAGATCTTTATGCGGAAGTCTAATGAAGAAACCTCCCAGCAGCCTGCGTCGCGTGGCGTGAAGACCGTCGTGGTGCCGGCAGCTGGCATGGGTACACGGTTTTTGCCAGCTACGAAGACTGTTCCTAAGGAACTCCTGCCCGTGGTGGATACACCCGGTATCGAGCTGATTGCCGAGGAAGCGGCAGAGCTCGGCGCTCGCCGATTGGTGATCGTGACAGCTCCGGCAAAAGAAGAAATCATGCGCCACTTCGGCGAGTTCGAACTGCTGCGCGAGACCCTCGCGGCGCGCGGGAAAGACGACCAAGTGAAGAAGGTCGCCCGCGCCGCGGACCTTATTAATGCAGTCGCCGTGACGCAGGAGAAGCCGTTGGGCCTTGGCCACGCGGTGAGTTGCGCGGAATCTGCCCTCGACGAAAACGAGGACGTTGTCGCCGTCATGCTGCCAGATGACCTTGTGCTTCCCACCGGCGTGATGGAGAAAATGGTGCGCACCCGCGAGAAGCTCGGCGGCTCCGTGCTGTGTGCGTTCAACGTGACGCCGGAGGAAGTCTTTAACTACGGCGTGTTTGATGTCGAAGACGTCGACGAGACTATTGAGGGCGTCGAGGTCAAGCGCGTGAAGGGCATGGTGGAAAAGCCGGCCGTGGAAGACGCGCCGTCGACGCTCGTGGCCACCGGACGCTACCTGCTTGACCGGGCAATTTTTGATGCGCTGCGTCGCATCACGCCGGGCAAGGGCGGGGAGCTGCAACTGACCGATGCGATCGAGCTGATGATCCAGGAAGGTCATCCAGTGCACATCGTGGTGCACCACGGCAAGCGCCACGATTTGGGCAACCCGGGCGGCTACATTCCCGCTAATGTGGACTTTGGTTTGCACGACCCGAAGTACGGACCTGCACTGTACACGGCACTCAAGCAGATCATGAACGACTTTGAGGCCGAACACCCCGAACTCACGGGTGATGAACAACGCTAACGAAGGCGTAGAAAGAGGCGTGGCTGATGCGCGGTGTTGATGAGCAGCTTGCCATAATTGGCGACGCAATCCGGACCCCCGAGCCGATCCGAGTGGGGATCGACGACGCGCTGGGGCTGATGTGCGCCGAGGAAGTCGTAGCGACACGCGCGCTGCCCGGCTTTTCGCAAGCAGCCATCGACGGCTACGCCGTCCGCGCGGTCGACGTCGGAGGATCCGCAGGCCTGCGGGTGAAGCCGCGCCAGGCGGAAGAAGACGGCGAGCCGGAGCGCGATTCGCGCCCACGCACCAACGCCGATCGTGCTCTACCCGTGGTGGGGGAGGTTCCCGCCGGTTCCCAGAAGCCGTTGCGCCTGCAGCCACGCCAAGCGGTGCGGGTTGCAACAGGTGCCCCGCTTCCCACACTTGCCGACGCCGTGTTGCCACTGGAATGGAGCGACCGGGGCACCAAGCGGGTTACGCCGCAACGCCCAGTTGCAAGTGGCGAGTTCGTACGCAAGCCGGGGGCTGATATCCAGCCAGGCGACATCGCAGTGCGCCCCCGCACGGTCCTCGGACCTGCACAAATTGGGCTGCTAGCCGCTGCTGGGCGCACAAAAGTACTGGTGTATCCCCGGCCGAGGGTCACCGTGCTGAGTTTCGGCATGGAACTCGTTGACATCGAACGAGAGCCAGGCTTGGGCCAAGTTATCGACGTCGCCTCCTACGTCGTTTCTGCTGCCGCCGAGGAAGCGGGTGCAGATGTACACCGTGTCGGCATCATGAACGCTGAACCGAGGAAAATGCGGGAAACCCTGGCTGGCTACATTGGGCGCAGCGAGATGATAGTGATCACCGGCGCGGTTGGTGGTTCAGGCGCGCAGACACTCCAAGAAGTGCTGCATGACCTCGGGGAAATCGACACCACTCGAGTGGCCATGCACCCCGGGTCCGTCCAGGGCTTCGGCACGCTGGGTGAGGAACATGTGCCGGTCTTCCTGCTGCCGTCCAATCCGACGGCGGCGCTCGTGATCGCCGAAACCCTCGTCCGCCCTGCGATCCGTCAAGCGCTGGGCAAGCAGTCTTGGCAGCGCCCAGTCGTTCGCGCACGCTCGATGCGGGCAATTACCTCGCAGCCGGGGCGGCGTGGTTACATTCGCGCGCGCCTCATGCGGGACACGGAGACCGGCGACTACCTGGTTGAAGGGCTCGGCGGCGCTGGTGGTGAAACCTCCCACCTCTTCGCAGGCTTCGCGGAAGCCAACGCCATGATTCGCCTGCCGGAGTCCACCGTGGAGATCCGCCCAGGCGACGTGGTGGACGTCGAATTCCTCCAGCAGCGGGGATAGACGTTGGGCCTGCTGCGAAGGATTGAAACTTGGCTGCACGGACCCACACCTGGTTGGCCCGAGCGCACCCCGTTCGTCAGACTTCCGAGCGGGGAAACCGTCACGCTGCGGCCCCTGCGCTTGCAGGATGGCGGGGAATGGTGCCGTACCCGCCTGCTCGACCAGCAGTGGTTGCAGCCGGTAGAACCAACGATCCATTCCACATGGGAAGCTGCTCACACCAAGAGCGCTTGGGCGGGGCAGTGGACGATGCTCAAAGAAATGGCTGCAGATGGCACCGTCGTACCGATGGTGATAGAGGTCGACGGCCACTTTGCCGGCCAACTGACCCTCGGCGGCATTCAGCGCGGAACCGTCGACGAGTGCTGGATCGGCTACTGGGTGCACAGACAGTATCAAGGGCGCGGCGTCGCGACGGCCGCGTGCGCCTTGGGCGTTGACCACGCCTTTGCGCAGGTGGGCCTGCACCGCGTGACTGCGACGTACCTTCCAGACAACCCGGCCAGCGGCCACGTCCTGCAGACCGTGGGTTTCCGCGAAGAAGGATTCATGCGGGGAACCATTCATATCGACGGCCGCTGGCGCGACCACTACTTCGTCGCAATGACCGAAGATGACTACCCGACCACGGCCGTAGACAGGCTGCGGCGTTCCGGCCGAATTCGATGACGCGGCCCCGGCGTGGCTCGGGCCGGAAGAGCGGATTGCTCGCTACCGTTAAAGGTCAGTTTCGAGGGTAGTTTTAGGAAGGTGGCTTCGCTGTATGGGTAGCCCGAGCTTGATCATTATCTTGATGATCGTCGTGTGGGTCATCGTGCTGGCACCACTCGTATTTGGCAACAACAAACCAATTCGCCGCTCCGGCGAAGGGTACGACGAGACGAGGGTCCTGCACACCGGTGGTACGGAACCCATGGAGGTTCGTCGCCGCCCACGCGTGACCGCTGCGGACGTGCACCTGCACGACGAAGACGCTGCGGACGTGGAACTCGTCGAAGCCGTCGAACACGAGCCAGCTGCCAGCGAAGTACTCATCGACGACAGTGCGGTCATCCGAAACTTCTTCTCGAAGAACCAGGAAGACGCTGTCTCCGAAGAAGATACCGACTCAAACGTTATTGAGGGAGAGGTCATCGAAGCGGAGTCCGCTGAGGCTGAGACTGAGTCCGCCGATGAAGTGGATGAGGCTTCAGACGATTCTTCAGACGACGCCGATGCGGTAACACTCGAGACTGCGGAGGATCCGGAGGCCTCGGTAGCAGAAGCCGAAAGCATCCCCGACTCGTACTACTCCGCAGCTGACTTCGGATACGACACTGGCGTGACGGCAGAGATGGACGCCGAAGAGCTCACTGCCGAGGAAACCGAGGACGACCAGGACGCTCCAGATGAAGAGGTCGCAGTCACCGACGAAGATCTCGCGTTTGCAGAGGCCCGCCGCGGCCGTGGCGGCTGGGACCCAGACCGTGCACGCCGGGCACGCGAAGACCGCTTTATGCGCCGTCAGCGCACCTTCCTGGGCCTCATCATCGCCTGCGTGGTCACGTTTGTGATCGCGTTCGTCGCAGGCGGCTGGACATGGATCCTGCCTGCGGCCTCCGTCGCCCTGACCACCTGGTTCATGGTTGTGCTGCGCAGCGTCGTCCGTCAGGAGCGTGCGCTGCATCGCCGCCGCATGCGCCAGCTGCGCCGCGCGCGCCTCGGCGTCGCCACTGCAGATTCGACGCACCCCAGGCAGGAGTGGCCGCGTCGATACGGAGAATCTGTAGCCCTCGACCTTGACGACGCCCACCCCGACTTCACCGACCTCCCCGAAGCATCCTCCGCAATCTTCGAGGACCACACGGATTCCCCCCACTACCCATACGGCGAGGATGACAACCGTGCCCCACGAGCGAGCTAAATCGCCTGGGTAACCGGACGATTTAGCATCAGCGGAGAAGAGGAGTAACGTCTTCTCCAGCGAGGGGCTATAGCTCAGTTGGTAGAGCGTCGCGTTCGCAATGCGAAGGTCAGGGGTTCGATTCCCCTTAGCTCCACAGTTCCGTAAAACCCCAGGTCGTTGGTGGCCTGGGGTTTTGTTGTGTTTGTGCTGGCTCCAAATTCCGGGTTTTTCGGCAAGCGGGCTGGCAAAAGCCCAGGTCGCATGATTGGGCTAGTGGATTGCGGTGCCCAGCCAACGTTCAGGAACGTTTAGAACAGAGCAACCAACGTCGCTAGAGTGCTACAGGAGTGCTACACGCAAGACAGCCGAAGAAAAGGAGAACCTCGTGGCTACAGAACGGATCCGCCGAGCAGTACTGGTGGTTGCGCTGCTGAACTTGGCGTACTTCTTCGTTGAGTTTGTGGCGGCTGTCTCGATTGGGTCGGCGTCGTTGTTTGCGGACTCGGCGGACTTCCTGGAGGATACAGCGATTAACTTCCTGGTGTTCTTCGCGGTCGCTTGGCCGGCATCGCGGCGTCGTACGGCGGGCAGTGTGTTGGCGGCGTTGATTCTGATTCCTGCGGTCGCGGCGGTGGTGACCGTTGTTGCGAAGGTGCTGGACCCGGAGCCGCCATCGCCGGAGGGCCTTACGGGGGTCGCGGTTGGTGCGCTCGTGGTGAATGTCGTGTGCGCGGTGATTCTGCTGAGGCTGCGGGACCAGGGGTCGTCGTTGGCGACGGGGGCGTGGCTGGCGGCGCGCAACGACGCACTGGCGAACCTGCTCATCATTGCGGCCGGGTTGCTGACGTTCGTGTGGTCCACTGCCTGGTTCGACATCATCGTTGGCGCCATCATCGCAGCGGTGAACTTCTCAGCTGCGAAGGAAGTCTGGGAGGCGTCCCGCGAGGAGTACGACTCGGTGGAGGAAGCCTTCGCAGAGATGGATGACGACTAGCTCCACACCCCGGAGGCTCCTCGCCGGTGCGTGCCGATCAGATTCGTGTCGATGATGCCGGTCGATTCCATGAGCGCGTACATCGTGACGGGGCCGACGAAGGTGAAGCCACGCTTCTTCAGGTCGCGCGCGAGGCGGCGTGACTCCTCAGACTGGGTTGGAACCTCCTCCATCGTGCGGGGTGTAGGTGTGGTTTCTGGCTGGTAGGACCAGATAGAGGTTGCAAGATCCGTGCCGGATTCCCGCAACTCGCGGGTGGCGGCCGCGTTGGTGAGCACCGCCTGGAGTTTGCGCCGATTGCGAATCAGGGAGGCGTCGTCAAGAAGGTGCTCGATTGAGTCCATCCGTGCGAGGACGTCGGGGTCGAATCCGTAGAAGGCTTCGCGTAGGGCGTCGCGCTTTTGCAGAATGAGCTTCCACGACAATCCGACTTGGAACCCCTCGAGGCAGAGGCGCTCGAACATTCCGGCCTCGTCGCGGATGGGCATGCCCCATTCGGTGTCGTAGTAGTGGCGTAGGAGCGGATCGTGTGCGGCCCAGGGTGGGCGGCTGAGTCCGTCGTCGCCGGTGATTGGGAATTGTTGCTTCGTTTCTTTATCCATACGTAGTTTGACGTTTTTCTGTCTAGTTCGGTTCCTTGAGTACTCTAGTGTGCATGAACAGGCCAGCAGTTCGAGATTTTGCGCTCTTAGTCATCCGCGCGGTGCTCGGGATCGTGTTTGTTGCGCGTGGGTACCAGCGCTGGTTTGAGCTGGGAATGCGGCGCACTGCGGAGGACTTTGCGGCGATTGGGGTGCCTCAGCCGACGCTGTCGGCGTACCTGGCGGGATTCGTTGAGCTGGTTGGGGGTGCGTTCCTCGTCATTGGTCTGCTGACTACGATCGTCGCGTCGGTACTTGCATTATTGGCGGTGGCGGCAACCTACTTCGTGCATTTGAGCAACGGTTTCTTCATTGCCGATGGCGGTATTGAGTACACGATGGTGCTCGCCGCGGCGTTGTTCGTGGTCATCGTGTTTGGGCCGGGGCGCGCAAGCTTGGACGGGGTGCTCACACGTGATTAGCCATGACGAGATTCAGGCCTGCCTGTCCGCGCGGCTCGACGGGGAGCAACCATCGCTTGACGACGCCATCGTGGACGCCCACCTGGCGCAGTGCGAGGAGTGCGCCGCGTTTTGGGAGCAGGCGCTTTCCTTGTCGCAGACGGTGCGCTTTGCAGAGGTTGACGGCAATGTGGCTCCTCCGAGCGACCTCGCTGACGCGATCCTCGCTGGGGTCAACGACCCGTGGCACGCGATGATGCAGCGCCGACAAGTCAACGTGATGATTGGCAGGGCCGCGCTGTGTGCGATCGCGGTGTGCTGGATTGTGTGGGCCATCGTTGGGGTCGTCGGTGTGGGCGAGGCGTTGGCGCAGACTCCTGAGGTCGCCGCAGCCACGCTGATGGGGGTTGCGGTCCGCTTCGGCGTGGGCCTGTCGTTGGGGCTCGCGTCCTGGAAGCCTGCCCAGATCCCCGGCATCGTGTTGATCGTGGGGACGATGTTCACGTTTACCCTTGGGTTTGCGGTGCTTGATGCTGTGCAGCGTATCGGAGCAGTGGCACCGATGACGGTCATCGCTCCGGGAATCGCGTTGTTGGCGCTCGCCTGGACGTGGATCGCGGACAAAGGCGTGGCCATGCGCCGCGCGTGGCACTTGCTCAACGCAGACCCGACCGGCCTCTAGCGAACTATTTCCAGCTCGGGAACCACATGAGGGACTCGTAGTAGCCGTCGGTGACTCGAAGGCCGTACAGGATCGGACCCCAGTAGACGAAGCTTGCCGCCACAACGGCGAGGTAGACAATCACGATGATTTGGCCGGTGCGAATCGGGGCGCCGGTCAGCTTCACCAGCCACTTAGGTTCCCGTAGCGTGCCTTTCTTCGCGATGTTTCCGAGCGCCAGCGCGAGCAGCACTGCGGTAAACGGAATGAGCGCGGTGGCGTAGAAGAAGTACATCTGGCGGTCGAACGCCGCAAGCCACGGCAGGAAGCCTGCGGCGAAGCCGATGACTGGCACGATGACGCGGAAGTCGCGTCGGGTAATCCAGACCCACGCTGCCCACAGCAACGCGGGGATGGTGAGCCACCAGATCGCCGGGGTGCCGAACAGCGAAATCATTTCGCGGCAGGTGTTGCCGTCGCCGCACTCGATGTCGGTGGAGGAGTAGTAGAGGATCGGGCGTGCTGCGACGAGCCACGCCCACGGCTTGGAGTCCCATGGGTGCGAGTGCCCGCTAGAGCTCGTGAGGGAGCCGTGGAACTCAAGCACGGAGAAGTGGTAGTACAGCCATCCAGCAGCGGCATCCGGCAGGTTGGCCAGCCATGGCCAGTCGGATCCTGCGATCGTGCCGTCCGCCAGGGAGTGGCGGTACACAGAAGTCTCAGAGGCGAACCATGCGCGCCACGACCAGATATAGAGGAGTGCGGGCAACAGCACGATCGAGGCGAGTGCAGAGGGCACGTCGCGCACCAGTGCGCCAGCCAGTGGCTTCTCGACGCCATAACGCTTTCGCAGCCACAGATCCCAAAACGCAGACATTAGGCCGTAGAACGCGATGTAGTACAGCCCCGACCACTTCACACCGAGTGCCAGTCCGAGCAACACACCGGTTGCGAAACGCCACCAGCGGAACCCGAGGCGCGGCCCGTACGGACCCGAGGACTGCACAGCACCTGATAGCCAGGCGTCGTGCCAACGCTGGTGTACCTGGCGCATGTCACCTGCGAGCGTCCACGCGGCGGCGACGATGAACAGCACCTGGAAGATGTCTAGCATGCCAAATTTGGCTGCGACCAGCAGCACGCCGTCGAAAAGCGCGATGACGCCTGCGATGGCTGCGATCGACGTTGACTGGCTCACGCGTCGGGCGAGCAGGAACGTGAACACGATTACTGCGGTACCAAAGAGCGCTGTCATGATGCGCCAACCCATCGGGGTGTAACCGAAGACGGTTTCACCAAGCGCGAGGAGCTGTTTGCCCAGCGGCGGGTGCACCACCAGTCCATAGCCGGGGTTGGACTCGATGCCGCCCAGCACTGGGTTAAAGGAGCTGCGCACCATGTCCCAGCCCTGCGGCACGTAGTGCTTCTCGTCGAAGACCGGGGTGCCAGAAGACGTCGGCTGCACCAGCCCGAGGAAGCGCGTGAACAGCGCGAGGACCGTCAGTACCGCCAGCGTCACGGTGTCCCTGCGATGCCATGGCACACTGACTGGTGCTCCCGGCTGGGGCCTGCCAGGCTTCATCAACGCGGGCGTTGGCGACGCTTCACTCTGGACGGTATCGATGGGCGCATTGGTATTCACGTGAATGGATACTACTGTGTTCGCCGCATTATCTGTAGCTGCACCTAGTATCTATTGCATGGATAGTGCAGACACTCAAGCGACGTTGCAACACCAGTTTCCAACACGTGGGGTAGTGCTGGCCGCTACGCCGCTCGGCAATATTGATGACGCCTCGCAGCGGCTTCAGCACGCACTCGCGAACGCAGACGTGATTGCGGCGGAGGATACGCGGCGCACCCGCGCGCTAGCGGCAGCCTTGGGGGTGGAACCGCGTGGGAAGATCATCTCGAATTTTGACCACAACGAAGAGCAGCGGCGGGACGAGTTGCTCGTGGCTGCTCGCAATGGCGTTGTGCTCGTGGTGACGGACGCCGGCATGCCGATTGTGTCCGACCCCGGCCTTTCACTCGTTGCAGCGGCACACGATGCCGGCGTCCCCGTGACTTGCCTGCCTGGTCCCTCTGCTGTCACGACGGCGCTTGCGCTCTCGGGCCTGCATGTAGGGCACTTCATCTTCGATGGCTTTGCTCCACGCAAGGCAGGCGCGCGGGAAGCCTGGCTCAAGGAGCTTGTGCACCAACCGCGCGCCGTGTGCTTCTTCGAATCACCGCACCGACTGGCACAGACGCTTGCCGACGCCGCTTCGGTCCTCGGCCGCGATCGACGTGCAGCGGTGTGCCGCGAACTGACAAAAACGTACGAAGAAGTGAAGCGCGCAACCCTTGGTGAACTCGCCGAGTGGGCCAAGGACGGAGTGAGGGGAGAAGTCACCGTTGTCATCGAGGGCGGTGATGCCGCAACAGCGGAGCCCGAAGACCTCGTGGAACTCGTCTTAGAGCTGGTAAGCGGGGGTATGCGGATGAAGGATGCAGTGAAGACTATCGCGAAGCAGCACGGGGTGAAATCGGGCGAATTATATGACCTCGCTCAGGAAGCTCGCAGCGCGGAATAGTCAGACTTTTTGGCTGAAAATGGGCACTACGTGGACGAATTGGATTAGATATAGCAGCCGAATTCAGTTAACCTGCTAAAGCTTTCTTATTTTCTATGGAATTGAGGAGAATTTTTCATGTCTCAGGGAGACCTGACCCAGGATCCGCATGATCCTGATGCAGAAACTCGGAGTACTGAACAGATAAATTCCGATGAAACCGAAATTGCCGCACCGTCTGCGACGAGCGAGCTTGCCGAGCTCATCGTTGCAGAGCGGCGCGGGGAGCGTAAAGAATCGGTCGACGCAGAGGAGCAGGTTGAGCTTGCTGCGGAGGACGAGAACGCGAAGATTGACTGGAGCATCGTTGTTCCGCTTCTCGTCGTGGTGGCGGCCGTCGTCGCTTGGGGCCTGTTAGCAACAGATAGTTTCTCGAGCTTTGCTGATACGTCCTTCAGCTGGGTGATTAACAACCTTGGCTGGGCGTTCGTGCTCTTCGGCACGATTTTTGTGTTCTTTGTCTTGGTAATCGCGTTTTCGAACTTCGGTACGATCCGCCTGGGCAAGTCGGACGAACAACCGGAGTTTAGAACGTCGTCATGGATTGCGATGATGTTCGCGGCAGGCATGGGCATTGGTCTGATGTTCTACGGTGCGTCTGAGCCGCTGGCGATGTACCGCGATGGTGTCCCTGGCCACCAGCCACACGAAGTGGGCACTGCGCTCGCGCAGACAATGTTCCACTGGAGCCTGCACCCATGGGCGATTTACGCGATCTTGGGCCTTGCGATCGCGTACTCGACGTTCCGCCTCGGCCGCAAGCAACTGCTCTCTAGCGCCTTCATCCCGCTGATTGGTGAAAAGGGCGTGAACGGTTTCTGGGGCAAGCTCATTGATGGTTTTGCAATTTTTGCAACGATTTTCGGTACCGCATGTTCGCTGGGCTTGGGCGCGATGCAGATTAGCTCGGGCCTGAACGCTTCCGGCTTTGTGGATTCGCCGTCGACGAAGCTGACGGTCGGCATCGTGTCCGTCCTGACTCTTGCATTCCTGCTGTCCGCGATGTCGGGCGTCGGCAAGGGAATCCAGTGGCTGTCGAACTTCAATATGGCGATTGCTGCGTTGCTGGCTATTTTCGTGTTCGTCTTCGGCCCAACCGTCAGCACCCTGAACTTCTTGCCGACGGGCGTCGGCGCATACCTGTCCCAGTTTTTTGAGATGGCTGGCCGTACCGCTGAGAACCAGAACGGTGAAGCAGGAGACTTCCTGTCCGGTTGGACCATCTTCTACTGGGCATGGTGGATCTCCTGGTCACCATTCGTTGGCACCTTCCTGGCACGAATTTCCCGTGGCCGCACGATTCGCGAGTTCTGCCTTGGCGTCATGCTGATTCCAGCAGGCCTGTCCACCGTCTGGTTCGCCATCTTTGGCGGCACTGCGATCAAGTTCGAGCAGGACGGTCGTTCCATTTACGGCGAGGGTACCTCGGAAGAGCAGCTCTTCAACCTGCTGCACCAGCTGCCTGGTGGCTTCTACATTGGTATTTTCGCGGTGATCCTGCTGGGTACGTTCTTCATCACCTCGGCTGACTCGGCTTCGACCGTGATGGCGTCTATGTCGCAGAACGGTAAATCGGATGCGAACCCATGGATCGCAGCTGTCTGGGGCCTTGGCACCGCGTTCGTTGGCCTGACGCTGCTGATCGCTGGCGGCTCTGACGCACTGGGCGCGCTGCAGTCTGTGACGATTGTTGCGGCAACCCCGTTCTTGCTCATCCTGATCTTGCTGATGTTCGCGATTGTGAAGGACGTGTCCAACGACACTATTTACCTGGACAAGAAGGAACAGGATCGCTTCAACCGCCAGTTGGCTATTGAACGCCGTATGCACCGCGACCAGCTCGAGCTTGATAGGAAGAAGGAGCAGGTCAAGCGCATGTTGCGTCCGCGTAACTAAGCTCTGACATCCTGCGGTGAATACCGCTCATGGCCCCGATATGACCCGAAACATGGGTTGTGTCGGGGCCATAACTTATGCTTAAGGGCATGACTTCTGCGAAGACTCAAAAAAATATCCTTGTGTGCGTTGCGTGGCCATATGCGAACGGCCCCCGCCACATCGGCCACGTAGCTGGTTTCGGGGTACCTTCTGACGTGTTTGCGCGCTATCAGCGTATGGCTGGCAACAACGTCCTGATGGTCTCCGGCACCGACGAACACGGGACCCCGCTGTTGGTGCAGGCGGACAAGGAAGGCGTGAGCGTCAAGGAGCTCGCAGACCGCTACAACGAACAGATCGTGCACGACTTGGCCGGTTTGGGTCTGTCCTACGACCTGTTTACTCGCACGTCGACTCGTAACCACTATGCCGTGGTGCAGCAGCTGTTTAAGGGACTGTACGCCAACGGTTACATGATCAAGGAGACGACGCAGGGCGCGATCTCTCCTTCGAATGGCCGTACGCTGCCGGACCGCTACATTGAGGGCACCTGCCCAATCTGCGGCGCGACTGACGCTCGTGGTGACCAGTGCGATACCTGCGGTAACCAGCTCGACCCAGCAGACCTGATCAACCCTGTCTCCAAGATCAACGGCGAGACGCCGAAGTTTGTTGAGACCGAGCACTTCATGCTGGATCTCCCGGCGCTGCACGACGCGTTGAAGACGTGGCTGAGCACCCGTGAGAAGTGGCGCCCGAACGTGCTGAAGTTCTCGTTGAACCTCTTGGAGGACATGCGTCCGCGCGCAATGACGCGTGACATCGACTGGGGCATCCCTATCCCGGTCGAGGACTGGCAGGACAACCCGTCGAAGAAGCTCTATGTTTGGTTTGACGCGGTGGTCGGCTACTTGTCTGCCTCGATTGAGTGGGCGGAGCGAAGCGGCAACCCGGATGCGTGGAAGACGTTCTGGCAGGACCCAGAAACGGCGAGCTACTACTTCATGGGCAAGGACAACATCACGTTCCACTCACAGATCTGGCCAGCGGAGCTGCTCGGCTACGCGGGCAAGGGCTCGCATGGTGGGCAAGAACACGAGCTGGGCACCCTGAATCTTCCGACTGAGGTTGTGTCCTCGGAGTTCCTGACCATGTCCGGTTCGAAGTTCTCGTCTTCGAAGGGCGTAGTCATCTATGTCAAGGACTTCCTGAAAGAGTTCGGTGCGGACCCGTTGCGCTACTTCATTGCGGTGGCCGGACCGGAGAACAACGACACGGACTTCACCTGGGACGAGTTCGTGCGTCGCGTGAACAACGAGCTGGCGAATGGCTGGGGCAACCTGGTCAACCGCACTGTGTCGATGGCGCACAAGAACTTCGGCGAGGTTCCAGAACCAGGAGAGCTCGCCGAAGTGGACGAGAAAATCCTTGAATTGGCGGAATCCACGTTTGTTTCCGCAGGCAAGGACTTGGCCGAGGCTCACTTTAAGAGCGCGATCACCAAGATCATGCACGTGGTCGGGGAGACCAACGCGTACATCGCGGACCAGGAGCCGTGGAAGCTCGCGAAGGATCCGGAACAGCGCACTCGTCTGGCGACGGTCCTGTGGACCGCACTGCAGGTGGTCAGCGACTGCAATGCGATGCTGACCCCGTTCCTGCCGCACACGGCGCAGAAGGTACACGAGACCCTCGGCCGGACTGGTGTGTGGGCGGCAGAGCCGTCCATCGTTGAGGTTCGCGATGACGCTGACTACGATCTCGTCGGCGTCGGCCTGCCGGAGCGCGGCCAGACCTACCTCACCATCACCGGCGACTACTCCGAGCAGCAGGCGACATGGAAGCGCGTGCCAATGGAGCCCGGCGTGGCACTGTCGAAGCCGAAGCCACTGGTGGCGAAGCTCGATCCGGAGCTCGGGGAGACCGGCCCGGAGTGGGCGCCTGTGCAGTAACGCTGCGGCAGCGCTAGAGTGCTTCGAGTGTTTGCTCTTGTACTTTTCGTCGCTGTCATTAGTGCCTCACTGAATTTGCGTGCGGGCATTGCCTCCGTCGGGTCTGTACTTGACCAGGTCATCGCATACTATGACGCCCCGGCATGGGTCGGTGGCGTCATCACGGCGATCCCCGGCACGCTCTTCTTCCTGGTCGGTATCTGTGCGGTACCGATTGCGCGGCGGTTTGGCCTCACCCCCGTCATTCTGGGCGCTGCGGGGTTGCTGACCGCGGGCTTGGGCTTGCGCCCCTTCGCACCCGATATCGCGATGTTCTTACTCGCGACGGTGGGCGCGGCCGGCGCCATCGCACTTATGAACGTGTTGCTGCCTGCGTGGATCAAGCAGCACGGTGGGCGCTACATCGTCGCCCTGACTACGGTGTACTCCGTAACCCTGGGCTTATCGTCGGCGGCTGGCCCGCTCAGCGCGTTGGTGACACCCTCGTGGCAGTCGGCACTCGGCCTGTGGGCGGTGACGGCTGTCGTGCAGCTGGCGGTTTGGGTATTTGTGCTCTTCAAATTCGGGAGGGACATCCCCGGGAGCAAGGCTTCGACCCCGCAGGACGGCGCGGTTGCTACGCCAGAAGCGCCGGTGTGGAAGTCGCTCACTGCGGTGGCCTTGATGCTCTTCTTCGGGTTGCAGTCAACCAGCGCGTATATCCAGATGGGGTGGTTGCCCGCCATTTTCATTGACGCCGGGGTTGCCCCTTCCACCGCAGCCACGGGACTGGGGCTGCTTGGCGCGGTAGGCATGGTTGGTGGGCTTGTGCTGCCGACGGTCATCTCTCGCGCGCGGACGCTGACGCCGCTGGTGGTGCTGTTTGCGCTCTCGACGGCCACTGGGTATCTCGGTTTGTACTTCGCACCGGCAGCATCACCGCTGGGCTGGAGCTTCCTCCTGGGCTTCGGCGGGTGCTGCTTCCCGCTAGCAATCGCACTGATCCCGGCGCGCACACGCGACCCGCTAGTCACTGCACGGCTGTCGGGTTTTGTGCAGCCGGTCGGGTACGTGCTCGCGGCAACGGGGCCGCTGCTCATTGGCGTGGCCTATGGGCGGATCGGGGAGTTCCAGCCGATCCTGATCGCGTTAGTCATCATGGCGTTGGTCATGGGGGCTGTTGGCATCGTGGCGGCGCGTCACGTCGTTATTGACGACGAGCTTAGTGTTGCAAGCCGCTGAGGAACTGCTCCAGGAACGTGGTGAGTTTGCCGGTTGCGTCGTCGTCGAAGCGGGCGTCGACAACCATGATGGGGGCGGTGTATTTGGGGGAGTTGGTGTCGGCATCGCGGACGACGACGAGGTCCGTGCCGTAGTCATCTTTCAGGAGTTTCCAGGTAAATCCGTAGTCGCGGACGAATGCGTCGCCGAGGGCGGTGCCGACGATACGGGCTGTGTCGCCGCGCGGGTAGCTGCGTTGTGCGTCGCGGGGAAGTGCAAGGAAATCCTCGAGTAACCCTTCGAACCGCTCGATGATTACTCGTGCAGGGCCATTGAGCCCCTGCGCCGCTGCCTCGGCGAGTGCGTTGTCGATGCTGGTTTGGGTCTGTGCGTCAATCGCGTGGAATGTCATAGGCTCTATCGTATGAGCAAAAAGAAACCTCGCCCGACACCAGTACCAGCAGCCCCTATACCAGGGCTTATCGACGCCCACACCCACCTGGCCTCTACCGGAGCCACCACGCAGGCGGATATCGATGCGATTATGGAGCGTGCGTTGAGCGCCGGTGTGGAGCGGGTATGCACCGTGGGCGATGGGCTCGCGGAAGCAGAGCAGGCGCTTGCTGCCGCGCACATGCATGAGGGCGTGTTCGCAGCGTGCGCGATCCATCCGACGCGAGCCGCCGAGCTCGACGACGCGACGCGGGAACGGCTCACGCAGATGGCCTCGGACGCTCGGTGTGTTGCGGTGGGGGAGACAGGCATCGATACGTATTGGATCCGCCACGACGCCGAGAACACCGCTGACCTTGCCACGCAAGAAGAGGCGTTTCGTTGGCACATTCAGCTCGCCGTGGACTCCGGCAAGGCATTGATGATCCATAACCGTGAGGGGGATGCGGACATGATGCGGATTCTCGCGGATACGCCGAAACCGGAGCATGTGATTTTGCACTGCTTCTCCTCGCCCCTTGACGTGGCGCGGGAGGCGATTGAGCGTGGCTATGTGCTCTCCTTTGCCGGCAACGTTACGTTTAAGCGCAATGAGGAGCTGCGGGAGGCGGCGGCTCTGGCGCCGGTGGGCCAGCTGCTCATCGAAACCGATGCGCCGTATATGACCCCGGAGCCGTTTCGAGGTTCGCGCAATGAGCCATCGCTGATTGGGCATACGGCACACGTGGTTGCGCAAGCTCGGGGAGTGGACGTCGAGACGCTGGCGAGCGAGGTATCCGCTACCTTCGATCGCGTCTATGGTCTGGGATGATGCTGTGCACGTGTCCGGGAACACACTGGGCGCAAGTAAGCGTTGTCCCAGGTCGGCTGTGAGTGGTGTGAATCGCGTGGCGCGAGTGAACGTGTCCACCATGGTGTGCAAACATGTGCTGGTAAAACGGTAGAAGTTACCGTATTGTTATCGAAGTATTATTTCGTGACGAAGGGGAATGACGCTTTATGGGCTCGCGTATCCAGCACAACAACACCGCAACGAAGCGAATCGCCGTCGGGGCACTCGCAGGTGTTGTCATTGCAGCCGGTACCACCACGGCGCTCGCCGCGCAGAAGGACGTCACAGTGGACGTCAACGGTGAGGCGACCTCGCTGAAGACCTTCTCGGGTGACGTCGCGGGTGCGTTGCAGGCTGCGGGCGTTGAGGTCAAGGACAGTGACGTTGTGTACCCGGCGCCTGCTGAGAAGCTGTCGAACGGCGATACCGTGACCGTTCGTACTGCGAAGCCAGTCGCCGTCGTCGTCGACGGGGTGGCAAAGGAAATCACCTCGACAGCGCTGACTGTTGGGGAAGTCATGGACGAGGTGGGTGTGTCCCCGGCTTCCTCGTCGGACCTGGACAAGGACACCAAGCTTGTCGACGGCCTCAATGTCGACGTGACCACCCCGAAGATCATCGCGATCAATGACGGCGGGAACGTGACCTACGCGTCGGTTGCGAAGAAAACCGTAGGCGAGCTCCTCGCGGACCGTGGCATCACCTTCGACTCCGATGATCGTTTGAACCACCCGCTTGATGCCGCGGTGTACCCGAACATGGAGATCGTGCTCGACCGCGTCAACGTGGTGAAGCGTGCTGAGGTCCTGCCAATCGAGGCACCGGTTGAGTACGTCGATGATGAAGAGCTGGAAACCGGCAACGAAGAGGTGCTGGAGGAAGGCAAGGACGGGGAGAAGGAAATTCTCCACGAGACCGTTCTGGTCAATGGCAAGGTTGAATCCGAGGGCATTGCAGGTGAGCGCGAGGTTCGTGCGCCGAAGGCGGCGAAGGTGCGACGCGGTACCAAGGAGTCGGCGAATGCTCCCGCAGTAGCAGCTGGTTCGGTATGGGACACGTTGGCGCAGTGTGAGTCTGGCGGCAACTGGTCCATCAACACGGGTAATGGCTACCACGGCGGCTTGCAATTTTCTGCGTCGACGTGGGCAGCGTACGGCGGCACCCAGTACGCGCCGACCGCTGACCAGGCGACCCGCGAGCAGCAGATCGCAATCGCCCAGAAAACGCAGGCATCCCAGGGGTGGGGTGCGTGGCCTGCATGTACCGCACGGATGGGGTTGCGCTAACCTCGTCAGGTATGAGCGAAACCCAACTGCTTGGCCCGGTAGAAATCCGTGAGCTTGCGGCTGCACTAGGTGTCACCCCAACGAAACGGCTGGGGCAGAACTTCGTGCACGACCCGAATACCGTGCGGCGTATCGTTGCCGCAGCGGAGCTTTCCCCAGACGACCGCGTGGTCGAGGTCGGTCCTGGTCTCGGGTCACTGACGCTTGGCCTGCTCGATGAGGCAGCGCACGTGACAGCGCTTGAGATCGATGACAGGCTGGCACAGCAGCTGGGTAAAACCGTGGAGCTTCGCGCACCTTCGGCCGCGAGCAAGCTGGATATCGTGCACATGGATGCACTGAAGACTACGCAGCGTGATGTTCCCGGGGAGCCAACGGCCCTCGTTGCGAACCTGCCGTACAACGTTTCTGTGCCGGTGTTGTTGCACCTGCTTGCGGAGTTCCCCTCCATTCGCCGCGTGCTCGTGATGGTGCAGAAGGAGGTGGCAGATCGTCTCGCAGCGAAGCCAGGCACGAAGATTTACGGCGTTCCTAGCGTAAAAGCAGCGTTCTATGGCGAGGTCTCGCAGGCAGGGACCATCGGCAAGCACGTCTTCTGGCCGGCTCCGAATATCGAGTCCGGGCTTGTTCGCATCGACGTCGATCCGGGGCGCGACCGCAGCGTGCGCGACAAGGTTTTCCCACTTATCGACGCCGCCTTCGCCCAACGCCGCAAGACGCTGCGTTCAACGCTCGCATCGGTGTACGGTTCCCCCGTGGAGGCCGAGGCAGCCCTGCGTGAGGTCGGCATCGATCCTGGACTGCGTGGCGAGAAGCTTGGAGTGGAGGACTTTGTCAGGCTAGGGGAGGCCCGATGAGCGGCAACACGCGGGAGTTTGTTGCATCAGCGCCCGGCAAAGTGAACCTACACCTCGGCGTCGGCAACGCGCGTGCCGACGGCTACCACGAGTTGGTAACGGTTTTCCAGGCCGTCGAGCGCCGC
Organism: Corynebacterium sp. UMB10119B; assembly: GCF_030228125.1. Taxonomy (NCBI): domain Bacteria; kingdom Bacillati; phylum Actinomycetota; class Actinomycetes; order Mycobacteriales; family Corynebacteriaceae; genus Corynebacterium; species Corynebacterium sp. UMB10119B. The sequence goes on from NZ_JASPBG010000002.1 coordinate 73,146, forward strand.
GAGCGAGTTCGCATCGTCGTCGAGGATGAGTCGGCATGCGTCGAATCTGGCTCCGTGGTCGTTGGGATGCAGACGCACTTCCACGTGGACGTACCAGACGAGGATATCGATACGCCTCGAAACCTGACGTGGCGTGCGGTTGATGCCGTCGTCGACGCCGTCCGGGCCCGCAGTGGCGTGCAAGGATTGTCGTTGCCGAAGGCGAAGCTGGTCGTCGACAAGCATGTGTTTGTGGCAGGCGGGATGGCGGGCGGTTCCGCAGATGCCGCGGCTGGGCTCGTCGCGGCGAACGCCTACGTGGAGCGGTACTGCGGTGAGCGGCTCAGCGAAGAAGATCTCTACGACCTTGCAGCCGGGCTGGGAGCGGACGTGCCGTTCGCACTCCACGGCCACACAGCGCTTGGCACCGGGCGTGGCGACGCCCTCGTTGAGGTCCTCGGACGTGGCACGTACTGGTGGGTGTTTTGCAACCCGAAGATTGGGATTTCGACGGGCAAGGCCTTCGAAACGCTCGATGATCTGCGCCACGACAACCCGGCGCTCGTACCGCATTTGGACACGGCCGCGCTGTCGCAGGCACTCGTGACGGGCGACCCGCGCGAGCTAGCGAAGCACCTGCACAACGATTTGGAAGCTGCAGCGGTGGCGATGCGCCCACGCATCGCAGCCCTGATCACACGCATCGAATCCGAAACTGAACTTGTAGCCCGAGCGATCGTTTCCGGGTCCGGGCCGACGATCGCCGCACTGTGCTTCGACGAAGAAGCCGCGCGGACCCTCGAAACGGTGCTGCGTGACAGCGTCGAGGGCGTCGAGGTGTTCTGTACTTCCGGCCCGTCTGCGGGGGCGCAACTCGAGGCGTAGGCTACGATGGGTTTGCTATGGCGAACCTGATCAACCTCGAAAACGTATCCAAAACCTGGGGCTTAAAAACACTGCTCGACGGTGTCTCCCTCGGAATCCAGACCGGCGATCGCATCGGCATCGTGGGCGTCAACGGCGGCGGGAAAACAACGTTGCTTGAGGTGCTCACCGGCATCGAAGCCCCGGACAGCGGGCGCGTGTCGCACAACTCTGACCTACGCATGGCGGTGGTGACACAACGCTTCGAAATTCACGACGACGCCACCGTCGGCGACGTCGTCGTCAAACCCTTGGGTCTCGAGACGTACGAGTGGGCGTCGAATAGCAAGGTGCGAGAGGTTCTCCAAGGAACAGGCGTGGCTGCCCTCGGGCTGGACACCCCGGTCGGGGAGCTTTCTGGTGGTGAGCGGCGCCGCGTGAGCCTCGCCGCGGCCCTTGTGCAGGACTTAGATCTCGTCGTGCTTGACGAGCCGACGAACCACCTTGATGTCGAGGGTGTGCAGTGGCTGGCATCCCACCTCATGCAGCGCAAACTCGCAGTCGTGGTGGTTACGCACGACCGCTGGTTCCTCGATACCGTCGCTACGCTGACCTGGGAGGTCCACGACGGCACCGTCGACGTCTACGAGGGTGGCTACAATGACTGGACGTTCGCCCGCGCCGAGCGTGCCCGCCAGGCCGACGCCATCGAGCAGCGTCGTCAGAACTTGGCGCGCAAAGAGCTCGCGTGGCTGCGCCGAGGCGCCCCCGCACGCACGTCAAAACCGCGCTACCGCATCGAAGCAGCCGAAGCTCTCATCGCGAATGTCCCGCCACCACGCGACAAGGTCGAGCTGATGGCGTTTTCCAAGCAACGCCAGGGCAACGTCGTCATCGAGTTTGAGGACGCCCGTATCGACGCTCCTGACGGGCGCACGCTCGTCGACCACCTCACGTGGCGGCTCGCGCCGGGCGAGCGCATCGGCCTTGTTGGTGTCAACGGTTCCGGAAAGACGACGTTGCTGCGGACGCTTGCCGGTGACTACCCGCTTGCTGCCGGCAAGCGCATCGAAGGCCTGACCACACGGATTGGGTGGCTGCGACAGGAACTCGACGACCTCGACCCAACGAGGACGGTGCTCGACTCTGTGGAGGATGTCGCGCACTACATCACGTTGGGCAAGAAAGAGGTTTCGGCCTCACAGCTCGCGGAGCGCCTCGGGTTCAGCCCGAAGCGCCAGCGCACACCTGTTGGGGACCTCTCCGGCGGTGAGCGTCGTCGGCTCCAACTGACGCGTGTGCTGATGAGCGAGCCGAACGTTTTGCTCCTCGACGAGCCCACCAACGACCTCGACATCGATACATTGCAAGAGTTGGAAGACCTGCTTGATGGTTGGCCAGGGACGCTCGTGGTGATTTCGCACGACCGCTACCTCATCGAGCGTATTGCAGACACCACGTACGCGTTGTTCGGCGACGGAACACTCAGCAACCTGCCGGGCGGGATTTCGCAATACCTCGAGCAGCGAGCTGCCATGGACACCCAAACGGGTCCACTCGATTTGGGGGAGAAGACCGAGAACGCCGAAAAAGCTGCTCCCGTGGAGGAGCCACGGCTTTCATCGCAGGAAGAACGTAAGATCCGGAAGCGGATGAAAGCGCTTGAGCGCAAGATCGCGACGGCAGAAACTCGTGCCAAGGAGTTGGAAGCGCAGATTGCCGACATGTCGGGTGAAGACGCGCCGGATTTCGAAGCGATCGGCGCGAAGACGCAGGAATTGCAGCGCACCAACGATGGCCGCGATGAGCTAGAGATGGAGTGGCTTGAGCTTGGGGAGCAGCTCGAGCACTAAATTGGGTACCCGTTATTGATCTTCTCGATCAGGTCGTTCACAATACGACCCTGCTCGAGAAGTGCTTCCTGCAGGTAGTCGGACGCCTCGTGGCGCTTTTCTTCGCGCAGCAGCTCCACAATGTGCTCGTTGACGGAGATGAACTGGCGGTTAAACGACGGCTGCTGCTGAATAATCGGAAGCGTTGCCAAGCGCATGAACGCGTCAAGCTGGTCCATGGTGTCACCGAGGGTCTTCGAACCCATTGCGGAAAGTACCACGTGGTGGAATGCCTGGTTCACAGCAGTCAGCAGGTCGTCGTCGTCCTGTGCGATTGCCTCGCGGGCTTCAGTGTTGAGTTTTTCGAGACGGTCAACATCGAGCTCTTCGCCCCAAAGGAGAGCCGCAGGCTCGATTGCGGCGCGCGCACGGTAGGTGTCAGTGACGAAGTCCGGGGAAGGAGTGGCGAGGAATACGCCACGGTTCGGAATGCGCTCACAAAGACCTTCTGACGTAAGCATTGCAAATGCTTCGCGGAGGGTATTTCTGGATACCTCGAAACGCTCAGCGAGGGCAACCTCGTTGAGCTTCTGGCCTGGGGAGAACTCACCACGCGAAATCGCGCGGCGGACCTCAGAGGCAACGTTTTGAGCAAGCATGGCATCCGTAAGTGTAGAACTATTTATTTAAGCTAGTCAGCAATGGTAAATAGAACCATCGGCCGACAACTGTTACGAGTATAACGCATCTATTGTTGAACAATTAACTGAGCAGCTTCGTAGCCAAAAGCGTCGGCTGACAACAATGCGAGATATGCGTAGGGTGGTGGCATGATTTTGATCAACGTTCGTTACAAGCCACTGCCAGAATACGTCGAGACATTTCGTCAAGAGGTAGAGGAATTCACCAACGCAACCCGCGCAGAGCCGGGCTGCATCTTCTTTGACTGGTACCGCAGTGAAGAGGATAAGAACGAATACCTGCTCATCGAGGCATTCCACGACGATGCCGCGGAAGCGCACGTGAACTCCGATCATTTCCGCGCCGCCCAGGAGCTGTTCCCGAAGATTCTGAAGGAAACCCCGACCATCATCAATACCCTGATCGAGGGTAAGACCGAGTGGGATACCATGGCTGAATTCAAGGTGGACTAGCCGAATCGGCTTAATTTCTCCCCGCTTTATGGGTACGGTTAGTACCTATGAGTGAAGAGAAGAATTCCACCAAGCCCCCGAAACTTTCCAAGAAGGCGTACGAGAAAGAACTCGTACGCCTTCAAGCTGAGTTGGTGGCAATGCAGCAGTGGGTCGTCAAGACCGGAGCGCGTGTTGTCATCGTGATGGAGGGGCGCGACGCGGCAGGCAAAGGCTCCGCAATTAAGCGCATCACCCAGTACCTGAACCCGCGCACCTGCCGTATTGAGGCGCTGCCGAAGCCAACTGAGCGCGAGCAGACGCAGTGGTACTTCCAGCGCTACGTCGAAAAGCTCCCCGCCGCAGGCGAGATCGTCATCTTCGACAGGTCCTGGTACAACCGCGCCGGCGTTGAGCGCGTGATGGGGTTCTGCACCACGGAGGAATACCGTCGGTTCCTACACCAGACACCGATCTTTGAACGCCTCCTCGTTGAGGACGGCATCATGCTGCGTAAGTACTGGTTCTCTGTATCGGATGAAGAGCAGTACAAGCGATTCCAATCCCGCCGGGAAGACCCGCTGCGCCAGTGGAAGCTCTCGCCAATGGACCTCGAGTCCATTACAAAGTGGGAGGACTACTCCCGAGCCAAGGATGAGATGTTTATCCACACGGATATTCCTGCGGCGCCGTGGTACACGGTTGAGTCGGAGGATAAGAAGCGCTCGCGCATCAATGTGATTTCTCACCTCTTGTCGACGATCCCCTACGAGCACATTGACCCTGATCTGCCAGAGATCCCTGAACGCCCAGAGATTATTGACTACGAGCGACCTCCGCGCGACGAGTTCCGTTACGTGCCCGATGCTGCTGCAAAGCTGGAACTCTCCAAGGTGAGCAGCAAGAAAAAGAAGAAGGGCAAGAAGAACTCCTAGTTTGGTGTGTTGCCCAAATGGAGAAACCCAGCCATACCATGAGGTGGCTGGGTTTCTTGTTTTGCGGTCTGTATATCTCTGTATATCAAGGAATCGTTGGTAGCTGGATCCCGAGAATCGTCCCTGCGCCCTGGGCGAGTGCGGCGACGGTCATTACGACGCCAGCGATCGCCATGAGTGAAGTGATCACCGTGGTGATGTGTCCGCCGACGTTATCGACGGCGCTCATACGAGCTTCCCGAGCATCGCCTGGAAACCTGGCTGGCTCGCTGCAAATGCAAGGCCACCGAGGGCCGCGATTGCGGCAAGCACGATTCCGACGATCGCGCCGGTTCCAAGGCTTGATCCTTCCGGCGTGGGAGTGGGCGTCGTCTGTGCGGGAGCATCCTTGAATTTCAGTGCAAGGGCTACCTTGGAATCCGCGAAAGGCTCACCGGCCTTGTACTGCTTATCGAAGATCGCGGAGCCGTCCTCTGTCAGTTTGGTCGGGGTGAAGGTCGCAGCGAATTGGTTGTTCTTGTTAGCCTTCAGCGGCTGTTGGACGTCGAACTCGACGATGCGCTTATCGTCGCCGGTCAACGTGGTGGTCTCTGCACCGGGCATAGCGCCCTTGCGGACATAGTCTGCCTGGAGGAACCCTTTAGCCCCTTCGATGACGACCTTGAAATCAGACAGCTGGATATCCATCGCACCGTGGTGTGCGTTGATACTGATAGCGCCGTCGAGGTCTATGACCCCTTCGCCAGTTGCCGTGAGCTTGGACTCCTTTGCATTTACTGGCAAGGCGAAGTCAACCAGCTTGCTCGCGTCAAGTACCTTTTCTGCCCCATCGGACGCCGTGATGGTTGCTGCGGCAAACGGCTTCTGGATGTAGCTCAGGAATGATCCCTTGATGTTCCAGTTTGCGTGCCCGGACTCGAGCGTTGGGGCTTCCGCGAATGCGCTCGGCGCGACGAGGGCAGTAGAAGCAAGGAAGGCAGCGGTGAGGGTTGCCAGAGTGGTGGAGCGAGACATGTACGTCCTTTCATGAGTAATCGCAACCACACCGAATGGTGAGGTTAGGCTAACCTTAAATATTGGTTGGGGTTTGGTCAACGGCCGGGGGTAATGGGGCTAGGTCGCACCTGTCATAGGGGAGCAGTTTGCCTCATGAGGCGCGATGAAAACACGATTTCCGTCGTGCAGGACCGTAATAGGCCAGTCGTAGATCTCGCTCAGAATGTGGTCCTGGTACACCTCGGCCACCGGCCCCGCTGCCGCAACAGCCCCCTGCTTCAAGCACACCACGTGGTCGCAGTACCGCGCAGCAAGCTGAAGATCGTGGAGCACGACGATCACGGTCGCGCCATCACGTGCCAAGGTGCGGGCGACGCCCATCGTCTGCTCTTGGAAGCGCACGTCCATCGCGGCAGTTGGTTCGTCGAGAAACACCACAGGTGTTCGCTGTGCCAAGACTCTGGCAAAGGCCACACGGGCGCGCTCACCACCGGAAAGCGTGAACATCTCTCGTTCCTGGAGGTGCGTGATGCCCGTCGCGGCGAGCGCTTGGTTGACGATGGTGGCGTCGTCAGGCTGAGTGCCCCACGGATGGCGCCCCATCTCGACGACGTCGCGCACCAAGAACGAAAAGGCGACACTGACATCCTGAAGCATGACGGCACGCGTCCGAGCGAGTTGATGAGCGGTGCACCCAGATACATCCTGACCTACAAGCTGGACGCTTCCGCTCGAGAGGGATGTATCGCCGGAGAGCGCAGCGAGCAATGTTGACTTGCCAGCTCCGTTGGGGCCGATGAGACCGGTGACCTCTCCACTCTGCGCGGACATGCTGACATCGTGGAGTATTGCGCGCCCTTGTTTATGGACTGTGACATGTGAAGCGGTAACTGTCATTGTGCATGGCCCTTTCGCATCATCTGCCGCAGCAGGAAGAAGAAGGTCGGCCCGCCAATCAGCGCTGTGAAAATACCGATTGGCAGGTCAGCGAATGGAATGATTGTGCGGGAGAGGATATCGCCAGCACCGATCAAAAGCGCGCCACCGAGTGCAGAAGCCGGGACAAGCACCGTATTGGACGGGCCGACCGCAGTGCGCACGATATGTGGGACGACGAGTCCTACGAACCCGATCAACCCAGCGAAGGAGACTGCTGCGGCTGTAAGCAATGTCGATAGTGCGATCGCCAACATGCGCAGGCGTGCGACGTTGATGCCTACATGGAATGCAGCTTGGTCGCCCAAAGCGAGGATGTCGAGCTTGCGCACAAAACACATGGCACATGCCAATGCGAAGGTGACAACGGCAGCTACCACCCCAGTTTGCGCCCAACTCGCCCCAGCGAGACTGCCCATCTGCCAGAAAACGATCTGTTCCCGCGCCGTGGTGGGGGCGATGAATGTGAGTGCTGAAATGCATGCGCCGCAGATAGCGTTCGCTGCGATGCCTACTAGCACCAGGTTCAGGACGCGGACTCTGCCACCTGAACGCGCTAGCTGGTACACCACCACGGTGACGAATATGCCCGTTGCGAACGCGAAGATCGGCACGGTCATCGTTCCGAATGTGGTGATGCCGAATACGGTGGCGATTGCTGCGCCTACACCTGCCCCGGTGCTGACGCCAACGACGCTTGGTTCTGCTAGGGGGTTGGCAAATACGGACTGCATGAGCGCCCCGCCTGTTCCCAGTGCCGCGCCGACGCAGAGTCCTAGAACGAGCCTCGGGATGCGGATTTGCCACAATACTGATGCTTCGAGTGTGGACGCTGACATTGGCCCTGCGGTAAGGATCGGCCAGAGCTCGCCGGGGGAGAACTCAAACTGGCCTACAACGAGAGAGGCAATGGCCGTGAGCACTAGCAGGGAAGCGGTGGCTGCGAAAAGCACAATTCTTCCAATGCGTCGTGCATGGATTGCTCCGTGGTGCTCGCTCATAGCTGCTCTCCGTAGAGAGCGTGCGCCGCGCGCAGCAGCAGTTCGCCAGTTTGAGGTCCGAACGCAAGTGAGTCACCGTCGGGAAGCGCCAGGACTCGCCGGTGCTGCCCCGCGGTGGTTTGTGCGACGCCGGGACGTTGGAGGAGGCCTTCAATATCGCCTGTGGACTGGAGCCCACCGTTCATCATGACGAACACTTCGGGGTTTACCTCGGCGAGCGCCTCAGGGCTTGCCGGCGAAGGCTGACCGATGCCGTGCTCGGAATTGACGTCCCTGCCACCTAGAGCAGTGATGAGTTCTTCAGTTCCTTCTTCACGCCCGAGTAGATAGAAGACGCCACCGGTGCCGCGAGCATACAAAAACGACATTCGCAGTGGTTCTTCAGGTGCCACCGCAGCGATTGCGTCGAGCGCTTGCTGGACTTCTTTCTCGCTGCGTTCGGCGAGGAGGCGGCCTGCCTCAGGCTCACCGACGAGGGTTGCCACATTAGTGATGTCCTCCGCGATCGAGGCCAGCGAACGCGTCGGCTCCAGCATCACAGTGGTGATACCGGCTGCCCGTAGCTGGTCGATCGCCTCAACTGGTCCTACTGAGCGGTCGACAAGCACCAAGGTGGGACGAAGATTCAGAATGGCCTCGACGTTGAGCGAATGCCCGTTTTCCGTGACTACGGGCAGATGCGCAAGCGACGGCTCCGAGGAACTTACGGTCCGCCCGACGATGTTGTCTGCCATGCCGACACCACGAAGCGTCTTGGTGAATGTGCCGTATAGGTCCAGTGCAAGGATGCGGGAGGTATCAGTAATGGTGACGTCGTAACCGTCCGCATCGGTCACTTCGACGGGCAGAGCTTGTTCCCGTGGCGTATCGATTGGCTCGACCTCGGAGATCTCAGAGACCATCGAAACCCCTTGCGCCTGGTGTGGGTCCCCGTTTGTCTGCAGCGACTCCGCGAGCTCGTTGGTGGTGTGTTGTGTTGGGTTGTCCCACTCCGCACACCCGCCGAGGCTCAGCGTTATCGCAGTCGCGGTAACCAAGGAAAGAGTGGTTTGCAGCATTTTCATAGTGTCATATCTCCCTATCCGATGACCGCGAATCTGATGAGCGCACCGCCTGCGCCAAGCAGCGAGGCAATGAGCACCAAGAGCGTCGCGACGGTCGCGTCATCCCAACCATCCGCCCCTGTACGCGAATTGGGCGCGGTGTTTTTAATCTGGAACTTTCCGCCTTCTGGCTGATCAGAGGACGAAACAGTTGCGTCCCCCAAATGCTCGTCGAGAACGCTTCCGCGGGAAGGCGTAGACGAGGATGTTGTAGACTTCCGAAGTTTCGCTCGAGCGTCGGCCCCCGCCGCATTGTTGGATGGAGAGGACGCCCCTCCGATGGAGCCCTGGCCTTCGGCGCAGTTAGCCGATCCGCCGAGTTGAGCGGTGAAGTGAATTGTGTCGAGCGGATCGCCAGGAGGGTAGAACTGCCCAAACGCTTCCGAACCTGTGCTCGTAAGCGTTGCTTCTGCTGTACCGGTTACCGCAGAGTCGCTCACATCGAGGTTCGTGAAAGTGAGGTCTGCGATGGCGATGCGCCCGTAGTCGCGGGGGTCGCCTTCCATGGTGTTCGACGTCGCGTTGAGGATCAGCTGGCCGGTATTGCCGGAGAACTGGATTTCCATGTTGGAAAAACGAGTGTCCAATACGCCCCCGTGCCCGGTAAAACGGATCGAACCGGGGTAGAGGATGGACCCCGACCGCGTCGCAGAATCAACTGCTCCCGAATTGCCGTTGAAAGTAAAGGTGTTACCGCTGTCTCCAACGCCTTGGAGCTCCCACTTTCCTTTCGCGATATTGCCACGGATGTATGTACGGAACGACTGCCGGATTCCCCACTGTGCCTCAGCAGAGGTGACTCCGTGTGAGGTGCCAGCATCACAGACGGTATTTGAAGATGCATTACCGCCTGACGGTGCTGTGGCTGAGGCATCGCGATTGCTGTGGGCCGATGCGTTGCTCGATGGGGAAGTCGGCGCTGATGCTTGGTTGCGCGCCGGGGCCGTGTTGGCAGCCGAAGCAGTCGTCCCCGGCGCCGTCGAAGAGCGGTTGGGACGGGCTGACTGTTGCGACGATGTAGCGCGCTCGTGTAACGACGTTGCGCTTCGCAAGACCTTGTCGGCGTTGGTAAACAGCCCGTTGACCTCGATGAGCGTGTCGTTTACCTGTCCGAGCCAGAAAGCCGGTCCGCTTGTCGCCTTTGAACGTGTGGCGCCACTGTGCCCCTGAGCAGCTGCGTTGCTATTGTCTCCTGATGGGGACCCGAGTGTGAAGTCCGGGACTGGTCCGGCACCCGAAGCCTCCGTGAGTGAGAGATCGATACTGATCGGGTCGAGGGGCTCGCCTGCTTCGTAGAATCCGGCGAAGATAGTTTCCCCAGAAGCGGTAAGTGAGGTGTGGCCGCTTATTGTCACTTGGCTTGCGGTGAAGTCCGGTGCGGCGTCAAGGGTGATGGTGGCCAGTACTTCTTTTTGTCCTTCTTCGACAGGGCCCACAGCTCCTGCGCCGACATACTTCCGTGTGCTGTAGTCCACCCGGAGTTCTGCGTTAGTGCCGTTGACCACCAAGATCGGGTTGCTGAGCGTCAGCTCGAGAGAGCCATCGTGGCCACTGAAGTGGACTGAGCCGGTGAAGTTGAATTGTCCGGAGGATGGGCCAGTAATCGCGGAGGATTCGGCTGGGAATTGGAATGCCGTCCCTGAGCGAGTTGCCCCTTCATCTGTGGAGATGGACCCCTTGGCGACGCCAGTTTCGATGTACTTACGGAACGATTCCCGCACACCCCAATCCATTGTTCCCGTGGATACAGTGCGGTGTGACGCGGTTTGTTCTTGTGCCGGAGCAGAAGGAGGGGTAATGAGGAGCGGGCTGAACGCTGTTGCTGCAAAGCCAAGCATGCTGGCAGAAGCGGCCAACGCGCATACATAGCGGATAGACATAGTTCTTGAGGAATACTCTTCGTCGTCGGAATAAATGAGGGTAAGCTTACCTAATGAAAATTAGGTAAGCGTAGCCTTATGGAAGGGTGTTGTTGTGGTAGTGGATCAGGAGCCTGTAACCGAGCTCATACCAGTCGTCTCAGAGGTGCCTCGAGGGCGGTTCGCGCCGTGGGAGCGTGCACTGGCAGCTGTGATTGCTGGGATTGTGGTCTTTGGCGTGAGCGCCGGAAATGTGTGGGTAAGCTCCTTGGCCTGCTTGGGGTTAATTGTGCTAGTTCTTGCGCTAGCAGCGCTGCCGTCGCGACGTAGTTATCAGGCAGCACCACGCGGAGATCGTCGCTCCGGCCTTCTCGTTGGGGTGGTATGGGCTGGGGTGATTGCAGTCTCACTGATGGTGTTGTTTGCGGTGCCTGAGAGCTACACCCTTACCGGGGGCGTGCTTGCCGCCTTTGTGGCGGCAAGTGCCGTGTGGGGTGTGCTTGTGTATCTCGACAGCAGTGACGCCAAGTGTCGAGGGCTAGTCGAGTCGTGATGTGAGCTCCTGGAACACCGCTTCATTCAGCGTGAAGACGTGCTTTGCTGTCTCGATGAGTTGGGCGCGTTCGTCGTCGCTCAGTTGCATGGCGTCCAGGGATGCTTTGTATTGCGCACGATATGGCGGGATTTTCCCAATCGCGGAAAAGTCGTAGAAGTTGAGGGCGTTATCGCCGAGGTTGTATTCGCTGCGAAATACCCGGGCAAGCGCCTGACCACCAGCGATGTCGCCGAGGTAGCGAACGTAGTGGTGTGCTATCACCTCGGGGCCGTTGTTGGGGGTGAGTGCGTTGAGTTCGGCAACGTAGCGTGACGTTGCCTCGAGTGGGTGATGGTGATTTTGCCAATCCGCGCCGAGTAGCGCTGTGAGGTCGGCGGAGATTGCGTCTACCCGCTCAAGTCTCGGGTCGGCGATCTGGGCTACGGCATGGTGAGTGGCTGTGCGGCGCACCGCGGCTTCGAGTGCGGAATAGATGTGGAAGTACTGCACGGTGAGCTCGGCGACGGCTGTTGCGCTGAGCTGACCTCCGCTGAGGTTAGACATGAAGCGGGAGGTCTCGGCACTTGCGTGTGCGGCTGTGGTCTGCTCCTTCAGGGCGACGGACAGTGGCATCTGTGCAGGGGCGATGAGGGTCATCGGTGACTCCGATCGTGTGTAGGTGGGGAGCGAGCGCTCCAAGCTGACGCACCAATAGTAAGGCAAGGCTTACCTAAAGAAAATCGCCCAAAAGTTTAGGATTTATGCCTTGTATTTATTGCTCGTTTTATAACCGCGTGGCGTGGAAACAGTTTTGTCTCCGGGGATCCAGAATCGCCAGGGGGCATCAGCATTCTTCGAGATGCCAATACGGGGGCCACAAACCCACTCCGGGGGAGCGGTAGGTGCGGTCAAAGAGACGGATTTATGGTTGTCGGTGAGTTCAAACCCCAACGCTTCGCCCAGGTTTCCGGGACCACGCGCCAGGTTGTCTTCTTCGATGGGAAGGCGGTCGGGTTTTTGGCGGCGTCGATAGGCGATGTCGTGGCCTTCGATGACCCTGCCTCCACGCAGTAGGCATCCCTGGCCGATGCCCTCCGGTGCGCACACAATGTTGACGTTGTGGTGAATGCCGTACGAAAGATACACGTAGAAACGTCCGGGAGGGCCAAACATCGCAGCGTTTCGTGCCGTTTTGCCGCGATAGGTGTGCGCGGCGGCGTCTTCCTCGCCGAGGTATGCCTCGACCTCGGTCAATACGATGCTGACCCCGCCATGAGTGAGTGTGCACCCGAGTAGTTTGGGCGCGACGATGTTTGCGGGGCGGGAAAAGTCAATCATGGCCCCACCCTAACGAGAGTTCCCCAATGGTGGTTGAACGAAAGGGGGAAACATCACATGAAGTGTGGCTGGAGTTTGTTTTGTTATTTTTTTGCGTACGGTGAACACAGGAACGCTTTTCTACACGCCACTTGGTCTAAGGAGCATCATGGCAGGCAAGCGCAACTGGGCAGCAACAGCGTCGATCGCGGCAGCGTTGGGGGTAGGAACTGTTGCAGCTGTGGATCTGACTCAGAAGAAACACTCCATTCGAAGAATTTACCCAGTCTTGGGGCGTGCGCGGTGGGCACTCGAGAAGATTCGACCGGAGCTTCAGCAGTACTTTATTGAGCGTGACTGGGACGGCCGCCCATTCGACCGCCGCACTCGTAGTCTCATCTACTCGCGCGCGAAAGGGCAGACTTCGACCACTGCGTTCGGTACGCAAGAAAACGTCTACGAGCAGGGACACCGCTCCCTGGTGCATTCGATGCGCCCCGTAGATATGCCTGCGGAGCCGCCGCGCGTGCTGATTGGAGGCCCGCAGTGCTCCCAGCCGTACAGTGCAGCATTGCTGAACATCTCCGCTATGAGCTTCGGCTCGTTGTCTGGGCGCGCCGTCGAAGCGATGAACAAGGGAGCCAAGTTGGGCGGGTTCTACCAGGACACCGGTGAAGGCGGTCTGTCCCCGCACCACGAAAAGTACGGCGGTGACCTGGTGTGGGAAATCGGCACCGGGTACTTCGGCGCACGCACTCCGATGGGGGGATTTGATGCAGATACCTTCGCAGAGAAGGCAAAGCGGCCACAGGTGAAGATGACGCTGCTCAAGCTCTCACAGGGAGCGAAGCCTGGTTTGGGCGGTGAGCTGCCAGCCGCGAAGGCGACGAAGGAAGTTGCTGAAATTCGCGGGATCGAGGAGGGGAAGGCGTTCACGTCCCCAGGTGCGCACTCTGAATTTGATACCCCAATCGGCCTCCTGCACTTCATCGACCAGATGCGTACCCTCTCCGGGGGGAAGCCGGTTGGATTCAAACTGTGCATAGGCTCTCGTCGGGAATTCCTCTCGGTGTGCAAGGCCATGCTCGAGACTGGCATTCTGCCTGACTTCATCGTGGTCGACGGTTCCGAGGGCGGTACTGGCTCGGCGCCGAAGGAGTTTGAGGACCACGTGGGCCTGCCACTCACAGAGGGCCTGACGTTCGTGAATAATGCGCTGGTGGGCTGCGGCCTTCGCGACAAGATCAAGATCGGTGCTGCCGGCAAGATCGCCGCCGGCAACGACTTGGTGCGTCGCATGGTGCAGGGCGCGGACTTCCTGCTGAGCGCCCGCGCGATGATGATGGCCGTCGGCTGCGTGCAGGCAATGGAGTGCCACCTCGGTACGTGCCCGGCTGGTGTCGCGACGCAAGACCCGTGGCGTGAGCGTGGCCTGGATGTCGAGGACAAATCAATGCGCGTGATGCGGTACCAGAAGGCCACCGTTTCGTCAGCGCTGCGCCTCATGGCCGCGATGGGAGTGCAAGATCCGAAGGACCTGCGTCCCGAGATGATTCGCTGCAACGACGACTACGGGAAACCCCAGACGTACCGCGAGCGCTACGAGTGGCTTCGCGGCGGTCAGCTTGTCGACGGCGACGTCCCGGAGAACTGGCGCGAGGACTGGGAATCTGCGAACGCGGAGTCGTTTCTAGCGAAAGGGAAGTAGCGCTTCGCTTCGGCGTGGAAAATTTGCCACAATAGGGGCATGACCCTAGATGAATCACAACGCGCGAAGGAACTGGCCGAGCTTGAGGAACGCCTCGAGCTCGGCCGTAAGCACCACGAAGAACTCATGGCGCAGATGAAGGCGAAAGTCCAGGAGTTCGAAGAGCGCCAAGCTGAGCTTGAGCGAGCTATTGCGGAGCGCAAGTCCGCAAAGTAAGCGCTATTGCTCACTGAGCCATGCAGCAAGTCGATGCACTGCTGCATGCTCAGCGTTGGTTCCGATGACCTCGTCTGCGACCTTCTTAAGGTCCGGGTGGGCGTTGCCCATCGCAACCGCTGTTCCAGCCGCCTGGAGCATCGTGTAATCGTTCAGGAAATCACCGATCGCGGCAGTTGCTTCCTGAGGCACGCCCAAGGCGTCCGCGATCGCCAGCAGCGCCTTGCCCTTGTCTGCCTCTGGGCTCATGATGTCGATCCAGTGCTGGCCACTAACTACGTGGTGCAGCCCAGGCGCGTGCGCCTGCACCCACGCCAGCGCGTCACGCTCTGCATCACCGTCCACGTAGAGCGCGACTTTCACGGGTTGTTCGAAGGGGACGTCGACAAGCGAATCCACGTTTGTGTTGGCGTGATAGTACTTTGCAATCTCTTGCTCGACTTCCTTAGATGCACCGCGCAGCGAGTAGGACTGCTCGGGAGTGCACAGCACCGCCGACGCTGAAAACGGCGCTGTTTCAAACGCGCGTAGAAACTCGCGCACCGGCTGCTCCGGCATGGCAGTCACGTCGATTATGCGGCCGTCGTGGAAGACAACGGAACCGTTCTCCGCGATGAACGTGTGAGGCTGATGAGTGGTGAACATGTCACGAAGCGTCGCGAGCTGGCGTCCCGATGCCGGCGTGACCAGGACTTCGCGGTCGTCGGCAAGGCGAAGGAGCTCCCAGAAGGCGTCGGGAATGCGCCCGTGTTCGTCGAGCAGGGTGCCGTCCATGTCGAGGGCGATGATCTTCGGGCAAGGCATAGATTCGTTTCCTCCAATGCGTTGATGTACGTGCACAGGGTACCGAAGGTAGTTTCGCGCCAGCTTGTCGACGCCACGTTGGACAAATACCGCCATCCAGCACCGGGGGTGTGTTTTGGGGGTGGGGTGCGGGTTTACTTGGCGTTGCACTACAAAGCCCACCTAAGGCGACTGATGTAACCATATCTTGCGGTGCGGTTGGTTTAGCTGGAGTATTTGTAACAAAGATGGACCAATACACGCTACGATAATTCCTGTATTGGGGGTACGGCAGCTGTGTCATGTACCCCCAAGGCAAACGTTTCCCAATTGTTCAATTACCGCATGAAGAGGATGACTGTGTCTACGCCTACGAATACAACGCACCAACAGGACTGGAATCACAAGCTGACCCTGGCCCAGGAAATGCTTCCGCTCATCAGCCAGCTTCACCGTGAAAACAACGTTGTCACCTCGATTTTTGGCCGACTGCTGGTAGGTGTGACGGACATCGACATTATTAAGGCGCACCGGTACGCGCGTCGCATTGTGGAGAAGGAGCTTCCGCTCGAGGACACGTTGCCGGTGCTTCGTGAGCTTGTTCAGATGAACCTCGGCACGGCATCGATTGACCTTGGCCGTCTTGCCAGCGACTACAAGAAGTCCGGCGCGAGCGATCTGCGAGCCTACTTGAACGAGGCGCTTGCCGACGTCGTCGATACGGACTCGGAGCTCGAGCCACGCGATGTTGTGCTGTATGGTTTCGGCCGCATCGGCCGCTTGTTGGCCCGCATTCTGATTGCTCGTGAGGCGATGTACGGGGGAGCGCGCCTGCGCGCCGTCGTCGTGCGGAAGAAGGGTGACGACGACATCGTCAAGCGTGCATCTTTGCTTCGCCGCGACTCGGTGCACGGCCCATTCGACGGCACTATCACTGTGGATCACGAGAAGGAAGTCATCTGGGCCAACGGGACGCCGATCCAGATGATCTACGCGAACGATCCGGCATCCATCGATTACACCGAGTACGGCATCAACGATGCGATCGTCGTTGATAACACCGGTGTCTGGCGCGATGAGGCTGGGCTGAGCCAGCACCTGAAATCCAAGGGTGTCTCCCGCGTTCTGCTGACCGCTCCAGGTAAGGGCGATATTAAGAACATCGTCTACGGCATCAACCATGCTGACATTGCGGACGGCGACCAGATCCTGTCCGCGGCTTCGTGCACCACGAACGGTATTACGCCGGTGCTGAAGGTCATCAACGATCGCTACGGTGTGGTGCACGGCCACGTTGAGACAGTGCACTCCTACACGAACGACCAGAACCTGGCTGACAACTTCCACAAGGGGGACCGCCGCGGTCGCGCTGCTGGTCTCAACATGGTGCTGACGGAAACAGGTGCTGCAAAGGCTGTGTCGAAGGCGCTTCCCGAGTTCGAGGGCAAGCTGACCGGCAACGCGATCCGCGTTCCAACGCCTGACGTTTCCATGGCGGTGCTCAACCTCGAGCTCGAAACCGAGACGACAAAGGATGAGGTCAATAACTTCCTCCGTAAGGTCTCGACGGATTCTAACCTGCGCCAGCAGATTGACTACATCCAATCGCCTGAGGTTGTCTCGACAGATTTGCTCGGTACCACGCACGCTGGTGTCGTTGACGGGTTAGCGACGATTTCGGCCGGCAAGCACCTCGTGCTCTACGTCTGGTACGACAATGAGTATGGCTACTCCCACCAGGTAGTGCGAGTTGTTGAGGAGATCGCGGGTGTTCGCCCGCGCATTTACCCCGCACGGACCGTTCCGGAGGATCTGAAGTAGTCATTTCTTTTCATGCCCCAGGCTGCACAGGGCAGTTCCTGGGGCATGATGAGTTATTGGGGGGTGTACGTTTTTGCGCTGGGAGTTCGCAAATTGACGTTCATACACTAAGTTAAAAGCGTACGTCTTTCGGTATGGGTGATTCGAAGAAGTGTAAGGCAGAGGCAATAGTGCGTCGAGGTAAGTGTAAAACCGGGCTCGCGGTCGCAACGGCGACTTCAATCATGCTTGCGTCCGCAGGTAGTGCTCCAACATATGCCCGTGCCGAGCAAGATTCTCCGGGAGTGATCGACGAAGTTGCCGTCGATACTTCAAACTCGCTGGGGTTTGAGGAACTTCCGGAAGGGAAAGCGAAGCGCTCGTACCTCTTCCTCGATACCGATGGTTCACCACTGCAGGACACCGAGGTACGGTTCGTGAGCCAGGACGGGAAGACTTCGCACGTTGCGCGCACCAACGAGAATGGTGCAGTTGCGTTCATCGTCGACCCAGGTTCGTACCGCTACCAAATCTATGGCGGAAAGGACCCGGAGAAACCGCGCTTTGTTTCGGGTTGGATCACCGTCAAAGAAGACACGTTCATCATCACCTCGCTGAAGCTGCCTGCTGAGCAAACCATTTTCTATACATGGCCGAAGATTGACTTGAAGCCAGGTGAGCACAAAGTGGTCATGCCAAACGAGGAGAATGAGACCGGTACCGAGTTTGAAAAGATCGGTGGGACTCCTGAATGGGTGACTGTCTACCGTGACGGCACGGTGGAGGTTGCACCACTCGAAACGACGAAGGCCGGTGTGTACACCGTCAAGATTCGCGCTTCGAACGCACCTGACTTTGCCGTCAGGATTGAGTTGCAGGAATCAGCTAGTGGCGCTGATCGATACGCCTTCAAGTATCCAACCAGCTACGTTCGTCCCGGTTCTGTCGGTTCAAGCATCACACCGAGCTTGACGCTGCGTAAAGACGGCTACGACTTCATTAACCAGCCGGTGCCTCGTGGGACGATGTTTGAGACTTCATACCCAGAAGCTACGATCGATAAGAACACCGGCGAGGTCAAGTACGTCGCTTCGAGGGGCACCAAGGTCGGGGAGACCGTCAAAATTCCGGTGACCGTGACGATGCCCGACGGCAGCCAGCTGAAGACGGACGCCGCTTTTGAGGTGATCCCTCCGCTGCTCAAGACAGTAACGGACATCTCCTATGATGACGCCCGCGTGGCGCCAGGTGGAAAGTTCGTTGCAGATCTCAACTCCCGCGAACCGCTGCCCGTTGGCACCGAGTTCCGTTGGGACGCTAGAAAGAACGCTGACCTCCGCGGATGGAACGTCGCCGTCGACAGTGCCACGGGGGTCGTCGAGGCTGTGGTTCCCGAAAGCGTCGAGGACAAGGAGTACAACTTACACATCCTGGCCAGCTATACGGATGGGTCAAGGGAGTACGTAACACTGCCTGTGCACATCGTGAACCAACTCAGCCCGGAGGAACTCGAGGCGCACAAGCTGCGCTATGCACAGCAAATCGTGACCCCTGGTAAGGCGTTCACCGCTGAACCAGAGGGCGATCCTGTCTACGGCAGCGTGTTCTCCATCGAAAACGACGGTGGCATTCCGATCACCATTGACCGCGCGACAGGCCGCGTCACTGCAAAGATTCCGGCAGATACCGAGGCAGACAGCACCTACACCTCGAAGCTGCGCGTTGACTTCCCCGGTGGGCACCAAATCATCGAGTTGAAGGCAACTGCTAACTCGTTAGCTAGGAAGAACACAGTCGACTACGCTGTGCAAGAGGGCTTTGCCAAGCCGAAAGATCAGTTCTCTGGCGTCCACTATGGGCTGCCAAAGAGCTACAAGAACCAGGACGCGAACGTCGATATCAACCCGGAAACGGGCGAGGTGCGAGCTACGGTGCCACGTAGTCAGAAGCCAAAAGAGATTAACGTTCCTGTTGTTGTGACGTGGGAAGATGGCTCACAGCAGCTGGTCGACCTACACGTTGTGCCTAAGCAAACAGCGACGCAAAAGGAGCTGAACTGGGAGCGCGTGTGGTGGATCGTGCCGTTCATGATCGCCGCTGAGGGCCTTGGTGTCTTACTCTTCTGGTTGTGGGACAGTAACAAGCATGTTCCGCCGTTTAACGCGGTGACGCATGCGTTGAAGAACGCCGGATTTAACGTTTCGGGATAAAGGACGAGAAAAGTGAAGATGAAACGAGCTCTTGCTATCGCGCTGTGCGCAGGCCTTGCCTTCGGTGGGGTGCAGCCTATCGCTGAGGCTGGCGTTCAAAAGAATCCCGGCGGCGTCTGGATCGAGAATGATTCGAAGACTGAAGGCTTTGCTACTTCGAACCTGGCGTACGGGTCGAAGCTGAACACGACGTTCCAGAATCCGCAGTCGGTCGGCGGTTTGCTCGAAAGCAGCCTGCAGACTGTCCTGACCGTCGACGGGCGACAGGTGGCGTTCCTCCCGACTGAGACGAAGTCTGACGTTGAAGAAAACGAGATCGGTTACAAGGTCATCCTGACGCACTACGATGCGAACACCGAAATCCAGATCACGCGCACGATTGAGATCGGCACAAATTCGATGGACGTGACGGTCGAGGCTACGAACAAGTCGAAGCGTGACCGCAAGATTGACATTGAGATGTTCTCTGCCGTGCCAAAGTATGCGCAGTATCAAGGTACCTACCGAGGCGGAAGGTTTAACTTCGGTCCTGCCGAAAAACCTGGCTACGATGTTTCGGTGAACTTCCGTGGTGCTGACGTCTCAAAGGCGGCGGGGCACGCGATCGAGTCTGGCGAAGCTAGCCGGGTGGGTGAAGTTGCCGAAGACGGCGCCGGCTACCAGTACGCGGCGTGGAACAAGGAACTACCAGTTCAGGGGACGGCGTCGGTTACCGCGAACATCTTCATCCAGACGCAGCCCACGGCGAAAGACACTGACCAGGATGGGCTGCCGGATGAGTGGGAGAAGGTGGGGTTTACCGCTGCTGACGGGACCCAGCTTCCACTCGACAGGTGGGGGGCGAAAGTAGGACAGAAAGATCTGTTCCTGCAGTTGAACTGGATGAAGTCTGAGTGGGAGACGCTGAACTGCAACGAGGTGAATAAGTTCGGCGCGAACATCCAAGACTTTGAGAAGTTTGCGAAGTGCGCTGAGGCGAACGCGAACGTGTACCGGCCCTCCCGTGAGTCCCTGATGGAGCTGGAGGATAAGTTCGCTGCGCACGGGATTCGTCTCCATATCGATGCTGGTGACCTCTACACCTCCATCCCTAACTACGAGAACAGGCACGGTGGCCCAACGGAGGACTTCACCCCGCTGTACTTCGCGGATGGTATGTCGAAGCGAGACAAGCTAGGGCAAAAGCGCCAGGAGCTGCTCGGTACTCGTGAGTCGGTGTTCCGCGTCGGCATTATCGGCGACCAGATGGAGAAAGGCGACTGGTCGACGGGTACCGGCCTGGTCAACGACTCTGCGTTTTACGTGTCTTACCACGAGAACGTGACCAACCAAGAGCAGCTGCGAAACACCATCCTGCACGAGTTCGGCCACAACCTAGGCCTGACCCACAATGGCGCACTGTCGACGAACCCGGTGGATACCGAGGCGTATTTGCCGACGTACAAGTCGGTCATGAACTACCTCTACCAGTGGTCGCACTTCGACTACTCCGACCAGGCCTATGAATCGGTCCCCAAGACCGACAAGAGGTACCCGAAAGACAAGTGTGAGCAAGACGGGGTGGTCTGCTACGAGGGCAAGTACTCCGTGCCAGCGGACTGGGACAACCTGAACCTCAAGGGCAAGTACATTGGTTCGGGCGAAGGCACCGTTGGCACCGACGACATTCCGGAGCCAAGCCACAATATTTCTGCTCGCGAGCTAGAAATCATTGCTGCAGATCAGAACCCGGGTAAGGCCGGTTTCCGAATGGCCGGCGGTGAAGATGCGGCGGTGGTGACGAACCGTTCAACCGACGTACTGACTGGTGAGATCCGCAACCTCGGTCTGGATGTGCACAAGTTCACGGTGTACGCCAAGTATCCGACGATCACGGGTGCGGAGCCAATCGAAGTCACTGTTCCTGGCCAGATTAACGCCAGCGGTGCGGAACCTTCTGCACGTGTTGAAATCCCGATCAAGAATGCAACCTCGCTGCGGGACTCGACGATGCCGCTTGAGATCCGCATCGTTAACGCCGAAGGCGACGAGGTATTCAAGGAGGAGTACCAGGTTTCCGTTCTTGACTACACGGCGGAAGAGATGGAGCGCATCCGCAAGGAGATCGAGAAGGATCCAACCGCTAGTGACCGCCTGAAGGAATCTGCGCGCCGGATTCTGGACCCGAAGGCTGGGCGTCAGGCACCGGAGGAGCCGGACCGCATTGACGTTGAGACGCCGAAGCCTCAGGCGCCACCGACCGATACTGGTGTGAACACGGGCCAGTCGGACAAGTCGTCCGCGTCCGACAACGTGGGGATGATCGTCGGCATTATCGCTGCAGTCGGCGGTGTGTTGGCGGCGGTCTACGCTGCGGCATGGGCATCAGGTCTTCTGAAGTTCTAAACTTCTCTCTACAAAGGCCCCGTGGGAATTCTCCCGCGGGGCCTTTCTCTATTTGTGCAGCTCAACCATATCTTCGTGTGAGTTTGCACATAATAAGTTGCAAGTTCGGTAGGGCGAACTTTAGAGTTGGTGAGGTACACCTTAGTTTGAAAGGAAACACTTCATGTCACGCACATCCAGGATCCTCACTGCATGCGCGCTTGCCTTGGGCGTAGGGCTCGCAGGCTGCTCGTCTACCGAGGACAACCAGGCGACACAGGACGGCATCAACGCCGACGGTGCGCTGCAGGTCTACGCAACCACGGGTTACCTCGCGGATGCCATCGCCAACATTGCGCCTGAGGCGGAGGTCACCACGATGGTTGGCCCGGGCGGGGACCCGCACACCTACCAGCCCTCAACGAAGGACATCGACAAGATTCAGTCCTCCGATGTGGTGTTCTGGAACGGCCTGCACCTCGAAGCTCAGATGATCAAGCAGCTGGAGAGCCTCGGGGACCGCCAGCTGGCAGTAGGAGACAAGCTGCCGAACAATCTGCTGCTTGACTGGCCAGAAACCGATGCTGAGGGCAACCCTCTGCATGACCCGCACGTATGGAACAGTCCAGAGGCGTGGAGCCTGGTTGTCGGCGAGGTCGCAAACAAGCTTGCAGAGGTCGACCCTTCGAAGTCCGATGAGTACCACGAGAACGCCGCGAAATACCAGGCGGAAATCGCGGATGCGAACGAAAAGGCTGCAACCATGCTGGCGAACATCACTGGGCCACGCATCTTGATCACCGGCCACGATGCCTTCAACTACTTCGGCAAGACCTACGGGTTGGATGTGTACGCGACGGACTTTGTTTCCACAGAGGCGAAGCTGTCGGCGTCGGAACTTTCGGACCTTGCGGATCTCATCGCGGACAACAAGGTGCCGACGATCTTCCAGGACAATCAGGCGAACCCGCAGGCGATTAAGAGCCTGCAGGAGGCTGTGCACGCCCGCGGGTGGGATGTCGCCATTTCTGACGAGGAGCTCTTCGCCGACACCCTCGGCCCCACCGCGCCAACGGATACCTACATCGGGGCGTTCCTGCATAACGCTGAAGCAGTTGCTGCAGCGCTCGGGGGCAAGTAACCCATGACTACGCAGACGTTTGCGTGCGCGACGCATAATCTTTCCGTTGCCTACCACCTCGATCCGGTCCTGGAACAGGTGAATGTGCGGTTCCCCGAGGGCGCCATCATGGGGATCGTCGGGCCGAATGGTGCCGGCAAGTCAACACTGATCAAGGCGATGCTGGGGCTTATCCCGACGCTGACCGGGGAGACCGAGTTCTTCGGCCAGCCGCTCAAGGCAGTGCGCCACCGCGTGGGGTACATGCCACAACACGCGAGCGTCGACTGGGACTTTCCTACGACGGTGCTCGACGTGGTGACGATGGGTACGTACGGGAAGCTGGGCTGGTTCCGCAGGGCGGGGAAGCGCGAACGCGCCGCCGCATACGAAGCCTTGGAACGCGTAGGGATGCAGGATTTCGCTGGCCGCCAGATCGGCGCACTCTCAGGCGGGCAGCGCCAGCGCGTCTTTCTCGCACGCGGGCTAGTACAGGACCCGGACTTGTTCTTCCTCGACGAGCCGTTTCAAGGCATTGACGCGAAAAGTGAGGCGACAATTATCGACGTGCTCCGCACCATGCGCGAGAATGGCACAACAATCGTGATGGTGCACCACGACCTTTCGACAGTGCCGACGTACTGCGATGCGGTGACGCTGCTGGATAAGACAGTGATTGCATCGGGGCCAGTCTCCTCCACGTTTACGCCGGAAACGATTGCGCAGGCGTACGGGTTAGGCGCGGACTCGATGAGATTGTTGGGTGTGCTGTGATGGGGACGTCGATAAGCCTTGGTGCGTTCTTTGCGAACCACACCTATGCCATGGTGTTTTGGGGGACCACCATCATTGGCGCAGTGGCAGGGATGCTTGGGACGTTCGCGTACCTGCGCAAGCAGTCGCTGACCAGTGATGTGATTTCGCACTCCGCACTACCAGGCACGTTGCTGGCGTTTTTGCTGTGCGTCGGGCTGGGAGTCGACGGCCGTAACATGGTTGCGCTGCTGGTTGGAGCCGTAGTCACTGGTACGTGCGCGGTGATGGTGGCGAACACGATTACTGCCCGGACGCGGACGTCGATTGACGCGGCGATGGCGATCAGCTTGTCGTTCTTCTTCGGGTTCGGGATGCTGTTGCTGGACGTGATCACGAGCAATCCGTTCCCAGGCAAAGGTGGTATTCAGGACTACCTGTTCGGCAACGCATCCGTGATTACCAGGGCGGACCTGCGAATCAGCATCATCGTCGGGTTGCTCGCGGTCTGCGTGATGTGCGTGTTGTTTAAGGAGTTCGAGCTGCGCTCCTTCGACCCCGTGCAGTCCACGATGCTTGGGTTTCGCCCGAGGGTCATCGACACGGTGATGTTCATGACGATCGCGCTTGCGACGGTGATCGGCGTCAAATCTGTCGGGTTGGTGTTGATGGTGGCATTCGTCGTAACTCCGCCTGCCGCGGCGCGCCAGTGGGTGCAAACGGTGCCAGCGATGGTCGTGCTCGCGGGCGTGTTTGGAGCCGTCGGCAGTGGTGCTGGATCCTACTTGTCCATCGCGCTTGGCAACGTGCCGACCGGCCCCGTTATCGTGCTTGTCCTGTTCGCGGTGTTTCTGGTGTCGTTCATCTTCGCCCCGAAGCGAAGCGTCATCGCCCGGGCCCGTTCGCAGCGGCGAGCGACGGCAGCGCTGCGTGCCCGGCTGGAAACAACAGTTTCGGCGGAGGTAGCGTCGTGAGTTTCATCGTCGGAACACTTTTGCTCGCGGTGGTCACGGCGTGCGCATGCGCAGTGCCGGGAGCATTCGTTGTGCTGCGGAAGCACTCCATGCTCATAGATGCTATCGGGCATGCGATCTTGCCGGGCATTGCCCTGGGGTACTTGTTTACGAACAACCTGAACTCACCGGTGGTGATCGTGTGCGCGGCGCTGGCCGGTGTGGCGGTGGTCCTCGGCGCACAGTGGCTCGGGGATTCGGGACTCGTGACTGGAGACGCCCCGCAGGGCCTCATCTTCCCGGCACTGTTCAGCGTGGGCGTCATCCTGATTACCTCCCACTTCTCGAACGTCCACCTGGATACACACGCGGTGCTCGTCGGCGACTTGAACCTGGCTGCGTGGAATCAGCTTACTGTTGGCGGGGCGCAGCTGGGACCGGTGTATCTCTACATCATGCTCGCGGTGCTAGCGCTCAACGTGGTCGCGATTGGTCTTGTGTATCCGCAACTGCTCGCGTCCACGTTTGATGGCCAGTTCGCACGCAGCATCGGCGTGCCAGTGAGCATGCTGTCCGTCGCGTTTATGTTCCTGGTGTCCTTGACCGTCACAGCAGCGTTCAACGCAGTCGGGGCGATCCTGGTCATTGCACTGGTGGTCATCCCCGCGGCAGCAGCCAAACAGTTGGCCACGACGGTACCGCGCATGATGACCCTGACGGTTCTGCTCGCTGCGGTTGGGGCAGTCGCAGGCTTCGGCGTCGCCTACCTTCTCGACGCCCCCACCTCCGCCACGATGACTGTCATCTACGGGCTCGAGTTCCTCAGCTGCGCCCTCTGGGCACGGCGGGCTCAGCGGTCACCCACACGGCGTCCGCTGCGCGTTTCCCGAGCGCAAGTGGAGGTTGCTGGCCGTCGATAAGCACTTCGACGGTGTCAGAGAACGGGGCTGCCTGCTGGGTACGCAAGTGCGTACCCACCGTGATACCGGAGGTGTCGAAGAACTGCAGCAGACTCGGGTCACCGTCGGAGACACGTTGGACCACGACGTCGTTGTCTGGGGCGATCGTGCTCAGCGGCTCAGCGTGGAATTGCGGCACGGTGCCGTCGGCGGCGGGGATGGGGTCGCCGTGTGGGTCGCGGGAAGGGTAGTTGAGGTGGGCGTCGAGGCGCTGCAGCATGAATTCCGAAACGGCGTGCTCGAGGACCTCGGCGTCGTCATGCACCTGGTCCCACGAGTATCCGAGCGTTTCCACGAGGAATGTTTCGATGAGGCGGTGACGGCGAATCATCGCGACGGCGTGCGCGCGGCCTTCCTCCGTCAGCGTAATGGGCGCGTAAGGCTTATGGTGTACGTACCCTTGCTGAGCAAGCTTCTTGACGGCGTCCGACACGCTCGAGAGCCGAAGCCCCATGTAATCCGCCAGCACCTTGGTGGTCACCTTCGTGTCTGACCATTCGGTGAGCGCCCAGAGTGACTTGAGATAGTCCTGCGTACTGGTGGAGAGCTGGGAAACGGAATCCATGGGGCTTACTGTACAGACTCGAGAATGAACGCGAGGTGCATGGTCTGCAGCTCGAGCTCGCCTTCGGTCGCCGGCAGCGAAGCGATTTCCTGACGCGCCTCAGCGGTCAGCGGGATGACCCATCCAGCATTGGGGTCGAGTACAGGAACAGCGGGCTTTTTGACGGGCACCCAAGTCACGGTGCGCGCGCCGGGGCAGATCATTTGGAGCGGGCCGTCGATACGCTGGAGCTCCGCGAGTGCCGCCGGTGTAGAGGTCACGACGACCAATCGTTCGTCCGAACCTGGAGAGAGCGCCGCAGTCGTGACCTTGAGCACCGGGAGCTCCACACGCTCATACTCCGTCGGGTACTCTGCGAGTGCAGGAGCAGCGCCCGCCCCGAACCATTTCTTGATCTGACCCAACACGCTCATGGTGCACACGATACCCTGTACTAGGGTAAACGCCATGGAACACAGCGAATCGCCTCCGGCGACAGACTACGTCGTGCCCTATGGTCCCGGCGAACTCGTGCACGTGCCGCAGCACAGCGACAGGCCTGACGTGTTCACAAAAGATAACCGAGTGACGCCGCAGGGCTGGGTATACGTGGCCAAGCGTGTCATTGCAGACTTCTCCGTTGACGCGATGCTTGACCGCGCGGCTGCGCTGACCTATTACGCCGTGTTGTCTATCGCTCCGATGATTTTGGCGGTCTACTCGATCGCGACGCTGCTGCTGCCACGTGACGAGGCCGCCGTCAATGACATCATTGACGACTTCATTGCACTCTATGTACCCGAAGCATTGGAGGATGAGGCCCTGCGCTTCCTCCTGACGGTGATTGGCACCCCGGCGCAGAGCACGATTGCGCTGGTGGTATCGATCGTGGTCTCGCTTCTTTCCGCATCCGCGTACGTGCGGTCCTTCTCCCGGAACGCGAACGTCATGTACGGCCGCATAGAGGGGCGCAACCTGGTCCGCACGTGGTTCACCATGTGGGTCACCACGCTGATAATGGTGCTTGGGGTGATCGTGATCATCGTCGGCACGTTTTTGCGCGAGTCAATTGTGAACGGTCTGCTGCAGCCGATCGCAGAACCTCTAGGGATGACAGATACCGTTGATTACCTGACAAAGATCTTCCTGCCTGTCTGGGATTACGCCCGCTTCCCAGTCATCATCGTGACTGCGATCGCGTTGATCTCCGTGCTCTACTACGTTTCGCCCAACGTACGGCCGGAGAAGTTTCGCCTGCTCACCCTCGGATCTTCGATGGCGTTGACGGCGATTTTCATTATTTGGCTTGGCTTTTCGTGGTTCATCGGCACGATCGGGATTTCGAGCGCGTACGGGGCGTTCGGTACGGCAGGTGCCGTGCTTGTTCTGGTGTGGGTGATGAACGTCGTGCTACTTGAAGGCGTCAAGATCGACGCGGAAGTGCTGCGCGTGAAACAGCTGCAGGTCGGCTATGACGCAAAAACAATCATTCAGGTCCCGCCGAGAAGCACGAAAGCGGTCGATTTCCGGCTGAAAGTGCAGCACTGGATCGACCGCAGTGCCTCCGCGCTCAAAGAGCAGGGGGAAGACGACGACGTCGAGGAGGGGCCGGAGGCCTAGTCCGCGACGAGCGGTTCCATCGTCAGGTTCGGGTGCTCCTTCTGGATGAAGGCCAGGCGCCACTTATCGCCGAACAGCGCGATCAGCTCGCCGTCGGAGCGCGTAAAGATCTCGACGCCGCGCTGGCGTCCAAGCGCCTCCGCGGATTCGGCATCGGTGCGACGTGCCACCGAGTACGGGATTGGTTCCGTGACTGTTTCCACGTTGTACTCCAGCTCCATGCGGGCCTGCATGACCTCGAACTGCATCGGGCCGACGGCCGCCATGACCGGAGCAGCGTCGCCGCGCAGGTCGTTGCGCAGGATCTGGACAACGCCTTCCGCATCCAGCTGGTCGAGGGCCTTACGGAACTGCTTATACTTGCCCAAAGACTTAGCGCGCAGCGTCTGGAAGTGTTCCGGTGCGAACTGCGGCATCGGCGGGTATTGCACCTTCTTGCCTGCGTAGATGGTGTCGCCCGGCGCGAGCGAACCGGCGTTGACCAAACCGATGATGTCGCCCGGGTAGGCGGTTTCCACGGTGTCGCGGTTACGCCCGAAGACCGTCAGCGCGTACTTGGTGGAGAACGTACGGCCACTTTGGGCGTGCGTGACCTGCATACCGCGGTCGAATTCGCCCGAGATGACGCGCATGAACGCCAGTGTGTCGCGGTGGTGTTTGTCCATGCCTGCCTGCACTTTGAACACCACACCGGAAAAGTCGTCGTCGAGGTCACGGTGAGTATCCATCGCGGTGGTGGAAGTCTCGACGGCCTTGGGGTCGGCGTCACGGCCCTGAGGAGCTGGCGCGATCGCGCACAGCGTGTCCAGGATTTGATGGACACCGAAGTTCAGCATCGCGGAGGCGAAGATGATGGGGGAGGTCACGCACTGCTCAAACAGCGTCTGGTCGTGCACAGCGCCGTCGGCGGCAAGCAGCTCAGCTTCCTCGACGGCGGTCTCCCAGGTCTCGCCCTCGCGGTTAGCTGCCTCATCAGGGGAGTAGTGTTCTTCCGGCGCGATAGTGGACCCGCCGGCGGTACGGATGAAGTGGATGTAGTTGTCTGCTTCGCCGTCGGCGTTGATGTGGGCGAGGCCGCGGAAGTCGCCAGCTTCGCCGACAGGCCAGTACAACGGCGTCGGCTGCAGGTCGATCTCCTGGACAATCTCGTCCACCAGCTCGAGCGGCTCGCGGCCGATGCGGTCCCACTTGTTGACCACCGTGACGATCGGCAAGCCGCGCGCCTTGCAGACGCGGAAGAGCTTGAGGGTTTGTGGCTCAAGGCCCTTGGCGGCGTCGATAAGCATGACAGCGGCATCGACTGCGGACAGCACGCGGTAGGTATCTTCGGAGAAATCGGCGTGACCAGGCGTATCAACCAGGTTGATCATGTAGGGCGTCGTCGCCTCCGAGCCTTCGGGGAGGTACTCGAACTGGAGCGCCGAGGACGCTACGGAGATTCCGCGTTCCTTCTCCATGTCCATCCAGTCGGAGACCGTCGACTTGCGGTTGCCCTTGCCGTGCACCGCACCTGCCTCCGAAATGACGTGCGCGTGCAACGCAAGCGCTTCCGTCAGCGTTGACTTACCAGCATCGGGGTGGGCAATGACTGCGAACGTGCGGCGACGGTGGGCCTCTGCGCGGGTACCAGTAGACGTGCTCATAAGTGCTCAAGCGTAGTCGCAAGGCGGGGGAGATAGACAACCGGAGGCAGGTAGGGTGAGGAGGGCGGTGCTATAGTCGCCGCGGTTGGGAAAGAATTAGGTCAACGTAACGCAACACTGTGAGGTTTGTGATGAAAGTCGGAATCGTGCTCGGATCCATTCGCCAAGGCCGCTTTGGCGAGCAAGTTGCCCACTGGGTTGCTGACGCTGCTGCGAACAGCCCCGACGTCACCTACGAGATCCTTGATCTCCAGGAGTTTCAAGTCCCACTGCTCGACACAGCGATGCTACCTGGAGGCGCGAACAAACAGTACGCCGATGAGCGTGTTACCGCATGGTCTCGCGCAGTCGATAGTTGCGACGGCTACATCTTCGTTACCCCTGAGCACAATCACTCCGTGCCTGGCGCGATGAAGAACGCCTACGACAGCCTCAGCGGCGAGTGGGCCATGAAGCCCGTCGCATTCGTTGGATACAGTGCCGACGGCGCGATTCGCGCGGTGGAGCACTGGCGGCAGATCGTCGCAAACTTTTCGATGTTCGACGTGCGCAACCAAGTTGCCCTTTCACTTTTCGACGACGCCACCAACGGCACCCTCACCCCGCGCCCGCAGAAAAACACAGACCTGACGAAGATGCTGAATGCGCTGGAACAGTTCTTGCGTCACCATCACGCTTCCCAGTAGGAGAGCCGGGTTAGCTGCGCGGGTGGATCTCGTTTTGCGCTTGCGCCAGCCCGGTGCTGGTGATTGCGTGGACGGCATCGGCAGCTAACGCGATTGCGTCAGTGGGGGTGGTTGTGAATTCCGCAAGCACCCAATCGGGGATAGCGATGCCGCTTGCTTTCGGCGGCCTGCCGATGCCGACGCGCACCCGCACGTAGTCGCGCGTCCCAAGCTCCTGCGTGAGCGACTTCAACCCGTTGTGGCCGTTCTCGTTGCCGCCCTGCTTCAAACGAACCTTGCCCGGAGGCAGGTCCAGCTCGTCGTGGACGATCACGATTCGCTCCGGGGGAAGGTTGTAGCGCGCGGCGAGCGGAGCGATGGCCTTGCCGGACTCGTTCATGTAGGTGTGCGCGCGGGCGTAGGCCACACCGTCCTTCACCGCGAACGAGTAATCGCGACCTGCGATGACCGGAAGCGATTTCGCGAGCGCATCCACAACGAGGTAGCCGACGTTGTGTCGCGTCCGCTCGTACTCGGTACCAGGATTGCCCAGCCCAACCACGAGCCAGTCGATGTTCTCAGGGGCGGGGTTGGCGCGCTTGAAGCGGCGGAAGAAGTTCAACACGGAGGCTAGTGTAAGGCAGAACCTCTCGATTCTCACGATGGGAGCCGCTAGCGTATGGGTATGCAGCTACCGAAGATTATTGCGGCTCCGATGGCGGGAGGACCCTCCACGCCGGCCCTTGTCAACGCCGTGACGTTTGGGTTCCTCGCGTTTGGGACCTGCAGCGTCTCGCAGGCCCGCGAAGAACTTGCGGAGGTCACCGGCAACTTTGGCGTGAACTTCTTCATGCCACAGCGGATTGCGCCCGATCAGCGTGACGTCCGCGCGCTGGCCGCGGAACTTGGGGTGGAGGTGCCGGATGTTGACTTGAGCTGTGGCTTCGAGGATAAGTTTGCGATTGCGCTCGAGGCTGGCCCTGCAGTGGTCTCCTCGACGTTCGGGTGTTTTTCCGAGCGCGAAATTCAACGCGCACACAACGCCGGCGCGCAGGCCTGGGCGACCGTCACCAACGAAGAAGAAGCGAAGGTTGCCGTCGCGCGTGGCGTTGACGCACTCGTGGTGCAAGGAATTTCTGCAGGAGGCCACCGTGCTACGTGGTCGCCGAACGAGATGCCGGACCCACGTGACACCCTGGAGCTCGTCCGCGTGCTCACAAGCATCGGAGTGCCAATCATCGCGGCCGGGGGAGCGCGCACGCCCTACGACGTCGACCGTCTCATTGAAGCAGGCGCTACGGCGGTATCCTGCGGCAGCGTATTCCTCATGACGGACGAAGCCGGAACGAGCCTGCGTAACCGCGAGCTGCTCCAAAGCGATCGGTCGACGATTGCTAGCAGGGCGTTCAGCGGACGGGTCGCCAGGGGTATCCAGAGCGCGTTCACAGACGCGCACCCCGATCTGCCGCCGCTCTACCCCTACCTGCGCCCCATGACCTCGGAGAATGACTACTGCCTGGTCGGCGCTCGGCGAGGCACTTTGCCTACGGGGCCCGCGGCGGCCGTGGAAGCGTGGATGGCAGGTACCGGCAAACTCCGTTAACCCTGCGCGTGGGCGATGAACGCGTCGGCCGCATCGGCAACAGCAATCGCGACATCGATCTGCTCTTTCGCCGCGAACTGGCGCAGCACAAAGTCCGCCGGCGGCATCTTGCCCGGCGGGCGCCCAATCCCGACCGCAAGCTTGTTGTAGTTCTTGCCGTTTTTCAGCTTCGACAGCGACTGGGTCACTGACTTCAGCCCGTTATGCCCGTGGTCGCCTCCGCCGGTGCGCAGCTTCACCTCTCCCAACGGAAGGTCAAGCTCGTCGTGGACCACGTACAGGTCCGCGGGGGAGGCGTCGAAGTAGTCAAGCAGCGCCTTGACCGGGCCGCCGGACACGTTCATGTAGCTCTGCGTGCGTGCCAGGACCACCCGCCGGTCGGGGAGGAGTCTCCCCGCGGTAAGCTCGGCCACCTGGGTGTTGGTGCGCTTGTGCAGCGCCAGTGTCGCCCGCGATATCGTCGCTCGGCCCGCGAGCTCCTCAATAACAGACACGCCTACGTTATGGCGCGTTCCTTCGTATTTCGGGCCAGGGTTTCCAAGGCCTACGACGATGATTGGTGAAGCAGTCATTCCCACATCATAGGCAAAGACAGCAAAACGCCCCGTTCGCATGTGGAACGGGGCGTCGAAACGTTGTGAAACGCAGCGGGAGGATTACTCAGCTTCCTCAGTGGACTCTGCGCCAGCTTCAGCGCCGCCCTCTTCAGCTTCCTCAGCTGCAGCCTCGAGATCCTCGTCAACCTGCTCGTAGGTGAAGTTCACCAGCAGGTGATCCGGAGCGGACACCAGCTCAGCGCCCTCAGGCAGCGTGACGTCGGCAGCGGTGATGAGGTCGCCGATCTCCTTGCCATCGATGTTGACCTCGATCTCGTCCGGGATGTTCAGAGCGTCGATCTCGATCTCGATCAGGTCGGACTCGACCAGGACGACTGCGTCTGGGTGAGCCTCGCCGACAGTGACAACAGGGACCTCGACGACAACTTTCTCGCCGCGCTTAATGCCGAGCAGGTCGATGTGGTCGATATCGAGGGTGATCACGTTCTGGTCGATGTGCTTGACCATCGCGAGCAGCTTCTCACCGTCGAGCTCCAGCTCAACAATGGCGTTGACGCCCTCGTTGCGCACGATGGAGGTCATCTCGATGCGGTCGACAGAGAAGTGGATGTTGTCGATGCCAGCTTCGTAGAGAACGCCCGGGATACGGCCGTCGCGACGCAGGCGACGTGCAGCGCCCTTGCCGAACTCTTCGCGCTTCTGACCTGGGACAACAACTGGGGTAATAGCCATGTTTGTGACTCCTTTTGTAATTGGGCCACAAAAAACCTGTGACCACTGAACGGACAAATTGCTCGTCGAGTGATCACAGGCCAAAGTCTGAGATACATATCGCGTCGATAACGGCCAAAATCAGCCCTCGCCGAGACCCAGCTAGCTTAGGTTTCGACGCCCACCATTGTCAAGCGCCCGCCAGGCGGCAGTGCACGCATTGGTTTCTTCCTCGTTTGTCACCGTAATACGGATGCCTTCATCAAAGGCGCGAACAAGCACCCCGTGCGAAGCAAGCTGCGCCGCCAGATCCTGTGGTGATTCGTTCAAACTCTCTGCCGGAACCCACACGAAATTCGCCTCGGAGTGGGGAGTACCGTATGCAGCGAAGAACTCCTGCAGCCGCTCACGCTGCGCGCGCGTCCGGGCGACGCGGTCGTGGAGCTCGTCTTGTGAAGACAAGGAAGCAAGCGCACCGACCTGTGCCACCGAGCTCACACTAAACGGAACGGCGACCTTATTCAGCGCATCGATCGTCTCCTCCTGGCCGAACGCGTAGCCAACGCGCGCTCCGGCCAGCCCATACGCCTTGGAAAAGGTCCTAAGGCACACAACGTTGGGATACACCTGAATTTCATCGACACCGCGCGGGGAGTCGGTAGCTGCGTTGTATTCGAAGTAGGCCTCGTCCAGCGCGACGATAACGTCTTGAGGGACGCGGGCCATGAAGTCAGCCCACTCGCGCTCCGTGATCGTGGTGCCCGTCGGGTTATTCGGGTTGCACACAAACACCAGGGAAGTTCGTGGGGTAATTGCATCCGCCATCGCTGGCAAATCCATCCGGTGGTCAGCCGTCAATGGCACTGCAACCGGCGTAGCTCCCGCGATCTGAGCGAAAATCGGGTACGCCTCGAACGACCGCCATGGGAAGACGACCTCGTTGCCCGGCTGCGAGGTCATGGTAACCAGCTGCTGGCACAGCGCTGAAGACCCGGTGCCGACAGCGACCTGCTCCGACCGCACGCCGAGCAAGGCAGCAATCGCCTCGCGCAGTTGCATCGCACCCATGTCCGGGTAGCGGTTCACCGACCGCAGTGACTGTGCCATCGCCTCCTCTACTGCGGGCAGTGGGCCTTCAGCAATCTCATTGGAGGAAAGCTTCACCGCACGCTCGTTCCTCTGGCCGGGGACGTAGGACGGAAGGCTATCGAGATCTTTGCGAATCAACTCGGATGCTCCTTGAGTAGAGAATAGAAAATTTTAGGCGCGCGACTTCGGCTTCAACGCCCAAATGATTGAAAGCGCGATCACCCAGCCGATCAGAGCGAACAGGCCGGTGCGGTAATCAGGCAGAAACGCCATCAGGACCAGGACCAGGATGAAAAACCCTGCACAGATCCAGTTTGCCACTGGGTACCACGGAGCGCGGAACGACACATCGGGGTGCGTCTTCCGGAAGTTCAGGTGCGCGAAGCACACAGCAGCCCAAGTAATCAGCTCGGAGCCGACGATGATGGCAAGCAGGATGGCGAACACACGACCCTCAAAGAAGTAGTTCATGAAGACCACAATGCCCATCAGCGAACCGTTGAACAGCAGAGCTCGAAGCGGCAACCCCTTTTTGGTCGTTGCGGCGAAAAATGAAGACGCCTGGCCATTGCGCGCGAGATCGCGCAGCATGCGGCTTCCTGAGTACGTCATTGTGTTACACACTGACGCAACCGCTACCAAAATGACAAGGTTGAGCAAGTGCGCGGCGCCGTCGATTCCCACGGAGGAGAGCACCCTGACGAACGGGCTGGCGGAAATATCCTGTTCGTCCCACGGCGCGAGCAGCAAGATGACGCTCATGCCACCGATGTAGAAGACCAGAATGCGCCAAATAACAGAGTTCACTGCGCGTGGGATCGTCTTCTCCGGGTGCTCCGTCTCGCCAGCAGCGGTACCGATCGACATGATGCCACCGAATGTAAAGGTCACCGCTACCAGGGAGAACAGCACACCAGATGCGCCATTCGGGAAGAATCCGCCGTGGACAAAGAGGTTGCCAAAACCGACTGCTGGCTCCGGACCAAGACCAAGCACCAGCACAACGCCCAGAATGATCATCAGGATCAGCGCAATGACCTTAAACAGTGAGAGCCAGTACTCGGCCTCTGCGAACACGCTCACGCGTGCTGCGTTCACAAGCATCACAACGACAAGCGTGACAAGCGCAGTGAGCCAGTGTGGAATGTCAGGGAACCAGAAGTCGAGGAAGGTGCCCATCGCGGTGAGCTCAATCATGCCCACCACGATGGTGGTAAACCACCAGTTCCATCCCGTGATAAACCCGGCGCGCGGGCCGATAAACTCACGAGCATAGGCCGCGAACGAGCCTGAGACAGGATGCGCTACTGCCATCTCGCCGAGCATGCGCATCAGCAGATAGACGATGAACCCGACAATTAAAAATGTGAGCAGGACCGCTGGGCCCGCATAGCTAATGGATTCCGCAGAACCAAGAAACAGGCCAGTTCCGATACAGGAACCGAATGCGATCATCTGCAGCTGGCGGTTTTTCACCTTGCGCTGCAGGCCACCATCGCTGGTGACTTGGTGTTGTTCATCGCCGCTCATTGGCGTACTCCTTGCGATAAAGATTGCCGGATAGCCGGAGGCTTCCTCACACATTAATCAATTGCGTGTGTCAGACAACCGTTGGGTGTGCACAAAGAACCCCCTTGACGCCGCTTCGCGGGGAAGCGCGCAAGGGGGAGATCCCGAAAGTGAGGCGTAAGGCTATGCCTGTCCCTCGAAGAGGGTTGTTACCGAGCCATTTTCGAAAATCTCGTGAATGGTCTTTGCCAGCAGCGGAGCGATGGAAAGCACGGTGAGGTTCTTCCAGCCTTCGGTGCTCTGCGGAAGCGTGTCGGTCGTGATCACTTCCTCCGCGCCACAGTCGCTCAGACGTTCACGTGCCGGGTCAGAGAAGACACCGTGGGTACACGCGATGACGACCGACTTCGCGCCGGCCTTCTTCAGCACGCCGACCGCACCTGCGATGGTGCCACCGGTATCAATCATGTCGTCCATCAGGATGCAGTCTTTGCCGTCGACGTCGCCGACAACGCGGTTGGAGACGACCTTGTTCGCGGCGTCGATGTCTCGAGTCTTGTGCACGAACGCCATCGGGGCATCACCCAACATATTGGCCCACTTCTCAGCCGACTTCACGCGGCCAGCGTCAGGGGAGACCACCACGAGGTTGTCCATCGGGTACTTGGACTTGATGTAGTCCACCAGGATTGGCTGAGCGTGCATGTGGTCGACCGGGCCATCGAAGAAGCCCTGGATCTGATCCGTGTGCAGATCCACGGACACGATGCGGTCTGCGCCGGCAGCGGTGAGCAGGTCAGCAACCAGGCGGGCGGAGATAGGCTCGCGGCCGCGGTGCTTCTTGTCCTGGCGGGCGTACGGGTAGAACGGCAGAATCGCGGTGATGCGCTTTGCGGAACCACGCTTGAGTGCATCAATCATGATGAGCTGCTCCATCAGCCACTTATTCAGCGGCTGCGCGTGCGACTGCATCACAAAGCAGTCCGAGCCACGCACGGACTCTTCGAAGCGGACAAAGATTTCACCATTCGCAAAATCGCGCGCGGTGGTCGGTACCAACTCGATGTTCAGACACTTTGCGACGGCCTCCGCAAGCTCAGGGTGGGCGCGTCCAGTAAATAGCTTGAGGTCTTTTTGGCTTTCCGTGGAATATCCAGTCATGGTGATCCTTTAGTTCTCGCGTGCTTTCTTTGCAGCATTCGCTGCGTCCGTACCCGGGCGGTTGGCCTCAACCCAACCTTCGATGTTGCGCTGATGGCCTTCCTTGATGGCCAGCGCACCCGCCGGCACATCCTTTGTTACCACCGTACCTGCGCCAGTGTACGCGCCATCGCCTACGGTTACTGGCGCTACGAACATCGTGTCCGAGCCAGTTCGGCAGTAGTCACCGATCGTGGTGTGGTGCTTCTGGACGCCGTCGTAGTTGGCGAACACAGACGATGCGCCGATGTTGGACTCGCGGCCAACGGTGGCGTCGCCAATGTAGGTCAGGTGTGGCACCTTTGAGCCTTCACCAATCTTTGCGTTCTTGGCTTCGACGAATCCGCCGAGCTTGCCATTCGCGCCAAGTTCGGTGCCTGGGCGGATGAACGTGAATGGGCCGACGTTCGCATTCGCGCCGATGACGGAGAGGGAGCCCTGCGTGCGGACAACCTGTGCACCCTCGCCGACCTCCATGTCCGTCAAGGTGGTATCTGGGCCGATGGTCGCGCCGTTGCCAATCACGGTTGAGCCCCACAGCTGTGTGTTTGGCTGAATGATGACGTCCTGGCCGATCTCAACATCCACGCCGATCCATGTCGTAGCAGGGTCGACGACAGTGGCGCCGGCGCGCATGGCGCGCTCGACCAGGCGACGGTTGAGTTCCTTGCCGGCCTCGGCGAGCTGCACGCGGTCGTTCACGCCGGCCAACTCGCGAGGGTCCTTCGCCACGTAGGCGCTGACGGCCTTGCCGTCGCCGCGCGCGATGCCGAGTACGTCGGTGATGTAGAGCTCACCTTGCGCGTTGTTGGCGTCGATGCGGGTCAGCGCATCGCGCAGGACCGCGGCATCGAAGGCGAACACGCCGGAGTTGACCTCACGGACCTTCTTTTGCTCCTCGTTAGCGTCCTTTTCCTCCACGATTTCCAACACGTTGCCGGAAGCGTC
Source organism: Corynebacterium sp. UMB10119B (assembly GCF_030228125.1). Lineage (NCBI taxonomy): Bacteria > Bacillati > Actinomycetota > Actinomycetes > Mycobacteriales > Corynebacteriaceae > Corynebacterium > Corynebacterium sp. UMB10119B. The sequence goes on from NZ_JASPBG010000002.1 coordinate 110,591, forward strand.
GCGGATGATGCGGCCGTAGCCAGTTGGGTTGTCGAACTCGAGCGACAGCACGGTGACGGCGGCGCTGGTGGCCTTGTGGGCGTCGATAAGCTCGGTGATAGTTGATGGCTGCAACAGCGGCACATCACCGTTCGTAACAACGACAGTGCCCTCGAAGTCTGGGATGACCTCAAGCCCGCACTGCACCGCGTGGCCCGTGCCGTTTTGCTCCTCCTGCACTGCCTGCTTGATGCTGCGCCCCATCTCCTCGGCGATGGCATCGACGGCGGGGGAGACCTGGTCGCGCTGGTGGCCGACAACCGCGACGAGCTCCTGCGGGCCTACCGCGTTGGCTGCGTGCAGCGAGTGCGCGAGCAGACTGCGTCCGCCGATCTCGTGCAGTGTTTTCTGGATGCTGGACTTCATGCGCGTGCCCGCACCTGCGGCGAGGACTACGACGGCGCATTCAGGATGATTTACCACTGAACGGGTACTCCTTAATTCATCGGTGAATGAGGTATAAAACCAACTGCACAACAGCATAACGCGCTACGCGCGCGAGTTTGCAGACACATCCTTCAAACCTGCCGCGCGCCACACACCCACCGCGCCGACTGCGGCCAGGAACAGCAGCGTTGCCTCAGGTCCAAGGGTCGAAACCGCCGATGAAATCGCACCGACGATCAGCAGGACGATCCCCATCGCTGTGTTCGCGGCGCCGGTGATCATCGTGCGTCGATCACCCTCCGCCATGTCCACGAGATAGGTCTTTCGGCCCACGCGCACCGTCGTGTGCGCCAAGTTGACCAGGAAAAACCCGATTGGCATGATCCAGCGGTTGACCTCGGGAGCAAGCCAGTGCCCAGACATCACCAAGAGCACGAGCACGACGGATGCGGTGCCAGCAGCCCACGCCATCGCGTTTTTCGACGACTTATCCGCCCACATACCGGAGACCTTTCCACCAACGAGTGCGGCGCCACCCGACGCCAGGATGAAGCCGCCGAGTGAGGAAAGGTTCGTGCCCTGTTGCTGGGCCAGCACGACAATAAATGGCGTCGATAAGGCGGTGACCAGCATGAGGGAGCGAACGATGAGGAACTTCTGCAGGTTCCTGTCGTCCTTAATCAGGTCCCACGTTTGGCGTGCCCACCCCTTGCTGGAGGCCTCCGAGGGTTCCTCTTCAGGCTCCTTAATGGTGCGGAAAACCAGGGAGGCGAACGCCCACGTGGAGGCGCCCGCCGCAAGAAGCGTCACCAGGACCCATCGGGGTAGGTCATTCGGGAGAATTGCGAACAGGACACCGATCGCGAGGGTGACGGCGCCAGACAGCGCGGTAGCCCGCCCCGTGATGAGACCACGGCGACCCTTCGATACGGTTCGTCCCTGCACATCTTTGCCTGAGATTGAACACAGCGCACGGAAGATCGAGAGCGCTGCAAGCAGGATGACAACCGCAACGCCTAAGGCAGCACCACTGAGCAGCGCCGCAGAAAGCGCGATCAGACCAGCTGATGCGGCCTGGCCCCACGAACCAACCAACCACACCCATTTTCGCGAACGCTGCGAGGTGACCCATGGGCTCAGCGCGGCTTGCGGCAGCATTGAGCCTGATTCGCGGATCGGTACCAAGAATGCCGTGAATAGGGCTGGTACCCCGGCAGCTGTGAACAGCCACGGTAATACTGTCTTTGCAGCAACGATTTGGTCACCGATTCCCTGCAAGCCGTTGGCCCACACGAATCTGCGTGCGTTGTACTCCTCGTGAGACGTCATACCAAAGATAGTAGGGTCGGCAGCAGAGTTTACGCATTCGAAAGAGGAGAACCCATGGCTTCGGCACGCGCTCACCGCAACGTCATCAGTAGAAGGACATTCTTTAAAGGCGCACTGTTTACGCAGGTTGCGCTGTTGGCGGCGTGCGCCGGGGAAGGCCCGGGAGGGGTACGCTCCGGCCAGGCGACGCCCGAAGGCGCTGAGGCCGAAGCCCGCCCGCTTCCTATCCCGCCGCTGGAGCAAGGCACGCTCAATGGCACCACGCGCAGCTTTGAGCTGACCGCGCAGCAAGGCGAGTACGAGATCGTGCCAGGCACAAAGACGAAGACCTGGGGCTTCAATGGCCCGTGGCTTGGGCCCACGCTCTACATGCGGCAGGGTGAAACCATTGAGATGAAGGTGAACAACGCGCTCGATGAGCCCACGGTGGTGCACTGGCACGGCCTGCACTTGCCCGCGGCGGCGGACGGCGGTCCAGCGCTCATCTTCGATCCAGGCACGAGCTGGGAGCCGACATGGCAGGTCGAGCAGGCCGCATCCACCTGCTGGTACCACCCGCACCCGCACGAGATCTCCGCTTTGCACGCCTACCGCGGGCTCGCCGGAGGCATTGTCATCGCCGATGACGCAGCTGATGCACTCGGCTTGCCGCAGGAGTACGGCGTCGACGACATCCCCGTCATCATCACCGACGCGAAGTTCACCGAGGACGGCCAGCTCGACGAAACCATCGACCCAACTTATGGCCTCCTCGGGACAACGCCGCTGGTTAACGGCATCACGAAGCCGAGCTTTGAGGCGTCGACAAGCCGTGTCCGACTTCGCATCTTCAACGGTGCAACGATGCGCTTCCACCACTTGAGTCTCGGCGTGCCGTTCAACATCATCGCAACCGATCAAGGGCTTCTCGACGCCCCCATCGAAGCCGACGCGGTCCTGCTAAGTCCAGGCGAGCGTGTGGAGATCATCGTGGACCTCGAAGCCGGCAAGGACCTCATGTTGCGCAGTGACGGCGTCCCGAACGGCGGAGGCCTCCCCGACGAGGAAGTCGCCAACGGGTTTGGCTTGCAGGACACTTTCGATTTGCTCGAGATCAAAGCCCCAGCAAACGACACCGCGCTTGCCACGCTGCCGACGCAGCTCATCCCCGTGATCCGCCCTAATGTCGCTGGTGCGCCGGAGCGCGAATTCCGGCTCAACGGCTTCCAAATCAATGAGCAGTCCATGGACATGGAACGCGTCGACTTTGTGATCGACCACAACGGCCCTGAAATCTGGCACGTGACCAACGAAAACTCCGACTGGCCGCACAACTTCCACGTACACAATGCCAGGTTCCTGGTGGACAAGGTGGACAACGGCGAGGTTGCTTTCACCGAAGGCTGGCACGACACGATCTATGTACCGCCACTGTCAACCGTCACCCTCATTGTGGAGTTCGGCTGGCACCCGGATCCGACCTTGGCGTACATGTACCACTGCCACATGCTCTTCCACGAAGATGAAGGGATGATGGGGCAGTTCGTCATGGTTGAGCCTGGGCAGAAGGCGAACCTGCGGCCGATGCCGGAGGGGCATCACCACTAGGCTAAGTTCCAGGAAGACCACGACCTGAAAAGGTTTAAGAATTACTTGGAAGCTTTGCCTCCGCGAATGGCGTCTAACTTCCGTTGTAAGTCAGGGGAACCTGCCGAGACGATGCGCTGCAGCATTTGTTGGTTGCCTTGCATACGGCGTTTGTTTCTGGCTTCGTGCTCCGCAGCGATTTCCCAAAACTTTGTCGTGTTTATTAGATGCTTTGGAGAGCACTTCAATGAGTGATCGGTTGAATTGCTCCAAATAATCGAGTTGCTGGAGGGCGAACAGCGCTTGAACACATCTCTACAGAGGTCGACCGACCAAGCAAATTGTGACCGTTCTGCGAAGTGGTAGTCTGTGAGCCGTCCGAGCAACGCACACGTCCAGTCAGCAAACTGGATAGTTCCGTATAAGTGACTGTCGGCCTGAATCGGAACTTCAATGATGCTGCGGTTATCTTTGTTGGTTTTGCTGTAAATAGTTTTGCCAAGTGTTGCGACCGCACGTTCACGGTTGTCCGTATCAGTTGCATCCATGATGACCAGCAGCTCTTCATTGGCTTTCGTCGCTATCCTGCCAAGCCTATTGATGGCTTGGATCAAACAATGTTCCTCGCGCTCTTGAGAAGTCTCTTTAGTGACGCTGACTGGGCCAATTGGCTTCTCTTGTCCAAAGAAGAAGAGTTGACCACCAAGATTTCCCAGTTTTCGGTACAGCCTCTTAGTCGCTGGGTTGATTTCATCCTTGTACTCGCGGATATTCGCGGTGGTAAAGAGTGCTGATCCCTTCTTTTCCCACCGTCTTGGATGCGCATTAGCTTGCGTAATTTCCCAGTCAAGAAGCTGTTCTTTTACGTACTCAAAATAGCCACCAAATTGCCGAACGCTGTGCGACGGTATCAAATACCCGGCATAACCAAATACTGGGTGTGTATTAAACTTTTTATGGTCATGTCGGATGTAGGGGCCCTGGTGTCCGAATTCATCGAGGTAGGCTATGAGCATGGCGGTTCCTTCGAGATAGCTCAGCGGCCAGAACAATGCTTTGCTCTGGCCGCCGGAATTAGCGCGGTACGCGTGTTTCAGCGCCGCCACTGCAATTTCAATATAGCTTTTCCGGTAAACGGAGTCAATCGTGCAGTTTCGTGACTACATTTTGACTACATAAACCCCCACAAACGCCCTCAAACGCCCCACAGTTCACCCCGCTGGAAAACGAAAAACACCCCCAACCCAGGCAAAGCGCCAGGTAGCGGGGGCAATAAAAAGCTTCCCCACCAGGACTCGAACCTAGAATGACGGTACCAAAAACCGTAGTGTTGCCGATTACACCATGGGGAATTACTCGACCTAGTGTAACCGAAACCTCACGAAATGTTAAAAAGTGTGATGAGCTGGCAGTTTACGGGCTGTCGGGGTGATGCCCGGGGTGGGCTCTAAGCTAGAATGCATGGCTCGGCAGCGAATGACAAGAACGCAGCGCAGGGACCAGTTGCTCGCAATTGGTCGCGCTGCCTTTGCAGAACGTGGATTTGATGGAATCTCCATGGAGGAGATTGCGCTGCGTGCAGATGTGTCGAAGCCCGTCGTGTACGAACACTTTGGCAGTAAGACCGGGTTGTACGACGCCGTCGTTTCGCAGGAGATGGCGCGGTTCGAGCGCACGATTGTCGAAGTGATCCAGAACGGACGCTGGCGAGAGCGCATTGATAATGGCGTGTTGGCTCTGCTGACGTACATCGATGAGGAAACTGATGGGTTTATCATCCTGGTGCACGGTAGGATCCTCGGACGTGAACGAACGTACTCGACAGTGCTGAACCGCGTAACTGCGGAGGTGTCCTACCTGCTTGAGCGTGCGTTTGAGCACCGCGGCCTCGATGCTTCGGTGGCGGCACTGTACGGGCAGGCGCTGGTTGGGACCGTGTCGAATACGGCGTTGTGGTGGTTGGACCAACGGGGCGTCGATACGCGGTTGGATAAGGCGACGGTCGCGGCGCACATTTCGAACCTGTGCTGGAACGGGTTGAGCGGGTTGGAGGCACAGCCCCGCATCATGACGAACGAAGTGGAGGAACAGTAGTGGAAGAACAGACAGCTCAGGCGCCTGCGTTGGGTGGTTTGCTCACTATGGCGCTTACCGACCCGAAGCTTAAGGGCTTGGTGGGCAACATCGGCGTCGACTCGCTGCACGTGACTGGAATTGACCAGGTTCGTTCGTGGGCTACGGGTGCGCTGGCTCGCCAGGTTCCGGTGCTGTTGGTGACCGCAACGAGCCACGAGGCGGAGGATCTGACTGCTGAACTGCAGGCGATGCTCGGAAAGGGCAAGGTCGCCAACTTCCCCGCTTTTGAGACGCTGCCTCACGAGAGGTTGTCGCCGGCGCCTGATGTCGTGGGTGCCCGTGCGAAGGTGCTGTGGGAGATGCCCCAGGTCATCATCGCCTCGGCGCGCGCCTTCTGCCAGCCAGTGTTGCCCGCGGTGGAGCCGATTACAGTGAAAGTCGATACCGAGTGGGACTTCACGGAGCTGACCGAACAAGCCGTCAACTTCGCCTACGAGCACGTCGACATGGTGGCAAAGCGCGGGGAGTTCGCCACGCGCGGTGGCATCATCGATATCTTTCCGACCACCGCCGAGTACCCAGTGCGCCTCGAGTTCTGGGGCGACGAAGTCACCGACATCCGAAGCTTCGCCGTCGCCGACCAGCGCACCATCGAGGAGCTCACATCCGTCGAGCTTTTTCCGGCGCGCCAGTTAATTATCGACGCCAGCGTGGCCAAACGCGCCGATGAGCTTGCCCGCACGAACCCGTCGAATACCACGCTGGTGCAGCTGCTCACGCGGATCTCTGAGCACACCCACGCCGATGGGGAAGAGGTACTCATCCCGGTGCTCAGCGACGCGAAGTACTCGGTGCTGCCGGAGCTCATGCCGAAGGGCAGCATTGTGTTCGTCTCTGGGCCTGAAAAGGTGCGCACCCGTATCGCGGACCTCGAAGCCACGGACCAGGAATTCTTGGAAGCTGGGTGGGAGGCCGCGGCGATGGGTGCGGAGGGCCCGCTTGCTGTGGAGGGCCTTGACGTATCGGCGTCCTCGTTCCGTTCGTTCGAGTCGTTGGAAGTGTCGGCACGCAACGCGGGCAACGCGTGGTGGACATTCGCACCTCCAGGTATGTTTTCCGCCGATGATGCGATGACGCTGCCGCTGGAATTCGAGGCTGCACCCGCACCGAAGGGCGAGCCCAAAGCAATTGAGCAGCTCTACGCGACGTTGAAACTGCACGTGCAAACCAACGGGGGCAAGGTAGCGTTCGTGGCGCCAGCGAAGGGCACCGTTGAGCGCATGGCGGAGCGACTGAGGGAGCACGGCATCTCGGCGCGCATCGCCACCCCTGGATTGGAACCTGTCGACGGCGCGGTCACGGTCTACCAGTCCCTTTCACATGCAGGCCTCGTGTTCCCCGGACCCAACCTGGTGGTAGTGACGGAAACCGACGTGACCGGCAACCGCGTCGGCGACATTGCTGGCGCGAAGCGGCGCCGCCCGAGGCGCCGGAACCGGGTGGACCCACTCGCGCTGACTCCCGGTGATTTTGTTGTGCATGACACGCATGGCATCGGCCAGTTCATCAAGATGGCCGAGCGCACCATCAAGACCGGTGACGAAGCCTCCAGGCGCGAATACATCGTGCTGGAATACCAGCCTGCAAAGCGAGGCCAGCCCGGCGATCAGCTCTGGGTGCCGATGGAATCCCTCGACCTGCTGAGCAAATACACCGGCGGCGAGAAGCCTTCGCTGTCCAAGATGGGCGGCTCCGACTGGAAGAACACCAAGCGCAAGGCGCGCGCCGCCGTACGTGAGATCGCCGGCGAACTCATTGAGCTTTACGCTAAGCGTCAAGCCGCGCCGGGCCACGCTTTCGGCCCTGACACGCCGTGGCAACACGAGATGGAGGACGCGTTCCCGTTCGTAGAAACGGAGGACCAGCTCGCTGCCATTGAGGCGGTCAAGGAGGACATGGAGAAGCCGACACCGATGGACCGCGTGATCGTCGGTGACGTGGGATTCGGAAAGACCGAGGTTGCTGTTCGCGCCGCGTTCAAGGCAGTGCAAGACGGACAGCAGGTGGCGGTGCTTGTGCCGACGACGCTTCTTGCCCAGCAGCATTACTCCACGTTCAACGAGCGCATGGACGGCTTCGGGGTCACCGTTCGCGAGCTGTCGCGCTTTACTTCAGCGAAGGAAGCTAAGGAGATTATGGCAGGGTTGGCGGATGGTTCCGTCGACGTTGTGATCGGCACACACCGTCTGCTGCAGACGGGCGTGTTCTGGAAGCAGCTTGGCCTCATCATTGTGGATGAGGAGCAGCGCTTCGGCGTAGAGCACAAGGAGCACATCAAGGCCCTGAAGAGTCACGTCGACGTGCTCACGATGACCGCGACGCCAATCCCGCGGACCCTGGAGATGAGCCTGACGGGCATCCGCGAGATGACCTCGATCACGACTCCTCCGGAGGACCGCCACCCGGTGCTGACCTACGTTGGCCCGCAGGAAGAGAAGCAGGTTGCGGCAGCTATTCGACGCGAACTGCTCCGCGACGGCCAGGTGTTTTATATCCACAACCGCGTTTCCGATATTGAGAAGACGGCGCGCTCCCTGCGGCAACTCGTACCCGAGGCCCGCGTCGTGGTCGCGCATGGGCAGATGGGTGAGCAGCAGCTTGAGCAGACAGTCCAAGGGTTTTGGAACCGCGAATTCGACGTGCTTGTCTGCACCACCATCGTGGAGACCGGCCTGGACATCGCCAACGCTAACACCCTGATCGTGGAGAACGCGCAGAACATGGGTCTGAGCCAGCTGCACCAGCTGCGCGGGCGCGTCGGGCGTTCCCGCGAACGCGGCTACGCGTACTTCCTGTACCCGAAAGAGAAGACACTCACCGAAACGTCCTACGACCGACTTGCGACCATCGCACAGAACAACGACCTCGGCGCCGGCATTGCTGTCGCGCAGAAGGACCTGGAGATGCGCGGTGCCGGCAACGTGCTCGGCGCGGAGCAGTCCGGCCACATTGCAGGTGTTGGCTTCGACATGTACGTCCGGCTGGTCGGGGAGGCCGTCGAAACGTACAAGGCGCTCATGACCGGCGAAGTCGTCGACGCGACAGACCAGGGCCCGAAGGAGATCCGAGTGGATCTGCCTGTCGACGCCCACATCCCCGAAAGCTACATCAACGCCGAGCGCCTGCGCCTGGACGTGTACCGAAAACTTGCCGAGGCCCGCGATGAGCAGGACCTGCGCAAGGTTGCCGAGGAAATGATCGACCGCTTCGGACCACTTCCGACCGAGGTCTTGCGCCTCTTCGCGGTTGCACGCGTGCGCCACTTGGCTCGAACTGCTGGAATCTCGGATATCTTGACTCAAGGCACGAGGATCAAGTTCCACCCCGTGGAGTTGCCAGACTCGAAGCAAGTCAGGTTGAAGCGCCTGTACTCGGGAGCGAATTACCGTGCTGCGGCAAAGACACTGCAGGTACCAATGCCACGTGAAGGCAAAGGCATCAACCAGCCAAACCTGCGCGACATGGAGCTGCTGCAGTGGGTCGCCGACTTCATCGCGGACATTTTCGATGCCGAGAAGATCTCCGTTACTGGTGAGTCCGATGGCGACGGTGGCAGGAAAAAGAAACGCATCATCAGTGTGAGCCAGTAGCGGTTTCTACCGGGCTTTGTCCGGTGGTGCCTATTGGGAGTTTTCCCGGTGCTGCCTGTACTATGGGCCCGTGCGCCCCTATAGCCCAATCGGCAGAGGCAGTTGACTTAAAATCAATTCAGTGTGGGTTCGAGTCCCACTGGGGGCACAACGCAACGTCCCGCATACCTACAGGTAGCGGGACCTTTTGTGTTCCTATCGGCTATGCTGTGGGCACCCCTTTTCTCCGAAGACCTTGAGGAAGCAATGAAGCAATACGCAGCAGTCGGGATGATCGCAGTCGCTTGTTTGGGCGTTGTGGGTTGTTCCGGTGACAGTGGTTCGAGCTCCAGCAGCAACGATGCAGCCCCGGCCACGATCACCCAAACAATCACCACCACAGATTCACACGCGGAGGACACCGCCGCCCCAACCAGCGCCTCCGAGGATACCGAGACTCATACATTTTCAACGCGCCACTCCATCAACACTGGTCAAGTAGGAGGGGAGTGTGGCACCACTGAGTTCGGCGACCGAATCAAGGCGGGACCCGCAACATCGTGCGAATTTGCAGCTGAGATCTTCGACGTCGCCTACGCCGCAACCTGGCGCTACGTAGCGGCGAACCCCAACGTGAACGCGGTGCCGCGGGCTGATATCTCGGTGACGAGTCCCGTCACCGGCGAAACCTACCCGATGGTGTGCAAGATGGGCAGCGATGGCCGTGACATGTGGTGCGATCACCCCGAAGACGAGAACAACTCGGTGCACTTCTACACGTCTGGCGGTAGCCAACGGATGGCGAATCGCGTCAACCTTGTTCAGTAAGGTCGGGCCAGCGAACTATTAGAGTAGGTTCGTTAACGAGCGAACGGCCTGCTCATCAACCTTTGGCTTTTGCAACACAGCAACCAAGAACCCGGACTGCTCCGTGAACGGCTCCAAGTCCCAGCTCGCAAACTGGTGCTGTGGCTGGAACCCGACTTCGTGGCACATGGTGAGGAAGTCGTCGAACTCCCATCCGCGCCCACGCCCGAAGCCGACGACGAACCGTCCGCCCGGACGTAGCGTTCGGAAGATGTTCTCAAGCGCGGGCCTGCGACCGTCGACGGCGAGGAACCCCATCACGTTGCCTGCCGAGACCGCAATATCGATATCGCGGACCTCGATCGGATCGGCGGAAAGGTCGCCAACTACCCAAGTTGCTTCGGGGAAGTCTTGCTTCGCGTACCCGATCAGCACCGGGTCGATGTCCACACCGAAGACGATATGTCCACGCTTTGCCAGATAGCCGCCAAGGCGACCAGTCCCGCACCCTGCATCGAGGATGCGGGAGTGGCGGGCGGAGAGGGCGTCGATAAGCCGGGCCTCCCCGTCGATATCTTTGCCCTGTTGCACGAAGTTGCGCCACCGCTGGGCGTAATTCTCGGAGTGGTCAGGGTTTGCAGCGACAATTTCTTTCCAAGTGGCCATGCCCAAAACTATAGCTTCGGCCCCTTGGAAGTCACCTCCGCGTCCGTTGGGATGGCGTCTACCGGGATATCCTTCGGGAACGCGTGAGCAAGTGCGGCAGCAAAGTGCTTGCCACGGATGTCATTGCCGGTGGCGTTGTAGTGCACCTCGTCGCCTGCGAGGAACCAATCCAAGTTGGAGCGCGCCTCGCTCGCCCAGTCGTAGACGACTACGTCTCGACGCTCCTTCGCAACCTTGCGCAATGCAACATTGAACTCGTCCATGTTCTCGTTGGCGTAGTAGCCATTCGACGGGTTACCCGTTGCGGCTGTCGGCCACATCACGCGGTAGCCCTCCAACAGGTCAAGCATCTTGCGGATGTTTGCCTCCAACTCACCCGTGGGGTCGTAGCCGTAGGAGCGGGCAGCGTCTGCGTTGGCGGCGTCGTTCACGCCGGTGGCGATGACCCAGCAGGTGCCATCGTCAGCTGCACCCTGGGCGAGCAGTTGCTGCACGGACTCAATCGCAGACGGGTAGTTCTCTCCGTTGCCGTTGAATCCCTGATTCGTCGCGCGAGCGCCAAACACGCTCGTATCTACCTCGCTTGCGCCAGCGTCCAAGTATCGGTCAATCGCAGTGACCGCGCCTTCAGGAAGCTGGTTGATATCGAACATGCCAATCGAGGTGGAATCGCCGACGTGGATGACCTTCTCGCAGCTCATCTTCACGTCCGAAGGCTGGTCCTCCCATGAAGCTTTCTCAGAGGCGGACGTCGTCAAGCTTTCCTCAGTTTCCTTGGCTTTGTCCTTTCCCTCGCGATGGTCGCGCGTGCCTCCGCGTTGCGCATCCTGAGGCAGGGACATGGTGGTGTTCGGCTTCGAGGTATCCATGGCGAACACAGCCGGGATGCCTATTGCAATGATTGCGGCGAGCGTAATCGTCGAACCAAGCGTGATCGGGCGGAGTGCCTCCAACGGGTGTGCGCGGAATTGCTTCAGGGGCCCGAACACGCCATTGCGACGGATTGGGTTCTCAAACATGGTCCAGCTCAGCGCAGCAAGTGCAGTCGAAAGCACAAACACGAGGATGGAGGACCACACGCGGTGATCCTGCAACCACGCATCCGGCATGAAGTAAATCACCGGCATGTGCCACAGGTAAATACCGTAGGAGCGTTCGCCGATCCAGCGAAGCGGCTCCCAGCTGAAAATGGTCGTCCAGGGGCCGCGCGCCCCAATGACTGAGTAGATAGCAGCAACTGACGCAAGGTTCAGAAGCAGGATCCCACCCTTGTACAAGAACATGTTTTCCTGCGCGACGAGCATGCTCAGCGCGAAGATGCCGCCGAAGCCGAGGGCGCCAACAACGGTGCTCAGAACAGGGGAGGAACCAATGTTCTTACCGGCGTGCTTCCGTGAGGAAACCACGATTGCTAAGACCGCGCCGAGGAGCAGCCCGCCCGCGCGGGTATCGGTGCCCTCGTAGACGCGAGTCGCGTCGATAGAAGGATCAGCGAGCACCCACATCCAGATAAAGGAAGCTCCGGCGAGCACCGTGGTCACGACGGCGACAATCCACCCACGACGGAACACCCTCAGCAGCACCCACAGCAACAGCGGCCACAAGAGATAAAATTGTTCCTCGATCGCCAGTGACCACATATGGTCCAGCGGACCGGGGCCATTGAACTGATCGAAGTACGATGAACCGACGGCGATGTTATGCCAGTTGTTCACGTAGAAAATGGAGCTCAACGCTTCAAACGAGCGGTCACGAAGGTTGCCCGCATCGAACGCGACGGAAAGAATCACGACTGCCAACACTGTGGTCAGCATCGCAGGTATGAGACGGCGGAAACGCCTGACCCAAAACGTCTTCAGGTGCAGCGAGTTATCCCGGTAGTGCCCACGCATGAGGTTAAGCGTGATCAAGTACCCCGAGAGGGTGAAGAACACGCCCACGCCTAGCAGGCCACCGCTGAACCCAGGGAGGTTGAGGTGGTACGCGATAACCAGCATGACCGCTAGCGTTCGGATCCCGTCGAGGGCGGGGACATAGCGGTGAGAACCTGATATTGGGGGCGGCATGGGATGGCGACCTTCCTGGAGTGCGACAAACGTACAGAAGTATAGCGCTGCCAGAAAGATGGACATGAATTGTGGTGCAGATTGCTGCAGAGGCCACGCTCAGTGGCGTGATCCGGACAAATTCTTTGGGCGCATGGAACTAAAACAACACCCAGTGCGTTGGAGTAGGTGAACGATTGTTCTCAAAAGAAAGGATCAGGGGTCCGTGAGTAGCAACAACCCTGTATTGAAAACTCTGCAGGGAGTAGATTCCCAACGTGGCACTGGGTACCAGGGGTACGGTGCCGCGAACCCGTACGAGCAAGCACCCATGGGTGCATCGGCGGGCACCGTGTCTGAGGACCGTCCAATGACGGTTGACGACGTTGTCACTAAAACCGGCATTACCCTTGCCGTAATTGTCGCCTTTGCAGTAATTAACTTCGGACTGTACCTCGGTGGGTACGGCTCCATTGCCAGCATTCTGACGCTGGTCGGTGCCGTCGCCGGTTTCGTCCTCGTGATGATTCACGCATTTGGCAAAAAGTACGGTTCCCCAGTTATTACCCTGGCGTACGCGGCTGCTGAGGGCCTGTTCCTTGGTGGGTTCTCATTCGCCATCACCGGGCAGTTCAGTGTCGCCGGCGCGGACGCAGGCGCGTTAATCTTCCAGGCGATCTTGGGCACCTTCGGTGTCTTCGCGGGCATGCTTGTGGTCTATCGCACCGGTGCCATTCGCGTTACCCCGCGGTTTAATCGGATCCTCACCGCAGCCATTTTCGGCGTGCTCATCCTGGTTGTCGGCAACCTCTTGTTGAGCATCTTTACAGGCATGAATCCGCTTCGCGGTGGTGGCACCATCGCCATCGTGTTTAGCCTGGTCTGCATCGTGCTGGGCGCACTTGCGTTCCTGCAGGACTTTGACGTCGCCGATAAGTTGGTGCGCATGGGCGCCCCATCGCAGGCGGCCTGGGGCGTTGCACTTGGCCTGGCAGTGACTCTGGTGTGGCTCTACACCGAGATCCTGCGCCTGCTGTCTTACTTCCAACAGCGATAGCGCACGCGCTCACTGCAATAAATACCCGGCCCCACGACTGTGAGGCCGGGTATTTTTGTCTAGTTGCGCTCAAAAGCGCCCCGGCCAACAACATCGCTGGGCCGGGGCAGGGAGCTAATTGCTGTATTCAGCGTACTTAGCGTGCACCCTCAGGGTTGATAGACGTGCCGTCAACGGTGATGGTTTTAAACACGAGCACACCATCTACGATGTCTGGGTTGCCCAGGACAACCTGCACATCTTCGATTTCGCGGTTCGGATTGACCGTGGTGCGGGTAGCGGTGCCCTGCGCGAGCTGCTCAGACCAGGTATCCCACACGATGTCCTGGAGGAAATCGTTCTGGTCGCTGCAGTTGAGAGTCAGCGAAGCTGGACGCTCAAGGCCGACGCTGCCGCAGTTATTGACCAGTGGGGTCTTGTCCGAAGCACCCATAGCGGTGACAGTCTCGGTGACTGCAGCCTCAGAGGTAGCGCCTGCTGCATCGGTTACGTTCGTCGGGGTTGCCTTCGCGCGCTCACCAGGAAGCGAAGTTGGGTCCTGGCTTTGTGCCGTATCAACCTTCAGGTCCGACGGGTTTTGGTGTGGTGGGTGGCAGGCAGTCAAGCCCACAGCACCGAGTGCGACCACGCTGGTGAGTACTAGCTTGCGGGAAAAGAACTTATTCACAGGAATTCCTTCAATGTCAGCGATCACGGATAACGCCGATGGCGTAGACAGGCTACTTCGCCCGTGGCGTGGAAGCCTTAACAGAATCATACGGTTCTGCGGAGACGATTGTTACCGAAATCTCTCGGCCATTTGGGGCGTTGTAGGTGCGGGTTTCACCCTCGGAAGCACCGACTACGGCTGCGCCGAGCGGAGAGTTCTCCGAGTAGGTCTCCAGGTCCTCGTTGTCCGTCGAAGCCGCGCGGGTACCGATCAGGAACGTTTCCTTATCATTTTCGTCATTGTTGTAGTAGACGTGCACGACGGAACCTACGTGGGCTACACCCTCGACGATGCCGGAGCGCTCCGTGGTGGAGTTAGCCAGCAGTTCGGAAATCTGCTTAATGCGAGCTTCTTCCTGGTCCTGCTGCTCACGCGCGGCGTCGTAGCCAGCGTTTTCCTTGAGGTCGCCTTCTTCACGGCGTTCGTTAATTTCGGCTGCGATGACAGGGCGATTGTCGATGAGCTGCTGAAGCTCAGCTTCAAGCTTGGCCTTCATCTCCGGGGTGATGTACTGCTGCTGAGTTTGCGCCATCAGGTAAAAACCTTCCCTATATATGTCAAACGAGCCCGCCGGTTGGCGGGCAACTTTACCAGGCGGATAATAGCACAGCTGCCGCGCAGGTGGTGCACTGGTGAGGCTTAGCGGGCGTCGTAAAAGGTGCTGGTGGGGTCCATGTAGAACGGCAGATTGTCCGAGCAGCCGTAGACACGTCCTGAGACTGCCGGCTCGCGCACCGGTAGTTCGACGGCGACCCGCTCGAGCTCCTGCCCGCCTGCGGGGAGTACTACTTCTCGACGCCCAACTTCGGCATGCGCGTAGTTGACCGCAGTGACGATGCAGTACGAAGGGGCCTCGACGTCTTTGCGTGATACATCGATCCACATGCGTGTGGTGTTGTCGTCAACAGCTTCGAGCGAGATGAAATCCGCAGTGACGGTGCGGGACTCCTGCTTCTTGAAGTAGTCAAAGACACTGTAAAGCAGCACGACGACGAGGCCGATGGCGATCAGCGCGACGATCCGGCCAGCGGCGTTGCTGCGTTTCGTGGCTGTCGGGGTGGTGCTGGAGCCGTATCGGGATGTTGGGCGACTGGGAGAAGTCACGGTTACCTACCTCGCTGAATGACGCTGGATGACGCTGTAGCTGCAATCCGTTCCAATGGTACTAAGATGGCGCGAAGTTACGGAATCAGGCCCCGAAGAAGTTCTAGGAGGAATAGTGGCCGGCTTGCGCTTGATGGCGATCCACGCACACCCAGACGACGAGTCCTCTAAAGGTGCAGCAACGATGGCAAAATACGCATCGGAGGGGAACCGGGTGCTCGTCGTCACATGTACTGACGGGCGACGAGGCGACATCTTGAACCCTGCGATGGATCGGCCGGGCGTGCTGGAGAACATCCTCGAGGTCCGGGAGCAGGAGATGGCGGAGGCCGCGGCGGCCCTCGGCGTGGAACATCAGTGGATGGGGTACGAAGACTCGGGTCTGCCACAAGGCGACCCGCTGCCCCCGCTGCCGGAAGGCTCGTTCGCGACCCAAGACCCGGAGGCAGTGACGGCGCATCTCGTCGAGTCGATTCGAGAGTTCAGGCCGCATGTCATCATTACCTACGACGAAAACGGTGGCTACCCGCACCCCGACCACTTGATGGTCCACGAAATCTCGATGCTGGCCTGGGACAAGGCGGGAGATCCATCCTTTGCTCCTGAAGCAGGGCAGGCGTGGACGCCATTGAAGCTGTACTACAGCCATGGATTTATCCTGCAGCGGATGCGTCTTCTGCAGGACCGCTTGTACGCGCAGGGAAAGAAGAGCCCGTACGAGCTGATGATTCAGCGGTGGGAAGAAAACAAAGCGGATGTGATGAGTCGCGTGACCACAAGGGTGGAGTGCGCGGAGTACTTCCCCCAGCGTGCAGCAGCGCTGACGGCACATGCGACACAGATTGATCCGGCGGGCGCGTTTTTGGCGAGCCCAGTTGAGGACCAGCAGGAGGTATGGCCGACAGAAGAGTTTGAGTTGGCCAGAACTCGCGTAGCATCAACGTTGCCGGAAGATGATCTCTTCGCCGGTATTGACCCGAAGACCGCGGACGCGCTCGCTGAAGGTTTCGGGCAAGAGCGCTAACATTTTCAGCACAAGGAAGACGAAATACACATGATGACGACAGCACACGCAGCGATTATCAACACCTCTGCTTACTTGGTGGCGCAGGCGCCGAAGGAAAACCCGGTGGGGCCTGACTTTGGCAAGGCTTCGCCATTCGGCCTGTTGCTGTTGGTGATGCTGGCTGTGGTCATTTTGTCTCTGGGGTTTGCGTTCCATCGCCGGTACTCGCGGTTCCGCCGTCGCAGCCTCTTCGCTGAGAAGCACGGAATCGACCCGTTTGACCAGGAGGCGCTGGATAAGGCCATGGCGGAGGCGGGTGTGCTTGATCGCCGGAAGAAGCGTTGGATCTAAGGCATCTAACATACATACCGTTGATTGGTGAGTAAGGTTGGGTCCGTGAGTAGCCTCCAAAAAATTCTGTATCCGCTGTATGAAGCGCGCCTGAAGCGTGAGCTGAAGGGCAAGAAACGCCCGAAGCACATCGCGGTCATGGCGGACGGCAACCGACGGTGGGCCCGTGAGGCTGGGTTCACCGATGTTTCTCATGGCCACCGGGTGGGTGGGGCGAAGATCGGCGAACTTGTGCGGTGGTCGGCGGAAATGGACGTGGACGTCGTTACGATCTACCTGTTATCAACGGAGAATTTGCAACGGACTTCGGAAGAAGTTGAGCTGCTGTTCGACATTATTTCCGAGGTGATCGAGGACCTTGCGACGCAGTCTTACTCCTGCAAGGTTCGGCTCGTAGGGCACCTGGAGCTCTTGCCGGATGAGGTTGCAGAAAGGATGCGCCGATCTGCCGACACCACCACAGGCAAAGCTGGCCTGACCGTCAACATTGCGGTGGGGTACGGCGGCAGGCAAGAAATTGTCGACGCCGTTCGCAGCCTCATTAGCGACGCCGCTGCCAGCGGCTGCAGCGTGGACGAACTGGTCAACGCAGTGACCGTCGAGTCCGTGTCGCAGCACCTGTACACCTCAGGTCAGCCCGATCCAGACTTAGTGATCCGGACGTCGGGGGAGCAGCGCCTCTCCGGCTTCCTACTGTGGCAGGCGGCGTACTCCGAGATCTGGTTTACGGACACGTACTGGCCCGCGTTCCGCAAGATTGACTTCCTTCGCGCGTTGCGCGAGTACTCGCAGCGCTCCCGTCGCTTCGGCAAGTAGGCAGCTACCTGGCGCTACATTTTGCGCATGCGGACCCACTGCACTGAATGGTCGGCGCCTTTGCGTAGCACGAGCGAGGCACGGATACGGGTGGGGGCAATGTTTTCCACTAGGTTCGGCAGGTTGATGGACTGCCAAATATCGCGTGCCTTGTGACGGGCCTGCGCCTCATCGATGTCGGCATAGTGCGCAAAGTGCGCGCCGGGCTCTCGAAACGCGGTGTTGCGAAGCTTCATGAAGCGGTCGATGTACCAGCGTTCAATATCGGTGGTGAGGGCGTCGACATAAATTGAGAAGTCGAAGAGGTCGGACACCATGAGGGTCGGGCCGGTTTGGAGGACGTTGAGCCCTTCGAGAATGATGATGTCCGGCTGGCGGACCTCAATGAACTCGCCTGGGATGATGTCGTAGGCGAAGTGAGAATATATCGGCGCTTTGACCAGTGGTTGACCCGACTTGACCTCGGTGACAAAGCGCATGAGGTCGCGCCGGTTGTAGGATTCCGGGAATCCTTTGCGGTCCATCAGGTTGCGCTCTTTGAGCACTTTGCTGGGATAGAGGAACCCGTCGGTGGTGATGAGGTCCACTCGAGGATGAGAGTCCCAACGCTGTAGCAACACCTGCAGTACACGGGCAGTCGTTGACTTGCCGACGGCCACCGACCCCGCAATCCCGATAATGAATGGCACGTGGCCTGGGTCATCACCGATAAACGTCTCTGTAGCCTTCGTAAGTTTTTGTCTGGCCCGTACCTGGAGGTGAATCAGGCGAGAGATCGGAAGGTAAATGTCTTCAACTTCCTGCATATCGAGGTTCTCGCCGATACCACTGAGCTTGGCTACTTCGTCCTCCGTCAAGACTTGTGGCATTTGCGCACGTCGGTGCCGCCAATCGTCGCGGTGAAAGTCCAAATAAGGGCTCGAATCCGAAGTGCGGGGAGATTTCGCCATGCGTATCATTGTTACATTTGTTGTTTCGTGTCGGGGAACTCAGGTGCAGATACTTCTGAAGTTCCTGAATAAAGTGGACTTCTTTCGTAGCGCTGATGCTTATACTGCTTAGCAGTGCCAGGCATAGGTGTGCCTGGACATGAGCTAAAACATGATTGACTGTCTGATCTTGAAAGGACCCGGTGCACGTGTCTGAAGACCTCCGCTACCAGGATCTCGCTACTTTTGACCCTGAAGTTCACGAAGCGATCGTTCAGGAGCTGTCGCGCCAGCGAAACACGCTGGAGATGATTGCCTCCGAGAACTTCGTTCCGCGAGCAGTGCTGCAAGCACAGGGTTCGGTGTTTACGAACAAATATGCCGAAGGCTACCCAGGTCGTCGCTACTACGGTGGCTGCGAGCACGCCGATATCGTTGAAGACCTGGCGCGCGACCGCGCGAAGGAGCTCTTCGGCGCGAAATACGCGAACGTGCAACCACACTCCGGTGCGCAGGCGAATGCGGCTGTGTTGATGGCGCTGTGCGAGCCGGGCGACACCATCTTGGGCCTCAGCCTCGCTCACGGTGGCCACCTGACGCACGGTATGAAGATCAACTTCTCCGGTAAGCTGTACAACGTCGCTGCGTACGAGGTTGAAAAAGACACGTGCACCATCGACATGGAGAAGCTGCGTGAACAGGCGCGCGAGGTCAAGCCGAAGGTGATCATCGCGGGTTGGTCCGCGTACCCTCGCCACGAGGACTTTGCTGAGTTCCGCTCGATCGCAGACGAGGTTGGTGCGTACTTGTGGGTCGATATGGCGCACTTCGCTGGCTTGGTCGCTGCTGGTCTGCACCCGTCGCCGGTGCCTCATGCACACGTTGTGTCCTCCACGGTGCACAAGACGATTGGTGGACCACGTTCCGGCTTCATCCTGACCAACGATCTCGAGCTGCACAAGAAGCTCAATTCGGCAGTGTTCCCAGGCCAGCAGGGTGGCCCGCTGGTGCACGTGATCGCTGCGAAGGCTACCGCCTTCAAGCTCGCCGCGACGGAGGCTTTCCGTAACCGCCAGGAGCGCACGCTCGAGGGCGCAAAGATTCTCG
This sequence comes from Corynebacterium sp. UMB10119B, assembly GCF_030228125.1. Lineage (NCBI taxonomy): Bacteria > Bacillati > Actinomycetota > Actinomycetes > Mycobacteriales > Corynebacteriaceae > Corynebacterium > Corynebacterium sp. UMB10119B. The sequence continues at coordinate 130,214 of NZ_JASPBG010000002.1, forward strand.
CCGAGCGCTTGACCCAGCCAGACGCCAAGGAAGCCGGCATCGACGTCGTCTCCGGCGGCACCGATGTCCACCTTGTGCTAGTGGACCTGCGTAACTCCGCGATGGATGGCCAGCAGGCAGAGGATTTGCTGCATAAGGCTGGCATTACGGTGAACCGCAACGCCGTTCCTTTCGATCCGCGTCCGCCAGCCGTGACGTCGGGGCTGCGTATTGGCACCCCGGCGCTGGCGACCCGCGGCTTCGGCAAGGAAGAGTTCGAGGAAGTCGCGGAAATTATCGCCGAGGCGCTCATCCAGGGTGAGAACGCCGACGTCGACGCCCTGCACGCCCGCGTAGACGCGCTGGCGGAGCGGTTCCCGCTCTACCCGGGCCTCGAAGATTGGAAGATGCTCTAAGAGCTACTGCTGCTGCTCGGCCTGGCGCTGCTCTGAATGAGTGGTGCGGGCCGAGCTCAACCATTCCGGCTGGTTTTTCAACAGCTCGTTGATCTCCTCAGTGGTGAGCGGCTTGTCCATGTCGTTTGCTTTGAGCGCGGTGATTGAGATCCCGAGTTTGCGCGCCACCTCGGGGCGGGGGTGTGGCCCATTGCGGCGCAGTTCCTGCAGCCACTCTGGGGGATTGTTCTGTAATTCGCGCAGTTGCGCGTGCGTCACGGCATTGTCTTGGAACTCCTGCGGCGTCGCTGGCAGGTAGATCCCGAGTTTCTTCGCGGCGGTCGCGGCCTTCATCGCGGTTCCGGATGGCTTCTGTGTAGTCATACACCAAACGGTAGCATTGTGCCATGCTATCGCTTGCTTTCGTCACCGGCACAGAGCCAGGGAAGTGGTTTAAACGCTTCGCACAGTCCACACCGCACTCGCTCGATACGCAAGGTGTCGACGACCCCTTCGCTGATCTCCTGGACGAGACGACTTCTACATCGCTGGCGCTGATGCGCCTGCCCGATGACCGTATTACCGATGAATTTCACGTGGTCCGTCTCTATACCGAGGCTCCCGGCGTTGCCGTGCCCAAGGACTCTTTGTTTGCAGAGCTTGGGGAGCGCGTCGATTACGCGGACCTCGAAGGCGAAATCATCAACTGGGTCTACCAGCCGGAGGCGTCACTTGAAGAGCTTCGTGGTGCATTGCAGGTCGTTGCGGCAAACGTTGGCGTGGCATTGGCTCCGTTGCCGTTGTTGAAAGTGCTTTCGAAGAAACAGATCGCGTGTTTGGAAGTTTGGCACGCTCCGCTGGTTGAAACTGAGATTGCGTTGGTGTGGCGGAAAGCCGACGACGGTGACGAGATCCAGGACTTTGTGGGCGTCGCAAAAGGGCGCACCGCTCGCTCGTCGAGGGGGAGTGAGCCGACTGCTGGGACGAGGCGGCGCAAACAGGTGTCAGACTCCCGTGCTGCGCAGGGCAAACGCTTATATACGAAACGTGGGAAAAAGCGCAAGGGTGCGACCGGGAAAGCACCCCGAACGGGGGTGAAACGGAGGCGGCGAAAGTGAAATTTGCATAATGGAAACCAGACAAATTCAACAACGAAAGGAAATTTTGATGAATTACAAGAAGGTTTTTACTTCCGCCGTTGCTGCTACCGCTCTGGCCGCAGGCTTGGTTGCTTGCTCTGACGGAGAGGGCGCCGATAGCACTGCTACCACCGCTGCGGATGGTGCTTCCGGCACCGCAACGGTGACCAACATCGAGACTGCTACAGAGGCAGCCGAGACGGAGACTGCTGCTGAGACCGCCACCGACGCTAATGGTGCAGAGGGCTCTACGGAGTCTGTCTCCTTGACTACCGCAGACGGTGAAGAGGTCAAGGTTCCAACCGGTCTGGTCCAGGCAATCGGCCAGTACGCTGACTCGGAGTGGGGCGAGCCAATGAAGGTTACGGAGCACGATGGCAGCTGGATCGTTGACTTTGACAATGACCACCACGTCGCCTGGAATGAAAACACCGGTGGCGCTCCGATCTGGGGCCAAATTGCTAACGTGTGGCTGACGAATGAAGGCGTTATGGACAAGGTTGGCTTCCCAACCGCAGCAGAGACCCCACTTCCAAATGAATCCGGCTGGTTCCAGGAGTTCGAGCACGGCACCATCGAGTGGACTCGTGAGAACAACGACACCGGCGCGTTCGCTGCAAACATCATCGAGAAGTAATTTGTAGCTCTACAACGGCTTTTGTCCCCGTTGGTTGCACGATGTGTGACCAATGGGGACAATGTTTTTTATGACCAAAAAAGGGTTTACCATTCGACCAATCCGGCCAGAAGACTACCCGCAGGTGCGTAGCATCTACGAGATGGGTCTGAGTACCGGAAACGCAACTTACGAGACGCGCGGCTTGACATGGGAGCAGTTTTCCAGGGCGAAGATCATGGAAACGGTGTTTGTTGCCGTTGATGAACACGATGACTCGCGTGTGCTCGGATGGGTAGCTGCGGCGAAGGCGTCGTCGAGAAGCGTGTTCCATGGAGTAGTTGAAGACTCCATCTACGTGCATCCGGATGCGCGCGGCATGGGGGTATCCGGTGCGCTGCTAGACAAGCTCATCGCGACGTGCATCGAACTTGATAAGTGGTCGATTCACTCGTGGATCTTCCCGGAAAACGAAGGATCGGCAGGGCTGCACAAGTCGCGCGGGTTCGAGAAAGTTGGCACCTTCCATCACATGGCGAAAATGTCCTACGGTGAGCGGGAAGGCCAGTGGCGTGACTCGGACATCTACGAGCTGCTGTTGCCGAAGCCGGGAGAAAAGAAACCAGGCAAAAGCCAGGTCTAGTCACGCCTCATCGTTCCTAGTCCAGCGTCTCTTTCAGCGGGTCCTCCCGGACCGGGAAGAGCAGCACCAACGCAACGGCGGCCAATGGGACCATCAGTAAGAACACTGGGGTCAGGCCGTCGTTGTAACTATTAAGGACGGCGTCGCGCAGTACGTCAGGCAGTTGTGCAACCGCGTGCGGGGTGAGGGAGTTGTGCCCACCGGCGCTCGAGAATTGCTCGGCGTAAGGGGCTGCCTCGCTAGGGGCCATCGAGGCCAATGCTTTTGGCAGGCGTTCCGCGAGCTCCTCCGTCATATTGTGAATGAACAGCGAACCAATAAGCGACGCACCGATCGCGGAGCCGATCTGTCGGAAGAAGTTGTTCGTCGCTGTTGCAGTACCGACCATTGCTAGTGGGAACGAGTTCTGGACAATAAGTACCAGTACCTGCATGACTAAGCCGAGTCCGAACCCGAAGATGAACATATAGATACCCAGCGTTGTCAACGGTGTGGACACTTCGAGCTGCGAGAAGAGGAAGAGTCCGACCGAAACGATGGCCATACCGATGATCGGGTAGACCTTGTAGCGGCCCGTTTTCGCGATAATGAACCCCACGGTAGTGCCAGTGCCCAAGATGCCGATGACCATTGGCAGCATCATCAGCCCCGCGTTCGTTGGCGTGAGTTCGTGCACCATCTGCAGGTAGGTAGGCAGGTAAGCAAGCGCACCGGTCATAGCCAGTCCCAGCACGGTGCCGGAGGCCGTCGTCAAGACCATGTTGCGATTGCGGAACAAGTGCATGGGGATGAGCGGGTTCGGTACGCGCAGCTCAACGAAGACGAACAGCGCTGCAGCGACAACCGCAAGCGAGGAAATACCCAAAATGATAGGCGAGGACCACTCATACTGAGTGCCACCCCACGTTGTGGTCAAAATAAGAGAAGTCGTGGCAACCGCCATGAGCACGGTGCCCAGCCAGTCGATGCTCTGTGCTGACCGCGACCCCTTGCGTAGGTGGAGCACGATTGTGCAGACCGTCATCGCGAGAAGCCCCAGCGGAATGTTCATCCAAAGGCCCCAACGCCAGCCGGGGCCATCCGTAAACCAGCCGCCCAACACGGGGCCAAGCACGGAAGAAACGCCGAATACTGCCCCCATCACACCCATGTACTTGCCACGGCTACGAGCTGGAACCACCTCCGCGATGATTGCCTGGGAGTTGACCATCATGCCGCCAGCGCCAAAGCCTTGGACGGCGCGCCCGATAATGAGCAGCTGCATTGACTGTGCAAGCCCACCCAAGGTGGAACCAATGACGAACAGGCCAATCGAGCCAATATAAGGCCACTTGCGTCCGACCCTGTCACCGAGCTTGCCATTAATTGGCATCGCGATTGTCATCGTGACCAGGAACGACGAAATCACCCAGCTCATGTGATCTACGCCACCAAGCTCACCGACAATCGTCGGCAGGGCAGTGGAGAAAATCATCTGGCCCAATGAGCTCATCAGCATCGTGATGAGTAGCGCTCCAAAGATCAGGCCAACGTGTGGCTTAGTGTTGTTTACCACTGCAACTCCTTTGCATACTTCGTGACGACGGCAGCTACGCTACGAGCCTGCTCCTTCGGCGAACCCTCCTCTTGGAAATGAAGGCTTCGCGCATAAAGCACAAGCGTTGTCCGAAAAAGTTCCACAACGATTCGGGCTTCTGCCTCTATGGCGACATCTAGACGGCGGTCTTCGGGGTGGCTCGCAAAATGCTCACGCACAGCCTGCTCGAGGTGTCGTAGCGTATCGCGTTTGCGGGCCAGCATCGCGTTTGCCAACGATGGGTTGTCCTGCATGAGCCGCTGGATTCGGCAGGCATCCTCGGCTCGATCTTCGGCACCTGATTCTTCCATTGCATCGATTACCAGGGCCAACATGTTCGTGGACGGCTCATCAGCAATGCGTGCAAAGCTCTCGCTGGTGAACTCGAGAGGGAAGGGGCCAAGCACAGCGTCATCTTTTGAGTCCATGTAGTTGAAGAACGTCCGCCGTGAAATGCCTGCACCTTGGCAGATCTCCTCGACTGTGACATTGTCATAGCCGTCGCGTGCCACAAGCGATGCAGCTGTATCGAAGATTCGCTGCCGTGTTTCGCGACGCTTACGTTGCCGCAGACCTTCTGACTGATCGGGAAAATTCACGGAGTGCAATCTTACACTCCGTGCAAAAATATCAAAAAACCTATTCAACCAGGAGCGATAGCGAGCCTTCCACGGTTGGAGAGCTATCACTACGGCGCTCGAAAAACTGTGCCTCAACGATTCCCGGCTCCGGGCTGGAGAAGTTCCACAAACCATCATCAGTAGTTGGAGGGCACTGTTTCGTTAGAGCGGAAGCACTGCCATCATGCGCGATAAGCGCCACGCAACCGCTCAGAGGATAGCTGACCATCCCTTGCCCTTCATGGAGGGAGAACACCGCCGGCCACGCCGCTACGGCAGCATCAGGGCTGTGCGATTGGAGGGTGCCTTGGAATGTTCCGGAGGGGGCGTCGTCACGCACTTGCGGAGCTTCAGGAAACGCAGTGACCGTCACAACTGCAGGCACCCCGTTAGGCTCCGGCTTTGGCTGAGCGGACCAGTACGCTGCGGCGAGCGCTATCCCGATAAGCGAGACCACCAGAGCTAAGACACCGCCAATAACCCATGGCTTATTTGAGCCCCCAGCTGTACGAAGCTGCGAAAAAGAATCAGACATAAAAATCATCCCTGGTCGTGCTCATGAACATGGGCAGTAGCAGGGATGATTGTAGCGAAGACTAGTTGCGTTCGGTATGAGCCATCGACAGGACGTTCAAACGCTTGTCGAGCTCCTCCTCAGTCAACGTTTCGCCGTCCACGAAGCCGAGGTCAATCACAGCCTGGCGGATCGTGATGCCCTCCTTCACCGCATGCTTTGCCACTTTCGCAGCGTTCTCGTAGCCGATTGCACTGTTCAGAGGGGTGACGATTGATGGTGAAGACTCCGCGAGCTGCTTCATGCGGGCCTCGTTCGCCTCGATACCGTCAACCAAGCGGGTAGCGAACTGTCGAGAGACGTTCGCCAGCAGGCGAGCGGACTCCAGCACGTTGCGCGCCATCATCGGGATGAACACGTTGAGCTCGAACTGGCCTTGCGAGCCGCCGAATGCCACTGCGGCATCGTTGCCGATCACCTGGGCTGAGACCTGGGTTGCCGCCTCGCACAGGACAGGGTTCACCTTGCCAGGCATGATCGACGAGCCTGGCTGCAGATCTGGGAGGTGAATCTCCGCGAATCCGGCGAGTGGGCCCGAACCCATCAGCCGGATGTCATTTGCAATCTTGTACAACGAGACTGCAACAGTGCGCATCGCACCGGAGAATTCCACCAGAGCGTCGCGTGCGGCCTGGGCCTCGAAGTGGTTCTTTGCCTCCGACAGCTGTGTCAGCCCAGTGATCTTCACCAGTTCTGCGGTGACCTTTGCGCCAAAGTCTGCTGGGGTGTTGATGCCGGTACCGACCGCGGTGCCGCCAATGGCGAGCTCGCCGAGGCGGCCAACAGTCGCCTCAACGCGCTCGATGCCGAGCTCGATCTGACGAGCGTAGCCGGAGAACTCCTGACCAAGCGTCAGCGGGGTCGCGTCCATCAGGTGAGTGCGGCCCGACTTCACTACCTCGTGCCATTGCTCAGCCTTCGCAGCCAGTGACTTCTGCAGCACCTGCAGGGCCGGGACCAGCACTTCGACGGCAGCTTCGGTGGCAGCAATGTGCGTTGCAGTTGGGAAGGTGTCGTTCGAGGACTGTCCCATGTTGACGTGGTCGTTCGGGTGGACTTCCACGCCGTTTGCGTGCGCGATCGAAGCAATGACCTCATTAGTGTTCATGTTCGAGGAAGTGCCAGAACCCGTCTGGAAGACGTCAATTGGGAACTGGTCGTTGTGCTTGCCGTCTGCGATTTCCTTCGCCGCAGCGATGATCGCGTCAGCCTTTTCCGCATCGAGCTTGCCCGAATCCTTGTTGACCTGCGCACACGCGGCCTTGAGGAGCCCAAGGGCGCGGATCTGCTGGTTCTCGAGGCCCCGGCCAGAGATCGGGAAGTTCTCTACAGCACGTTGAGTTTGAGCACGCCACAGTGCATCAACAGGTACTTTGACCTCACCCATGGTGTCGTGCTCTATACGGTACTGCTTATCGGCCATTCAATCTTTCCTTTACTTGATACTTACAGAAAATCGACGCTTTGAATTACTTGATCGGGCCGGAGTAATCGATCACCGAGTACTCCTGAAGCTTCGGCAGCTGGTGGAGGGACTCCACGTAGCGGACGGTGCCAGACTTCGAGCGCATTACCAACGAACGGGTGGTAGCGCCATTTTTACGGTAGGAGACGCCGCGCAGCATGTCGCCGTTGGTGACACCGGTAGCCGCGAAGTAGCAGTTATCGGAGGCCACCAAGTCGTCGAGGCCAAGCACACGGTCGAGATCGTGGCCCGCTGCCAGCACGCGTTCGCGCTCTTCATCGGACTGCGGTGCGAGCTGGCCCTGGATCTCACCACCAAGGCACTTCAATGCACACGCCGTGATAACCCCCTCCGGTGTGCCACCGATGCCCATCGCCATGTCAATGGAGTTGGTGTTCTGGGCAGCAGCGATGGCACCAGCAACGTCTCCGTCCATAATGAAACGTACCTTGGCACCAGCCTTGCGAATCTCCGCAACCAGCTTGTTGTGACGTGGGCGGTCGAGTACCACCACAGTCACGTTACCAACGCCGACTCCCTTGGCTTCTGCCACTGCCTTAATGTTGAACTCGACGGACTTCGTAATATCGATGACCCCGACAGCCTCAGGGCCGACTGCAATCTTGTTCATGTAGAACGCGTCCTGCGGGTTGAACATGGAACCACGGTCGGCAGCCGCGATAACCGAAATAGCATTCGGGCGACCTTCCGCCATCAGGCGCGTGCCGTCGACTGGGTCAACCGCCAGATCAACCTGTGCGCCAAAACCGTTGCCGACACTTTCGCCGTTAAACAACATCGGCGCCTCGTCCTTTTCGCCCTCGCCAATGACGATGACGCCGTCCATCGTGACGGAGTTGATCATCTTGCGCATGGCGTCGACTGCGGCGCCGTCACCTTCATTTTTCATCCCGCGACCTACCCAGCGGCCAGAGGCAAGCGCAGCAGCCTCGGTAACGCGCACGAGCTCCATTGCAAGGTTACGGTCAGGGAAGTTTTCAGAAGTTTGTTCAGACATGAAACAGTGCCCTCCTGCGGCAAACTAGTTTTAGTTGTGACAACATCGACATCATGCCGCGTTGCAAAGCCATACCACTGCGGTCTGGCACACCTCTATCATGGCACTTTTGCCAGACATGAACCGTCGTTTCTACACCTAAAATAGGGCAATGCTGCGAATAGTGGTGTCTGAACTGGGGACTTCCTGCGTAAAAAGCCAACGCGCGGGGGTAAAAGACAAATTCGGGGGTATCAGGAATCCATGTCATACTGGAGCGCGTGGCTCAAGAAAACAAACCTCGCATTTTCCAAGACGGCAGAGACATGCTCATCAACGTCATCTTGATCGTGGTCGTCATGATCATTGCCGTTGGTGCGACCGGGCTGTGCACGTTCAATCCCGGTAAGCCCGAAAATGGGCCTGTGCAAGAAGTCGATGCGAAGACGTTCCTTGGCCTTGAGGCTCGCGGAGTCGATTTTCCGGTGCGCTACCCTCAAATGCCAACAGGTTGGGTGACGAACTCCGCGCGGCGAAGCATGATCGCTCAGCAGCCAGCTCCAGTCGTAGGGTGGGTCACGCCCGATGGTGGCTTCATCCAGCTGACGCAAACGGGTGCGGACAGCAAAACGGTCCAGTCCGAGGTCGACGGAAAGCAGCGCACGCTTGACCGCCAGGACACGATCGATGGCCACAGCATTGAGATATTCAAGGGTACCGAGGCGAAAACTCGCCCACTGTGGGTTATCGATGCTGGCGACGCACGATTCGCCGTCACAGGTGCCGGAACAGACGCCGAGTTTGAGGAACTGATACGTACTGCGCTCGCGACCGAGCCGCTGTCAGCGCAGTAGACGCCGTGGCAGCAGGCTATTCCGACTGTGGTGTTTGCTCAGTCGCGTCGCGCTGCTGAATAGCGGCCTCGACACGTTTTGATGCTCCCTCGAGTAGCTGCTCGCAGCGCTTCGCGAGCCCCTCGCCGTACTCCCAATACTTCAGTGATTCGTCAAGGCTCATTTGCCCGAGCTCGAGGACCCTCACTGTTTCTACGAGTTGCTGCCTAGCTTGCTCGAACGAAAGCGTTGCGGGGTCGGGGAATGCGGCGTCGGTGGGTTGGCCATTGCCATACGTGTTTTCGGACATGGATTGTCTCCTTGATGCTAGATGCTAGTGAAATTGCTGTGTGGATTTAATCGGCGGGGGTGGTCCCCATTGCTGCTGCGGTGATGGAACCGTCCGCGACGCGGATGCGCAGCTGCGATCCGGGGGGTGATTGTTCGATGCTGGTGACAACCTCAGGATCGGAATGGTCGCGGGGGAGGACTTGTACTACGGAATATCCGCGCGCGAGAGTTGCTGCTGGCCCTAACGCCGAAACTTGTGAGCGGAGCGCAGCGACCTGCTGCGTTTCTCGCGCCAACAGGTGGCTGATCTCTCGTCGCATCGAAGCAACCTGCTGTGAGACCTCTTCGCTTCGACGCTCAATTGCCAGTAACGGGTTCTGCATCACCGGACGCGAGCGCCAGTACTGGATCTCTTCCGATTTGGTGGAAACCCAGGTGCGCAGCGCCTGCGCGCTGCGTGCGCGCGCCTCAGACAGAAACGCAAGCTCCTGGGTGGCATCGATGACGACGCGTTTAGCGGCGTCGGTTGGAGTGGCCGCGCGTAAGTCAGCGACGTTGTCGAGCACCGGGTTGTCTGGTTCGTGCCCAATGGCGGATACCACCGGCGTTCCCGCCGCAGCCACAGCGCGCTGCAGCGCCTCCTCAGAAAACGGAAGGAGGTCCTCGACCGAGCCTCCGCCACGGGCAATGATGATGACCTCAACATTGGGGTCCGCGTCAAGCGTCTGCAGGGCCTGAATGACCTCAGGCACCGCGTTCGGTCCCTGTACCGCGGTGTTGATCACGCGGAATTGGACCGCGGGCCAACGGCTCTGCGCCACGGAAAGCACGTCGCGCTCGGCGGCTGAGCCGCGACCAGTAATGAGGCCAATCGTGTTCGGGAGCAGGGGAATCGGCCGTTTGCGGGCGCGGTCAAAGAGACCCTCACTTGCAAGCTGTTTCCGAAGCTGCTCAATCTTCGCGAGCAATTCACCGATACCGACGTGGCGAATCTGCGTCGTCCACATCGAAAAGGAGCCGCGGCCCTCGTAGAAGGCCGGCTTGCCGTAGATGACGACGCGGTCACCGTCCTTTGGTGGCGTCGGCAAGCTCCTTAAGTAGTCCGAGGAAACCGTAAGCTGCACGCTCGTTTCCTGCTGCGTGTCGCGGAGGGTGAGATAGGAGAATTTCCAGCTCGGCTTGTAATTCACCTGCGTGAGCTGGCCTTCAACCCACAAGTGGCCCAGACGGTTAATCCACCCCTTGACCGACTTATTCAACTTTGCCACTGGCCATGGCTGTTCAGGGCTACTTGGTGAGGCTGAACGCTCACCTTGTACTTGTGTCAACACCGCTCCTTTCCCAGCGTGTCGATGGAATACGCTGTCATTGTTTCATAGATAGATCACCACAAGAATGTGTACCTACTGTTTTAGACGTTGATTCGGTAGGGTCGGTTCCATGACAAATCAGGGTAAAAAAGTTCTTCTGGCAGCACCTCGCGGTTACTGCGCAGGTGTGGATCGTGCAGTTGTCACTGTAGAAAAGGCGCTGGAAAAATACGAAGCCCCAATTTATGTGCGAAAAGAGATCGTCCACAACAAGTACGTAGTGGAAACACTAGAGAAGCGCGGCGTCATATTTGTTGACGAAACCGACGAGGTCCCCGAAGGCTCGCACCTTGTCTTTTCCGCGCACGGAGTTTCCCCCGCGGTCCGCGAAGCAGCGGACGGGCGCAACTTGCTGGCGCTCGACGCCTCGTGCCCGCTCGTGACCAAGGTGCACAACGAGGTGAAGCGGTTTGCCAAGCACGGATACCAGATCTTGCTTGTCGGCCACGAGGGCCACGAGGAGGTCGAAGGTACCGCAGGTGAGGCCCCGGAGGTCACCCACCTCGTTGACGGAGTCGAGGGTGTCGACGCACTTCCCGACTTCCCAGAGGGGACGAAGCTAGTGTGGTTATCCCAGACCACCCTGTCTGTTGATGAAACGATGCTGATCGTTGAAAAGCTGCGCGAGCGCTACCCAGATCTAGAAAACCCGCCTAGCGACGACATCTGCTACGCAACGCAAAACCGTCAGGTAGCAGTGAAGAAGATCGCACCGCAGACGGAACTCGTTATTGTGGTCGGCTCGCAAAATTCTTCCAATTCGAAGCGCCTGGTGGAAGTAGCGCTCGACGCTGGTGCCAACAACGCATACCTCATCGACTACGCCCACCAAGTACAAGACGAATGGTTCGAGGGCGTCAACACCGTTGGCGTAACATCGGGAGCTTCGGTGCCGGAAATTCTGGTTCAGGAGCTGCTCGCGGAGCTGGCGAAGCGCGGTTACACCGATGTAGAGGAAGTCACCACTACGGTAGAGACGATCACGTTCGCGCTGCCGCGGGATCTGCGTCAGCCGCGCCGTAGCAGCTAGTGCTCGTCTAGCCTTCGCCTAGCGATCTTCGTTTTTGTACAGGTCCTCGCCAAGGCGTGAGGCAACTCGCCGGGCCCGCTCCCCACGGGGGCGGGCCTGACTGCGTTCTGCCTTCGTTCGCTTCAACAGCTCATCGACCGTGATGCCACCCTGGCTGCGTTCACGGGCCCGACGACCTTCGCTATTGGTCCTGCGGTTCGACTGGCTCATGCGGCGGCGCTGCGCTCGCTCCCGGCGCAGGACTTCATCGTTATGGCGTTGGATCAGCCAGTAGCGCACGATGGCGATCACCAGGGCACCAGCAGTCACCGTGAAGAGAATAGGGAAGTGCTCGATTACTGGGTAAAGCACCATAAGGATAGCGGTTTTCCCGCCTGCACCAGCGGCCCCGAGCTGATTGCGTGCTGAAATCAGTCCAAATCCAAGCAGCGCAATGACGAACAAAAGCGGGGTAGCCGCGACGGTAAGGAACAAACCCCGTGGGTCTACCAGCGTCGTCACGGCGATGACCGCGACGCTGAACAGTACGAGCAGAGGCCATCCGATGTATCCCGCCGACGTTGCGATGACGACGCCGGTCAGCAGCGCAGCAAAGATAATGCCGATGCTGGAAACGGTAGGCAAACCGTGGAAGGTGGCGGTACCAGAGCGCGGGGATCGGAGAGAGTTTTGAGACACGCTGGGCATTCTACCCGGCCTACCCCCGAGTCTTGCCAGTTTGACCCGCTCCAGGGGCTAACAATTCGACGAATCTGAGTCGCGGAGTCTCGGTCGCGCATCGATAGGGTGAAGCTCCGGCGCGCTCGACGAGTGCCCAGCTGCACCTAGTTCCTCGAGCTTACGAGCGGTGACCATCACCCGACTGTCGAGCGACGCCAGTGTTGCGTTGTACGACTCGACCGCCTTCTCAAGACTGCTCCCGACGCGGTTGTAGTGCTCTGTCAGCGTGCCGAGACGCCGGTACAGCTCTTCGCCAAGACGCTGGATGGTCTGCGCCTCCCGATTCATGGAATCTTGCCTCCACCCAAGTTCAACCGTGCGCAGCAGTGCGAACAGCGTCGTGGGGGTCGCGATGACGACGTTGCGGGCAAAAGCGTAGTCGAGCAGCTCCGGGTCGATAGCGAGACCGGCGTCCAAGAATGGGTCAGCTGGGACAAACATCACGACGAATTCCGGGCTGGGCTGAAATGCCTTTATGTATGACTTTGAGGACAGCGTATCGACGTGGCTTCGCAGCAGGTGCGCGTGTCTACGCAGGTAGCCTTGCTTTTCTTCCGGGTCTTCCGTGTTGAGCGCATCGAGGTATGAAGAAAACGGAACCTTGGCGTCGACGATTATGTTTCGATCCTGGGTGAGCCGGATAACCATGTCCGGGCGTAGCGAGGCGCCGTCGAAACGCATGTACGCCTGAGCGTCAAAGTCGACGTGCTCTACCATCCCACCCAGCTCTACCACGCGCTGCAGCTGCACCTCGCCCCATCTGCCTCGGACCTGCGGTGAGCGCAGTGCAGTGATGAGCTGATCAGTCCGGTCCCCGAGCCTGGATGAGGTGCGCGCAATTGCTTGTACTTGGCCTGCCAAGGCAGACTGCGCTACTGCTTGCTCTTTATCGATGTCTTCGAGACGAACCTGTAGGTCACGAAGTGCCTGGGCCAGCGGGCGTAGATCAGTAGGCGGGTGCTGTTGGGGGTTGGTACGCTGCATCCAAAACGTGCCGCCAAAAAAGCCCAGGATGGCCCCAACGAGGAGGCCCGTAAAGATCAATAGCAGTGCGGTCGATGCGTCCATGTGCATTAGTAGAGCACATGAGCGGGACAAAACTAGGCGTTAGGACGCAGTCGATCGAACACCTGTTTTAACTTGTCGGGCTTGTACCGTGGACGGAAGCGGCGATCGGGTTGATCAAGATCCTCCTCCGCGGACTCTCCCTGTGCAGCCTCCGAGGGGACAGTGGCTGCCCATTCATCTTCCTCGCGCAGCGCATCGCGCTTGTGCTGGCTTTCGATGCTTTCCAGCTCAGCAATCGCACGACCTTCCTCGGTGATGAAAGAAAGATCTTCCGGGCGTACTTCCCCTGAGTGGATGCGCACAATATCGAGCGCGTAGCGGTAGCAAACCGCGATCATCGCAGCTACGGGGACTGCCAAGAAGGCACCAATCAGGTTGAAGAGTCCACCACCTACGGTCACGGAGACCAGCACGATCACTGGATGCAAGTTCATTGCACGGGACTGCAGCATCGGGGAGAGCACATTGCCTTCCAGCTGTTGGATAACAATGACGATGGCAAACACAATCAACGCTTGGGTTACGCCAAGCGACACCAACGCGACCAAAATGGCAAGCGCGCCTGCCACAACCGCACCCACAATCGGGATGAACCCCGCGATGAACGTCAGCACAGCGAGCGTGAACGCCATCGGGACGCCCACGAAGTAAATGCCGAGTCCGATGAAGATGGCGTCGACAAGCGAGACAACAGCTTGGGCGCGAATAAAACCACCAAGCGTGTCCCACGCTCGAGTGAAGAGCTCAGTGAAATGAAGGCCTGCGCGACCCCCGGTAGCACTGCGAAGCCAAGGCAAAAACTTGTGGCCATCCTTCAAAAAGAAGAACGTCAAGACAAGCACCACAAACAGTGTGACAATCAGGCCTGCGGCAGTGCCAATACCCGTGAATACACCGCCAGCGATTGCCCCGGCCTGCTTCTGGAGCCACTGCGCAATCTCGTTCACGCCCTCATCAAGATCATCGGGGTTGACATTGAGCGGTGGACCCTGCAGCCAGAGCTGCAACCGCTGCACACCTTCGAGCGCTTGCAGATAGAGCAACCTCGAGTGCGCCGCAATGTCCGGGGCAATCAACGAGACGAGAAAGCCGAGAAATCCAAAGAAGCCAAGCAACGTCAAGAGCGCCGCAAATCCAGCTGGTATGCCATGCTGGCGCAGCCAGCCCGCAACGGGCGCGAGCACAGTGCAGATGATGAGCGCAAGAACAACCGGAAGAATGCCTGCCCAAAACATCCCGATCACTTTGCCAAGCGCGGCCAAAAACACTGCGACAATGAGGACTCGCAGCGTCAACGTCGCGGCGGACTTGATCCACGCGCGGTAGACAATGCCGCGATCAATCGGATTGGCGTCGTAGTCGAGAGGTTTCTGAGTGCTCACGCGACCTATTGTGCCCCATCCGAGGGAGAAAGAAACGTAACCCGACCGCGAGCTGCAAACTTTTCGACGGCAACGCGATGGGTGGGCTAGGATTGGCCAGCGTGAGTCTTACACTTGGAATCGTCGGTTTGCCCAATGTCGGAAAGTCAACCCTTTTTAATGCGTTGACGCGGAATGATGTGCTCGCTGCGAACTACCCGTTCGCAACCATCGAGCCGAACGTGGGGTTGGTTGAACTGCCAGACCCGCGCCTGAAGCGCTTAGCTGAGATCTTTGAATCCGAACGCATCCTGCCCGCGACGGTGTCGTTCGTTGACATCGCTGGCATCGTCAAGGGGGCGTCCGAGGGCGAAGGTATGGGCAACGCCTTCCTTGCCAACATTCGTGAAGCAGACGCCATTTGCCAAGTCGTTCGCGCCTTCGCTGACGACAATGTCATTCACGTCGACGGGAAAGTCGACCCCGCATCTGACATCGCAGTCATTAACACCGAGCTGATCCTGGCTGACCTGCAGACGATCGAGAAAGCGTTGCCGCGCCTGGAGAAGGAAGGCCGCAAGAGCAAGGACGTGGCAGCAGAGGCCGAGGAGGCCAAGAAGGCGCAGGCGGTGCTTGAAGACGACCGCACCCTTTTCGCCGCCGCAAAGGCAGGAGACATCGACCTCGATTTGCTCCACCACCTGCACCTCATGACGGCGAAACCATTCCTCTACGTATTCAACTCCGACGAAGCCGTGCTCACCGACGAAGGCCGGAAACAAGAGCTGCGAGAACTTGTCGCACCGGCAGAGGCAGTCTTCCTGGACGCGCAAACAGAGACCGAGCTGCTCGAACTAGACGAAGAGGACGCGTCGGAGCTCCTCGCCTCCGTTGGACAGGACGAACCTGGACTGGAAACGCTCGCAAAGGCAGGCTTCGCAACCCTCGGCTTGCAGACCTACCTTACTGCTGGGCCAAAGGAGGCCCGCGCATGGACGATCCACCAGGGCGATACCGCACCGAAGGCTGCCGGCGTCATCCACACCGACTTTGAGAAAGGCTTCATCAAGGCCGAAATCGTCAGCTTCGAAGACCTCGACAAGTTTGGGTCCATGGCCGAAGCGCGCGCCAACGGCAAGGTGCGTCAAGAAGGCAAGGAATACGTCATGGAAGACGGAGACGTGGTCGAGTTCAAGTTCAACGTGTAGTCACGCCTCGGGACTGCCAAAACCCGGGGTCTTCGGGATTTCGCGTAACGGCCCAAGTGAGTCCCGGTGCCTCGTGGCGAGCTCGACATCCGAGGTGGAGGCGGCGGAAGAGGGCGAGCAGCTCGTCGACAAACTCAACCTCGACTGTGGCAGCGTCCCAAAGAACGCCGTCCCAGCCTTCGTCGTGGACTGCGGTCGCCACGCGGCGACGCGAGTCACCGACGGGATTTGGGGCTATCGCCACCGGTTCGCGTGCTGGTTGTCGCGTTTTCGTTGTAGCCGCTGCCGAACAACCTCCGCAGACTCCACATCCGCGCCCCCCACTCTAACCGGCGGGCACAGGAATTCCCTGCTATTTCCCAAGCTCTTTGCGGCGCTCGGCCGCGAGTTTCAGCCGCTCGGCGCGATCGGAACGTTCCTTCTCCAGCAGTTCCTCGAGGATCTTGTCTTCCTCGTCGGAGATGTCGAAGACGGCGTACCAAGCGAATACGAGTATGCCCACCACGGGATACACCACCCAGGCGTAGTCCAGGTCGAACCCAAGCTGCAGCACGAAAAATACCGCTAAGCCGCCTATGAGGGTGGTGTAGATTGCGGTGTCCATCTTCCGCTTCGCTGCGAGTTTCTCATCCAGCTCGACCTCGGACGGGATCCGCTTTTCCAATGCGACCGGTTCGGCCGGGAGGTCGTCGAAAAGCATTGAAAGCTCCCCGCGAGTGCGCGCAACCGCGGCTTGACCTGTGCGTTCTTCGAACTCTGCCACATCAAGGTAGCCGTCTGCGAGCAGTGTGCCCAGCCGGTCCAGCGCGTCCGAGCGCTCGGCGTCGCCCACGCGGATTTCGTCCATTATCGCTCCCAACTTGCACTTGCCCTTGCGGCAAGCTGTTCAATCGCAGCCATGGCAGATGGTATCGAATACACAATCAGCGAGGCCGCAGAAGCCCTCGGCGTTTCCACCAAGGCGCTGCGTCACTGGGAGGCGCTCGGCCTCATCGCACCCGCGCGCACGTGGGCCGGCCACCGTGTTTACAGCGAGGCGGACCTCGAGCGCGGCGCGGCCATCGCCCTCTACCGCGGAGTCGGCGTGCCGCTTGCGCAGATCGCGCAGCTTCTCGACGCCTCCGGAGCCGCCCTCACCCGCGCCCTCAAGCACCACCAAGAAGCACTCGCGTCTCGACGGCGCACGCTCGACGCCCAACTCAAATCTGTCCAGCACCTCATTGACAACGCAACGAAAGGATCGATCGACATGGACGCAATGAAGAAGTACCTCGGCGAAGATATGCCCGCCTACCAGGAGGAGGCTGAGCAGCGCTGGGGTGATACCCCGGAGTGGGCGCAGTCCCAGAAAAAGCTCGCCCAAATGGGCGAAGGTGACTTCAAACGCCTGCAGGAAGAACAGGACGCGCTCGCCGCGGATCTGATCGCCGCACGCGATTCCGGCGTGGACCCCGGCTCCGAGGAAGCCGAAGCACTGGTGGAGCGCCACCGCGCAAGCATCGCCCAGTGGTACGAGGCGACCCCGGCTCGCCAGCTCATCCTCGCGCGCATGTACGTTGACGACGCGCGCTTCCACGAAGCCTACGGCGGCGCGCAGGACTACCTGCTCGAGCTGGTCACCGCCCACGCGGCGACCGAAGGCGTGGACGTGGACAACCCGCAGTGGGGTTAGAAACGGAGCAGTAATCCTTCCAACTCTTGCTGGAGTAAACGCTGTGCCGTCACTGGAACCCTTCTTGTGTGAATCTCTCCAGTACCATCGCGATCTTCCTGCCCGCTGCGCTTTTGGTACTTGGCGCGATACCGTTCTGGGAGCGCATCCGTCAGATGCCACGCGCAGGTGCCGCCCAGGCTGGAGCGAATGCCGCGGTGGTCGGCATTCTCGGCGCAGCGCTGTACACCCCGGTGTTCACCGCCGGGGTTTCCGGCGTGATCACTCTGTCCATCGCCGTGGTCTGCTACGCCGCGCTCACCTCGTGGAAGGTCCCGCCGTGGGCGGTCGTCGTCGGCGCGGCCCTGGTCGGCTAGATTGTGCTGTGAACTTCGCTCTCGCCCGGTGCTCGGCGCTGAAGCGCGCCAAGGGAGGGAACCGGGACTAGAACGTCACGTTGGCCAGCACCGCGCCGGTGGGTTGCGCCGCGCCGGCGGCGACTTCCTCGGTTACGAGGACTGAAGCAGTTCCACCGGGCAGCGGCATCCACACGTCGTCGTGGGGTTCCTGGCTGATGACTCCAGCCGATTCCACGGCGCCGTCAGCCATGACTGCCCACACTTGTGCACCCATGCCGTCGTTGAGAGCTGGCTGGCCGTTGACCATGGCGCCGCCCTTGCCCATGTCAGAGCTGATCACGATGTCGAGGCTCGCGCCCATCGCGTCGGCCTGACCTTGACGCGCGTCGTCGGCCTCCATGATTGCGTGCATTTCTTCGACGCCTTGGGCTGTCACGGATTCGCGTGACTCGTCGACAGTGATTTGGGTGACCGCGAACCCGCCACCGGCGATTAGCACAACGGCGGCTGCTGCGGCGGTTGTGAGACGTCGCCCGGAGCGGTTCTTCCGCGCGGTGTCGAAGTCAGCGACCTGGTCGGTGGCGTCGATACGCTCCATGATTGAGCGTTTGAGCTCCGGTGGCGGAGTGACCGGCGTGGCTGCGGAATTGAAGAGGTCCTCGATATCTTTATCCATCACAGGCCTCCTTTCAACGACACGGCCTTGCGAAGCTTTTGCAACCCGTCGCGTACCCGGGTTTTGGCTGTTCCGAGAGCGACGCCAGTGGCATCGGCGATTTCTTGGTGGGTGAGTTCCCCAAAATACGCGAGCATGAGCGCACTTCGATGAGGCTCTCCGATTGAATCAATGAGTTCTTGTAGCTCCTCAGACTCTAGTCGCTGTTGAGCTTCGTCCTCAGCGGCAGCGACCCACGTGGTCAGTTGACTGTTGAAATCGTCGGTGTCGCGGGCTTGGGAGCTGCGCCAGCTCCGCAGCCGATCGATGGCGCGCGATTTGGCGAGCCGCAGTACCCATGACTTGGCGCTGCCGCGGTGTGGGTCGAAGGTGTGGGCGCTTAGCCATACCTCCACGAAGACTTCTTGGGTGACCTCTTCCGCTTGGGCCCGGTCACGCAAGATGTGGGTGGTGAGACCTAGAATCTGTGGGGCCAGAACGTCGTAAAGCTCGGCGAAGGCGACTTTATCGCCCGCGCGCACGCTTTCTAAGAGACGGTCCGGATCCACGGATTCTAAATCTAACACCTGGGTTATGTGCTACTTGGATTCTTCCATCATTTTGTCTTCGCTCATCATGGCATCGGAGGACGGTGCCATGGAATCGCTCATCATCGCCTCGGAAGACGGTGCCATGGAATCTTCGCTCATCATGGCATCGGAGGACGGGGTCATGGAGCCGTCCATCTTGTCCTCCATATTCTCCTCGGAGTCGTTGCATGCGACGAGGCCGACGGCGGCGATGACGATGGCGCTGGCGCTGGCGATTGCGCGGTTGATAGACATAGCGTCTCCTTCACTTTTTCGGTTCGCAGGCGCAGTGTTTCTGGCCCGTCACTGAGTACTACGGAGCCGGGGGCTGATGCGGATTGGACCAATCCGGTGCGGGTGCTCACTCCGTAGTGCTGGGTGTAGGAAAGGCAACCGGAAAGTAGAGGAAACTCATGATCAGCGTGATTCTTGTCGGATTCATCGGAGGTGTGATCACGGCATTGTCGCCGTGCATTTTGCCAGTGTTGCCGGTGGTGCTGGGGGTCAGCGTCGGGCGTAAACCGTCGCACGTGGTGACAGGTTTGGTCGTGAGCTTCGCCGCGATCGCGCTGCTGGGTACGATTCTGCTTAGTGCGCTGCATTTGCCACAGTCGGTATTGCGCTGGGCGGGAGTGGTGTTGCTGGCATGGGTGGGGCTGGGAATGATTTTCCCGCCAGTGGGGGAGGTGTTGCAGAAGCCCTTTGACGCGCTTCCGCGCCCCACGGCATTGCAGGAGAAAACGCGCGGCAAGGGAGGTTTTCTCATCGGTCTGGCCCTTGGCGCGGTGTACGTTCCGTGCGCGGGCCCGGTGCTTGCAGCGGTGACGGTGGCGGGCTCGACTGGGCAGATCGGCTGGAACACGGTGGTGCTCACTGTCGCGTTCGCGATTGGGTCCGCGCTGCCGCTGTTCGTGTTCGCCCTGGCGGGCAACAAGATCGGTGACAAGGTAGACGCGGTGCAGCGCCACCGTAAGGCCATCGGCGTGCTCATCCTGGTCTTCACTGTGGCGTTGGCTCTCGACGCGTCGGCGGCGATCCAGCGTGCCCTGCCGAATTGGACGTCGTCGCTGTCGAACCGTTTTGAGAATTCGGACTTGGCCAATGACGCTCTCAGCAAGGTCGGCCCAACTGGGAGCGGTTCACTGCAGTCGTGCCGCCGTGCCGACCCCGCGCAGCTGCAGGATTGTGGCCCGGCACCGGAATTCGCGGGGCTGACGAACTGGATCAACACCGACCAGCCGCCGAGCCCGCAGGACGGTGGTGTCATGCTCGTTGATTTCTGGGCGTACGCCTGCATCAACTGTCAGCGTGCGGGGGAGCACATCACCAAGCTTTACGACACTTATCGCGATTCCGGCCTCACCGTCGTCGGCGTCCATTCCCCTGAGTACGCTTTCGAGCACGACCTGGGCAATGTCCGCAACGCCGTAGAAAAGGAAGGTATCCACTACCCGGTGGCGCAGGACAATGACTTCGCTACATGGAGGAATTTCAACAACCGCTACTGGCCAGCCCGCTACCTGGTGGACAAGCACGGCAACGTCCGGCAGATCGTGGAAGGGGAGGGAAGCTACGCCGAAACAGAAAAGCTCGTGCGTGAATTGCTCATCGACGCCAACCCCGACGTCGACCTCCCCGAACCGGTCGAAAGCGGCGAAGCAGCAGGCGGTACGAAGGGCCGCAACCCGGAAACTTATCTCGGCACTGCGCGCGCCGAGTACACCAAGCAGCCCGGTTACACCGACGGCGAGCACGACTTCGGTGAACCGGCCGCTCCGGAGCGCGGCATGTTCACTTTGAACGGGACGTGGATTCTCGAGGAGGAATCAGTGCAGACCACCAGTGGAGGACACCTGGACATCAACGTCTTCGCCAAGTGGGTCCAGCTCGTGGTTTCGGGTGAAGGCGAGATCGAGGTCGAGTATCCGGACGGTGCGACAAAGTCGTTCCCGGTCACAGATGGAACCCTCGACCTTGCGAAAAGCGACACGCCCACCGAGGGAGTGCTGCACATCCGGCCCACGGCAGGCGTGAAACTGTATTCGTTGACCTTCGGCTAGGCAGAGACAACCTTGTCCAGCGTCTCGGCGAACCGCGCGACGGTGCCGTCGACATCGCCCCACTTGTCCAAGCCGAACAGACAGATGCGGAAGGCGGAAAAGCCCTCCGGCTCGCCGACCTGCAGCGGAACACCGCTGGCGATCTGGACGCCGGCCTGCTTGAACGCGGATCCGTTGGCCTGCTCCGGGGCGGTGGCGTACATGACCACGATGGAGGTGGCCTCGAAGCCGGGGGCGGCGACGGAGACGTAGCCTTTGTCCGCCAGCAGCTTGCGCACCTTGGTGCCCAACTCGACCTGGCGGGCGGTGTACATTTGACGCGCATCTTCCCGTGCCCTACTGCTTCCCGAGTTGCTAGATGTTCCGGGAGCGATAGCGCCATGACCGCATCCTGCGGTACTTCTCTGGATTTACTTGCTGTCTTTAGCGGGAAGGTTTCTTTGCGCCGACACGCCGTCGAGTTCAAGTTCAATACAACTGCTGGCAACAAGAAGTAATTTATTACTTTGAGCAACTCGAATAGCCGAGGTCTGGTGTTATTGAATGAAGGATTTAGGACAGGTTGAAAATGAAATTCGGGATTCGAGAACTAAGCCACTCGTCTCGGAAGCGATCAGGTGTTACAACGCAGGTGCATATAGAGCTGCGCTAGTTTCGCTTTGGATAGCCGTAAACGTCGATCTTATTCAGAAGCTGCAAAACTTGTCCGATACCGGTGATGGAGCAGCTCGGGATTACTTAAGTACGTTCACGAAAGCGATTGAGACTAGAAACGTGCATCAAGCGCAAAACTTTGAACGAAACCTTCTCGAAAAATGCAAAGATGATTTTGACCTGCTAACGCATCGTGAGTATCAAGAGCTCAAACGGCTGCGGGAAGATCGTGATTTATGTGCACACCCAGGATTTACCGATACCGACACCCTCTTTCAACCGGGTAACGAACTTGTTCGGGCCCACATCATTTCAGCGCATCTAGCTACTTTTTCACATCCGCCGATCGCTGGTAAAACCCAAATTCAGCTCTTGGAAAGTGAAATCGCTGGTGATGGCTGGCCGGACACTAGTGACTACTTTGTCGAACGGTTCTTTAAACGATCCACAGAGTCAGTTCAAAAAAACTTGGTCAAACTTATTCTTAAGTGGAGCCTGAGGCCTGAGGCCAATGGCCAGCAACTCAACCCTCGAGTCGGTACTCGAGCGCGGAAATCGATTCTCAGGCTGGCAGAAGAAGCCCCCGCGGTTTTCAACGAGTCCTTGGAGTCGGTCCTATTGAACTGGGAAGACAGTGGTAAGCTCGATGATGCGACGCTTATAAGAGCTGTGGGAACCTTTGGCGCGTACCAAGTATTTTGGGATTTACTGCCATCTACCGCGGAGAGGCGAGCATCAACTTTAATCTCGGGAGCAGACGATCGAAAACTTTTAAGCCAGGGGTTCCTTGTTGGTGGTGTGCCGTTGAGGGACGAATACGCTTGCCGATGGAGGAAGATTTTAGGAACTCTGAATGCAGATGACTTGGTAGGGTTACAAGAGTTAGCTACACGACACGATCTCTTACTCAAAAGAGCGTTCGAGCTCGTTGAGGAATCGGGCAACTTTCGAGTGGCAGAGGCGAATCTCCGGGTTGTTGAGACTTTCGCGTCTTGGCTGCAACCCCAGCATATTGAAGCTCTTGAGTATGCGATCAAACATAACGATCACGATCAGGTTCGTTTGGCAGCAGCCACCGAGGCGATACTAATGAGCATCCTTGATCAGCAGGTGGAGCCGGTAAAGGCGAAGAGTGCTTGGACCTCTTTAGCGGAATGGCTATCGAAGCGAGGGGAGCAAGACGGGGGAATTGACTACCGTTATTCGAATTTGCGCGAAGCCGTACTGATGCTGGGAGACTAGCAGAGCGGTAGTTTCGAAGTGGTATGAGACAGTGAACTCTAAGCAAGCACTGCCCGATGGAGGTCAGGCTAAGATCCGTATCGCGGTATTCGGAATCCGGAAACGTGCCCAGCGGTGATGACGAGGTAACTTTGCAATGGCATCCCGTTTAATTCAAGTTCAACGTGTAGCTCCGGGCATTAATGACGCTTCGCGTTATTGGGGGGTAGCTTGAAAGGTGGCCCAGTAGGTCACAGACAAGGACGCTGAAAGATTGTGGAATTGAGAGCGCGGTGGAGAGTTTGATTACCTCTGCCAAGCTTCCCCTGTCCAAGCTGGTGGGGTTTTATTTGTGCTCATTGCTGGCCACCGCCCAGGAGCCGAGCGAGACGGTGGATCTGCTGATCGCTCAGCCGGGGGAGCAGCGGCGGCGATGCGGCTCACGGCCGACTCGATATCCTCAAATGTCGGCTGGCGGCCGGTGGGGTGTTTGAGGGCCTCGAGGTCAGCCCTCTCGATCTTGATGCGCCCACCGATTTTGCTGGCGCGCAGATATCCCTCGGAGATGTACTTGCGGAGGGTGGAGTAGCCGCCGAAACCTTCGGCCACCGCATCCTGCAGGGTAAGAAGTGTTTTCTCGTCTTCTAGTGACGGTAACGCGAATGCGCTCATGGAAACTCCCGGTAGCGTTTCTCCTTCTGTCAAGAAGGCGCTACCGGAGCCAATTGGCGCTCCGGCCCGGGGTCCATCCCCTCAGGCGTGTTCGGCGAGCTCGTTCCGTCGCGCGGGCCAGTGGCGACCATTGTCGCCAGACGTCCAATCCAGTGACGTCCCAGGCAATTACTCCCGTCATGCTTTAGATGAAGGATGGTCACACCATCACAACGTGACGCCAGAATAACACGGATGAGCGGACCAGAGCGTGACTGAGCGTTGTGAAGTTATAGTTATGTGAAACGTGGTGGTCCAGTTCAACATATAGTGCTCTGTCGTAATTACACTTCTGATATTGATCAATTTTGGGCTGCGCGTTCAGGTATAAGGAATCGTTTATCCATTAAACTCTCTAAACCTGGATCTGGAGCGACCTAGTTTATGGGGAGTAACTTGCGCGACTGGAGGCGTAACCCGTGAGGACTAGAGCAGGCTACATTGACCGAAGTAAGCTGAAGAACTGGGCCGATACTCGTAATTCGGAGTCTGAACTCCCGCGTCTGGTGCGTCGTCTCATCCTTGAAACGACACCGGGGTCGGTCCAGCTAGGGATGCCCGCAGGCGACGGTGTGGCAGCAGGGGATTGGGACGGTTCTGTTCGGGCAACCGAAGCGACGGCTTGGGTTCCAGATGGTTTGTCGGTATGGGAGCTGTCGGTTAATTCCAGCCCTAACAAGAAGGCCGATGAGGACTATTCTAAGCGAACAGACACTCCAGACGGCACATGGACCGCTGAGTGCACCTATATCGAAGTGATCCTGCGCACTTGGACGGCACGGGACAAATGGGCTAAAAATAAGCGAAACGACCAGGTCTGGAGAGACGTCAAGGCTTTCGGGCTTGATGATATCGAGACCTGGCTTGAGGCCGCCCCAATTACATGGGCGTGGCTATCGGAAGAACTGGGACTTTCTCCATACGGACTTCGCACCGGTTTGACCTGGTGGCGAGATTGGGCAGCACAAACGAATCCAACATTGATACCGAAAGTTGTGCTCGCCGGTCGAACTGACACTGCCAAGGATCTTGAAGACCGGCTTGGTTCATCCGGCTCCGTCACTACGATTGCTGGTGCCTCGATGGAGGAAGTATGCGCCTTCATCGCTGCGATCGCCGTCAACCTTGATGACCAGAGCAGCGGCGAGATGCTCGCACGGCTCGCATTCGTCGACGACATATCCACATGGAGGCAGTTGACAACCTCGTCCCAACCGCTCGTCTTGGTCCCTCTCAAGCCCGAGTTGGCAAGCGAGATCCCCGCAGGTTCTGTGCATAACTTTTGCGTGCCGGTTGTCTCCAACGAAGGTGCCGACGTCACACTTCCAGCGTTGGATGCTGCTGAGGCAGCAGTCGCGCTGACGAGCGCCGGAGTCACAGATGGAGATAGGGCCGATGAGCTCGGTAGGCTCGCACGGCGAAGCTTGACCGGTCTGCGGCGAAACTTGGCTGTAAAGGTCGTCCTGCATCGACCGACCTGGGCTGATGCGAGTCCGTCCCGAAACTTCCGATCAATCCTGTTGGCTGGCTCCTGGGGAGACAATGCAGAAGGGGATCGTTCGATCCTCGAGGCGCTCACGGGAACCGACTACGAATCGTTTAGAGAGGCGATCACAGGAATAGCCGATAATCCTACCGATCCTCTGGTAATCCGCACTGGCGAAGCTTGGCATCTTGTCTCACCGGTGGATGCTTGGATGCTGTTGGTGCCGAAGCTGACTCACGATGACATGAAGCGGTTCGGGACCATCGTCGAGAGGGTCTTCGCAGAGGACGATCCGGCCCTCGACCTACCGCGGGATCAACGGTGGAGAGCATCGATTGATGGCAAAATCCGTCGCTACTCCGGTGACCTCCGCCGCGGCCTCGCTCAGTCGCTCGCTCTATTGGGAATGTACGGCGAAACTGTCGTCTTGTCGGGTGGGGTATCAGGGGCAGAATTCGCAAACTATCTGGTTGGGAAGCTACTCGAAAGGGCGTCGACAGATGATACCGGGCGAGCGTGGCAATCACTAGCTGACATCTTGCCTCTCCTCGCTGAGGCCGGGCCGGACGCCTTCCTCGAAGCGGTCAGTGCAGCAACAGCGGGCGATGCCCCTCTATTGGCCACCATGTTCCAGGACAACGCCGACGAGTCGGGAATCTTCTCGGGCGGAACTCCCCACAGCAATCTGCTGTGGGCGCTCGAGTGCGTGTCCTGGTCCTCTGATCATTTCGGACGTGCTGTCGATCTCCTGGCACGCCTTGACGAGATCGATCCGGGTGGTCGGCTGGCTAACCGTCCCGCGGCCTCTTTGGCTGCAATATTCCGCCCGTGGCATCCAGATAGCTCTGTCGATCCTGACCGGCGACTTATTGTCCTCGACACGTTGCGCCGAAGACGCCCTGGCGTTGCTTGGAAGTTGGAGTGCAGCATGCTTCCTGAGGGGCACGGGACACATTTCCCGATTAGTACACCTGCGTTCCGAACTTGGAGGCCGGACAAACTATCTGTGACATACGGCGAATTATGGAAGATGACGACCGCCGCGGTAGAGCGTTGCATCGAAGATGCTGGTCAGGATGCGCAACGCTGGTCAACGATCCTTTCTCACACGGCAGAGTTACCACCAGCAAACCGAACTCGAGTGGTGGATGCTCTCGAATCGATGGCCGACCAGCCGCAGTTTACGGCTGACTTTCGAGAAGCGGTGTGGCGAACCCTGGTGGACCTCATCGGCCGTCATCGTAAGTTTCCGGATGCTGCCTGGACACTTCCAGACGAGGAACTCAGCAAGCTCGACTCACTGGCAGCGCGCTACCAGCCAAGGTCTGCGTATGTCCGACTGATCGGACTCTTTCAATCATGGACTCCGTATATCGGCGCTCACAAACAAGATGATTATGAAGCCTTTGAACGTGAGCTCGGGCGCCGACGCGTCCAAGCCGTAGAGAAGATCGAGGCCGAGGGCGGTTTTGACGCCATCACGAGACTGGCACGAGACGCGTCGGTACCGGGGGCCGTTGGTATCGCCTTGGCGAAAATCGGCTCGTCGCACGATGATGAGTTGCTCGGTTGGTTGACATCAGCCGACCAGGATCTCGCCAGCACCGCGATGTCGTATTTCTCGACTCGCTATTCCCTAGAAGGTTTCGCTCTGATCACAGACTTCCTTGAACAGAGCGATCTTACGGTCGATCAACGTGTTCGACTCCTGCTTGTCGCGCGCGGCAACCTCGCTGAGGTATGGGCTCTGGTTGATACGGACCCGGATCTTGCGGCCCGATACTGGAGGGCATTCCAGACAATCGGCTTGGGGCAAGAAATTGACAAGATCGACGAGATTGCTGAGCACTTGATCCAAGTTGGCCGCCACGCCGACGTCGTACATCTCATGAGCATGTACACCCACATCGACAAGGACGGCCCGCGTCCCCAGGTAGCGAAACTCATTGTGCGAGCACTGGACGGGCTCCTGGCAGATCAAACTCTATCTGCCGCAGCTCGTGATCTATCGTCCTATGATTTTCAGCGGCTCTTCGCCTACCTCGAAGCTATGCGCGAGCACCTTGAGCCTGGCTGCCTTGTTCGACTGCAGTGGTCGTACCTTCCGGCGCTCGGCTATGACGCGAGAGTCCCAGCGCTATCCGAAGGCTTAGCTGCCGACCCTGCAAAATTCGTCGAGATCGTATGCACTCTTTACCGTGCCCGGCCGAGCGGTGAGGACGAAGAAGGCGCCGAGGACTCGGCTGGCGAAGAACAACACGACGCTTCCCTGGCAACCAATGCGTACCGCTTATTCAATGCATGGGACACACCGCCCGGCCTCGTCGATGGCGTCATGAATGCCGAGGTGCTTCGAACCTGGCTTGATCAAGCTATGGAGCTCCTGGCTGAACGAGGCCGGACCGAGGTCGGCCTGCAGCAGATTGGCCAGGTTCTGGGCCACACCCCACCAGACGCTGACGGCACCTGGCCGGGCAACGTCGTGCGGGATCTCATTGAAGAAGTGCAGCTTGATCACATTGAGACCGGCTTGTACCTCTATATCCTTAATAGTCGTGGAGTTACTAGTCGCGGCTTGGAAGACGGCGGCGAGCAGGAGCTCAGGCTTGCTGCGGACTATCGAGTCAAGGCCCAAGTATTTGCCGACATCGCGCCTCGAGTGGCTGGTTTATTTAGGAGAATCGCTTTCTCGTACGAAAACGACGCACGACGGAACGAGGAGGACGCAGAACGTTTCCGGCGCGGGCTGCACTGAGCGGCATAAATCGCGTCACACAGCGAGTTTGCAGGACACTGTGAGCTGGAGTGTGTATGCGCATCGCTCGAGACGTTATAGGGATATGGAATGTGGTGGAGTTCAAATTTAACGTGTAACGCGGAGCGTTAATGACGTTTCGCGTTATTGGGGGGCAGGTTGAAGAGCGCTGTCTCTAACTCCGGTTTTCGTTCGGCCTCGGTCCATTCCGCTACCTCGTGTGTAGAATCTGCAAGCGGTATCGGGCCGTTGAACTATTAGGTTCACCCACAGTTCCCGTGCCTGCACGCATCGAGAAGGACCAGGTGGTGAACTCGAATGACTCGCCTGGTCCAACGTGTGTGCGCTCGGCGCGTGGTTTAACTCTTAAAAGACTTGCCGGTCACAGCCTCAGCGTTTCGCTCGTGCAGCCCGCAGGCCGTTCAAGATCACGATGACTTCGGCGACCTCGTGAACCAACACGACAGCGGCCAAGCCCAGCACGCCGCTGATCGCCAGTGGCATCAACACGATAATGATGGCCAGAGACAGCACGATGTTTTGGTTGATGATCCTGCTGCCTCGGCGGGCGTGCTGCAGCGCCTGCGGGATCAGCCGGAGGTCGTGGCCAGTGAAGGCGACGTCAGCGGACTCGATCGCGGCGTCAGACCCGGTTGCTCCCATCGCAATGCCCACCGTTGCGCCCGCCAGTGCCGGAGCGTCGTTGATGCCGTCGCCGATCATGGCCGTCGGCGTCTTGGAGGAGAGTTCGGCGACGATGCTTGCCTTGTCCTCTGGGCGTAGCTCGGCGCGCACGTCATCGATTCCGGCGATTTCAGCCAGCGCCCGGGCGGTGCGAGTGTTGTCGCCGGTGAGCATGCTCACCTTCACGTCGTTAGCGTGCAGGGTCTGTACAGCTTCGGGCACCTCGGGCCGCAGCTCGTCGCGGACCCCGATCGCCCCGGCGAGGGCGTCATCGACGGTGACCAGTACGCAGGTCTGGCCCTCGGACTCCATGCGCTCAACGTCTGCCTTTAGTGGCCCGGCGTCGATCCACCGGGGGCTGCCCACCAGCACCCGTCGACCTCCGACGGTGCCGCCGATGCCATGTCCGGCTTCCTCGTTGATGTCCTGGGCGGCGGGCGGTGCGGGCACCGCTGCTGCGATCGCCGCGGCGAGGGGGTGCGTCGATTGCTGCTCAACTGCCGCCGCGAAGGCAAGCACCTGCGCCCGATCGAATCCGTCCGCCGAGACCACACCGGTAACCTCGGGCTGGTTGCGGGTAAGAGTTCCGGTCTTGTCCACCGCCAGGTGACGGATGCCGCCGAGCCGCTCGAACGCCGCGCCCGACTTGATGACCACGCCGAACTGGCTGGCCGCGCCGATCGCCGCCACGACCGTCAGCGGCACGGAGATTGCCAGTGCGCACGGCGACGCTGCGACCAGAACCACCAACGCACGGGTGATCCACGTCTCGGGGTCGCCCAGCAGTGAGCCAATCACGCCGACCAGCGCCGCCAGGATCATCACCCCGGGCACTAGGGGTCGGGCAATCCGGTCGGCGATCCGGGCGCGGTCGCCCTTTTCCGCTTGCGCCTGCTCGACCAGGTCCACGAGTGTGGTAAGCGAGTTGTCAGTTCCAGCTGCGGTCGTCTCTACTTCCAGCACGCCGGCGGAGTTGATTGCTCCCGCGGGCACCTCGTCGCCGGGTGCAACCTCCTCCGGAATGGATTCTCCGGTGATCGCTGAGGTGTCAAGGCTGGAACGTCCAGACCGAATGATGCCGTCCGTGGCGATCCGCTCTCCGGGGCGCACGAGCATCAGTTCGCCAGCCACGAGGTCCTTCGCTGCGACCTTGACCGACGTGCCGTCGCGCAGCACCGTCGCGGTCTGCGGTACCAACTTCAACAGTGCCCGCAGTCCGCCCTGTGCCCGGTCCATTGCCTTGTCTTCCAGTGCCTCGGCGATCGAGTACAGGAACGCTAGCGCCGCGGCCTCTCCGACGTAACCGAGGATTACCGCGCCGACCGCGCTGATCGTCATCAGCAAACCAATGCCGAGCTTGCGCTTCGTGACAAGGTTTCGGATCGCGTCGGGCGCGAACGTATACGCCCCTAGCAGCAGGCCGACCCAGAACAGTACTGTCGCGGGTGTCTCTACCCCGGACCAGTCCAGCGCCAGGCCTATGCCGAGGGCTACGCCGGAGAAGATCGGCAGTAGCAACTCGGGGTCCTTCCACCATGGCCGATCGAGTTCTTCGATCTCTGTGGCGGGTTCGTGTGCGCATCCACACGCCGAGCTCATGCGTCCGCTCCCTTCTCGCCGCAGCCGGGCACCGAGCATTCAGGGTCGATGCACGGGGCGTTTTCGTCGACAGCCAACGTCGCGTTTACCAGCGCGTTGAGCGCTGCCGCGAGGTGCGGATCGGCGATTTCGTAGCGTGTCTTGCGGCCCTCCGGCTCGGCGACGACGATGCCGCAGTTGCGCAGGCAGGTCAGGTGGTTCGAGACGTTCGAGCGGGTCAGGTCCAGGTCGCGCGAAAGCACGGCCGGGTAGCTCGGGCCGTCGAGTAGTGTCATCAGGATTCTGGAGCGCGTCGGATCCGCCATGGCCCGGCCGAGCCGGTTCATGACGTCGAGGCGTGAAGCAATGGTCAGCATGTGCTGAACAATACATCGTGTGCTGAACTATTCAAAATGTGCTGAACTGACAGTTACGCGAAGGTCCTGCGACCTGCAAGAATTAGTCGATGGGATAGCAGATGACTGATCCTTTGTGGTTCGGCTGCCACCCAACGCGGGAGCGACGTGGGCGGCGAGGTTCTCGAAAAAGTAACCTTGCAACTACATACCGTCGAGTTCAAGTTCAACGTGTAGCGAAAGCGTTCCCTGGAAGCGAGCGGTGGCTACCGATTCCGCTCTTTGCTCTACGGGATCTGCGGCCGTCGTCTTGTGAACTTGAGCTCCGAGCGCCGCTTCTTCGCTTCGAGACGGCGCCGTACTGAGCCCCGCGTTGGCTTCGTTTTGCGGCGCGGAGGAGGAGGCGGTGCGAGCGCCTCGCGCAACAGGGCAGACATGCGTTGACGTGCCTCGGAGCGGTTGCGGACCTGTGACCGCTGGGTCGACACCGCCACGGTGAGGACGGTGCCATCCAGGCGGTGTTCGAGGTTGCGGAGCGCGCGGCGCCGCTGGGCGTCGGTAAGTGAGGTGCACGCGGCGATATCAAGGGATAGCTGGACTTTGCTGTCCGTGGTGTTCACACCTTGCCCTCCTGGCCCCGACGCTTTCGCGAACCGTTCCGACAGGTTGGCGGCGGCGATGACCACACCGTCGGGGATTCCCGGGCCGGGTGCGATGGTCAGGTCGTTCATGCCGTCCACCCTACAAGCACAGCCTCACAGCTACCGCCAGGGGTTCGGGGACTTCTCTGCGGATGCTTGTCCCCCCCTACACTGGCACTCATGAAGACGTCGCTTTACGTATCTTTCCCCGGCAATGCTCGCGAAGCGCTCGAGTTCTACCACGAGGTGTTTGGAGGTGAGCTCGACATCATCACGTATGGCGAGCAGCTCGACCGTGGCGCGCAGTTCCCGTTCGACCCGCCACGCGACGCTGTCGCTCACGGCACCCTGACTGGTCCGTTTACGTTTGGGGGCGGCGACGACCTGCAAAACAACGCGAGTATCTTGAACCGCGGCGTTTTCGGCTTTACCGCCGAGGTAGATTCGGTGGAGGAAGGTGAGCAGCTCATCGAGAAGCTCACCCGCGACGGCGGAAAGGTCACTATGCCGTTCGCGCAAGCTCCATGGGGTGCGCATTTCGGTGTTGTCGAAGACAAGTTTGGGCTGGCCTGGAACATTACTACTGGCGATGGGAGATAGGGCCAGGATGTGATTGTATCGGCCCGTTACCATCTGCATCTATGACTACAGCAAGTAAAATCCGAGTGGCTGGCGTGGGGGATGCGGAGCTCGTCGCAAAGCTTTTGCGCGACTTCAACGTTGAATTCGATGCCCCGGTGCCCGACAACCTCGAGCGGAGGTTCCGGCAGATCATTGCACGTGACGACGCCACCGTGTTGCTTGCCGACGATATCGGGTTGGCATTCTTCACGCTGCGCCCCAGCCCCTATTATGACGGTCCGGTAGCGATGCTTGAGGAGCTCTACGTAGCACCATCCTGCCGCAACCGAGGCACCGGTACGGCGCTGCTGCGACGGGTATTCTCGGAAATCCAGAACCGCAATGCAGGCGAATTGCAGATCAACGTCGACGAGGTAGACACCGATGCGCGACGCTTCTATGAACGCCATGGACTGACCAATATTGAGCAAGGCTCCCGAATGCTTCTATATGCGCGCGAGTTGTGATGGAGTGTGGAGGGGAATGAGCATTATTTGGCCTCTTGCTGTGGGTAGCGCACTTTCATATCTTTGCCGACTACGGCTCCGTCATTGAGCTTTGCTGCGTCCAAAGTAGGGCCGTGCTGCGTTATTCCCATGATGTGTTGCACGTCGTCGCCGTGGGCAAGCAGGTGGTCTGCAATGATGCGGCGGTGGCAACGCCACCAGACAGCTTCTGAGCACATGATCACCGTCGGGGTTTCGGCGGCTTGTGTCCTGAGCTGCTGGAGTGCCTCTGCGAACTCGTGGCCAAGAGCATGGTCTGCGTAGTTGTGGAAGCTTCGGTTGCGCCAGTTGCCGTTGACTTCGAAAGGGACTGTTTTTGACACGTTGCGTCGCCCAGTGAGCCCTTCGCTCCGGGAGTACTGGATGCTGTGGTCAGGCAAGTGCTTGGCTAGGTAGCTGTCATTGAACCAGGGATACTTCTTAGACCCGGGAAGCTTGCGTACGTCCACGATCGCACGCACGCCGGAGGCCTCGAGCATGCTTACGAATTCGTCAAACTCGAGGTTGGAATGGCCGACGGTGAAGATACGCATGTCTTCGACCTTAGGCGCCTTTTGGCAAAAACGCGGCGTCGGGTGGTGAGAGGCCCGGCGGATAGAGTGCGGGGTCCAGTTTTCCGTCGCGTGTGCAGTCGCAGCGGCCCCTTGCAGCGTAAATCCTGCTCACTGCGGAGTGTTTCGCAGGCACCGATTGGTTGAACTTCATCGGGGCAAACGGGTGCTTTCGGTGCCCAGCCTTGCCGGTTTGTGGGTCGAAATCCATGTAGCCCTTGTTGAAGGATCCGTCTCTGTTGTCGTTGTTGCATCTGTGGTGTTCGCGACAGAGGCCAGTGAGGTTCTCGATATCGGTGCTTCCTCCCTTTATCCAGGCGAGGATATGGTGCGCCTCACACTCTGTCATTGGGGTTGTGCACCCGAGCCAGGAACACACCCCTTGGATGGCAAACATCGCGATGCGCTGCTCGACCGAGGCGAGCCGGGTGGTTCTGCCCATCCACAGCGGTACTGAGGTGACACCGTCCACTTGGAGGAGGAAGTCTGTAGTTCCGTCCATGCCGAGCCGGACAAGGTCGAAGCAGTCGACTTCGATGCCGGTGTTGGTGTCGTACAGCATGGAGGCGTCGCCGTCGGCGAGATCGTCGAGGGTAAGTGAAATGACCACCGAGGCAGCGCCACCGCTCATCTTCTGGTGCGATTGCTCATGCTGCTGGAAAATGGCGAAGAACTGGTCAAAGCGACGTTGCTGTGGGGTGCGGGTGTCCGCTTCGCCGTGTAGTGCTGCGGGCAGGTTGGAGTTCGGCGCGAGGCCTTTGTCCGTATGTGCCTTGATCAGCGCCGCAGCACCGGCCGTGGCATTGATGTAGATATCTACGGTCCCGTCTGCTTTCCGACGGCCAAAGGATAGACCGCGGTTCTCGTGGCCTGCATTGGGGTTGGATCGTGGGGCGTGCTTCCGATTTTCTTCGGCGACGGTGTGACGGACGAACTGGCGGAGGTCTTCCGGGTTTCGTCGCAAGCCTTCGGTCATAGCGGCGGAGTAGATGCGGGTGCGCTCGCCTGCGCCCGCTTTGAGCAGCCTATCGAGCTCACACCGGATGATGTTCTGTTTCTCCGCACTGACCTGGGGAGACGTCTTTCTGGCAGTTGCCTGCTGTTGCTCCACTTCATGGGTACGGGAGAAAAGGTCTTCGGTGCCTTCTCCACTCTCTGGATGAGCAGCGGGCTCTGGTGGTGGGCCGAAGAGGAGCCGGCCACGTTCGAGGCGGTTGTAGGCCTCGCCCTTTGATAAGTCGAGGCATTGTTGGAGGTATGCGTTGGGGTAGTTGGCGCCGACAATGCGACCCGCCTTTTCGCGTTCGGCGATGAAGGCGAAGGCGGCGTCGATAGTTGCTTTCTTTTTAAACTGCTCCTCGAGGCGCTCAATGTCGTGTCGGATGTCGTCGAATGCGAGAGTGGAGGGGTCCTCGAAAAGCTTGCTTAACGTGCGTAGCGCTGCGGAAATGTCGTTGACGCATTGGGTGATTTCGCTGGTCATGGCCCCTCCTTTCCTGAGTTGTCATCACCCTATCAACCCAGACGGACATGAACGTCCAGTATTCGAACAAATGGGCGAACTTCCTAGGGGTTTGGTACGTTTGGGCATAACCGACACAAACTTCAGGGCGGAGGTGCTTGAACAGGATGGTTAGCAACGACATTGAAGGCCGCTACCGCTACATGGGCCTCGAGATGATTCCGACGCCACGTTACGACGCGAAAACCAGCGAGCCCTGCCCAGGAAAAGCGTGGATGTGGCGGGTCGAACACGGTGTTGTAGCACTCAAGTTCAACAACGGCAAAGTGCTCACCGGCACAGTAAAAGGATTCGATGACTACGAGGATTGGGACCGAGGCGACGCCTTGCAAGACGTGATTCTGGGCTCTGCCGCCGACGGGTTAAGCATTCCCGAAGCCCTTGAGCGCGTCCGCAAGGCGTTCGGTAGCCACGACGTTATCGTGGACCTGAGAGACATCAACGAGTCCGCTGACGAGCTGCGTCCGACGGCACAGCAACTGCTGACCCCATATAGAGGAACCCGTAACGAGTGAGCCATGTCTCCAGAGAATATTTTGCTGCGCTTGCCTGAATCCCAGGAGCAGGAGATTCGCAAGATTTATGAGGCGCTAGCGCAGCGCGGGTTTCCCGTTCAACAGCAGCGCCCGCACGTGTCAGTGACGTTTGCCCCTGAGATGTCGCGAACAGTGATCTCTCGGGCTGGGGAGCTCCTACCACGGTGCCTCCCCGCGCGTCTGGACCGGGTAGGGACGGTGGTGTTTGGGACGAAGTCGAAGCAGACGGTGGCGTGGCTGCTGCAGGGACCTGACGAGCTTGAGCGGGCAGCAAGGGAGCTCAGCGAGCTCAACCCCGACGGCCGTGGCGCTCGGTGGATTCCTCATCTGACAATGGGCCTGCGTTTGCCGAAAGCAATGGTAGGCGACTACATCCAGACGCTTGCAGAGGTGACATCGCCACACTTCAGGGTTGTAGATGCGGAGTATGCGGCGCTGTATCAGCCGCGGTTTGGGTCAGAGTATCGGTTCGAGCCTTAGGAGCTTGAGACTTCGGCGCAGCAACGTTGAAGCGTTGTCGCACCAGGTGCGGGTTCGTTTTCGTGTATCCGATGGCGATAATTACGAGCGCTGAGGCAGCACCGAGGATGGTTTCCGCACTGCGCGCAAGGAGCATTGGCGCGACGGGGGCAGGTTCGACGGCTTGGATCATCAGCAGGGCGGTCGGGGTGATGAAGCTCGCTGCCAGCGTGTAGTTGCGGGTGACATAGGTTTCGGTCAAGAACTGCAGGATGATGATCCATACGACGAACTGCCATTCCTGCATGTGGTGCGACAGGAGGAACCCGGCGACGAGAATGCCGGAAAGGGTGCCGAGCATGCGTTGCAGTGCCCGGAAATACTGTACGCGGTATCGGTTGTTGACCAACGGAACTACTGCGGCGACCATCGCCCAGTAAAAGTGCGAAAGCGGAT
Organism: Corynebacterium sp. UMB10119B; assembly: GCF_030228125.1. Lineage (NCBI taxonomy): Bacteria > Bacillati > Actinomycetota > Actinomycetes > Mycobacteriales > Corynebacteriaceae > Corynebacterium > Corynebacterium sp. UMB10119B. The sequence goes on from NZ_JASPBG010000002.1 coordinate 166,151, forward strand.
CGATGAGGGCGACAGAGATGATGCCGATCGTTCCAGCGAGCAGGGGAGCGAGGAAGAATCGCGTTGCCTCTCGCTTCAGCGCCTGCTTATCGACGCCCACTTCTTCCCCTCGTGGTTCTCGCACGTTGGGGCCTTCGCCAATGAGGTGCGATACCTTCCCGAGTGCAAAACACAGTCCCGCAGTCGCCGCAGCTACCATTGTCGCGATCAGCGGGTGTGCGGGGTGGGCGAGGGAACCTACCGCGGCGATTGCGAAGAGTACGAATACGGACCCGGTTGGGCGTGTGCCTGACCACAGCGCGATGGTCGCCCACACGGAGGACGCGATGGCGGAGATCATCATAATGAGCCACTGGTTTGCGTGGGTCCAAGACATTGTCGCGCCGATTGCGATCGCGACCACGATGGCGGTACCTGCAAGGAGCTGGTGGCGTGCCCTATCCTGTCGGGTTTCATGGCGTCCATAAACACCCGTAAACGCGCCGAAGTTGGCGTAGATGGCAAGGTCGAAGCGGCCGATCCAGAGCAGGAGTAGGAGTGGGATGGCTACTCCGGCGGCTGTGCGGAAGGCAGGGATATGGTCCCGGCGTGCGGGTGCCATCGTGAACATGGCGCGAAAATGGTTCAAAGATCAGCCCTTTCTCCCGGAAGTAACAGAGTTGTTACCTTAGCCCTCTGCCAGCCCTCTGTCACAGAACCCAAAAACGCCAATTGTGTCGGAGGCGGACGTACACTAAGTCCATTCAAATTCTCTTTTGACTGCGAGGGAGTAGCGGACATGGCTGCGACTGAAGGGCATATTCAATCCGCTGGGAAAATCCCGGCACGTCACCAGATGGTCATTATCGGTGCCTTGCTGGTAGAGGTGGCGTTTTCAATAACGCTGACTGGTCTGAGTTTCTTTACACCGGCGGTGCTCGGGGACTTTCCTGGGACCCGTGCAGGTGCGTTCATGATTTATTTCACTTTGTATGGCTTCGCTTCCGCGGCGTCAATGCCGGTGGCTGGCATGCTCATTGACCGAATCAAGGCGCCTGGCTTGTTGGTCCTTGGTGGTCTCATTGCTGCGGGTGGCTTGGTTGTCTTTTCCGCCGCACAATCTCTGTGGTGGTTTTATGCAGCCGGAATCGTCATTGGTATCGGCGTGGGGCTTTCGCTGCAGTACGTCCCGATCGTCGTTATCAATCGCTGGTTTGTGGCTAAACGAGGAACCGTGTTGGGCATCGTCCTGGCGGGAACAGGAGTGGGCGGTGTGATCCTCGGCGTAGTAGTGCCGATCCTGCTGAGGACCGTTGGATGGCGGACCTCGATGGTGATTATGGCCGTCGCAATGGTTGTGCTGACAACGGGACCGGCGTTGTTCTTGCTCCGCAGCAATCCTGAGGATCTCGGCCTACGCCCGTACGGTGCGGAGGTGGCACCGGCAGATGAAGTGACCACGAAAACTGGTAACGAGCCGGGAATGACGCAGCGGGAGGCTTTTGGCAGCATCTGGTTCTACGTACTGGCGGCCTCATTGCTGTTGTTGGGCGCGATCTACGGGATGACGCAACACTTCGTGAACTATCTTTCTGGCAAGCCGTGGGGTGTGGAGCTTCGCCCAGAGGAAATTTCAACAATCATTATCACGGCAACGATTTGTCTGATCGTGTTCAAACCGTTTCTTGGCTGGTTCATCGACAAAGTCGGCCTGGAGCGAGCCCTGTGGATCGTGCTGCTGATTGCGGCCGGCGCGACCGCGGCGTGGGCATACATGACCACGCTCCTGCCGTACGTGTTCTTCGTGATCTTCATCTTCCTCGGTACTGCAAGCGGCACCGTCGCCCCACCACTGATCGCAGAGCACTCGTTTGGTCAGAAAGAGTTCTCGAAGATTTGGGGCACGCTGGGGATGGCCTACCCAATTGGGCTTTCAATTGGTGCGGCTGTCTGGGGGTGGGTGAAAGACTACTTCGGCTCCTACGGCTACGGTTTTGTTTCTGTGCCGGTGTTCACATTGTTGGTGCTGCTCGGAGTGAGCGCAACGTTCCGCGGTGCCCGCAAGCTTTGGGTGCCGGAAGCGCAGCAGTTAGCCTAGTCGCGCCGGGCAAGGCTGTCAGTGGAAACGCCCGTGAGCAGGGCCGTACCGTCTTTCACGGCCACGGTGGGGTCGGAGGTGGCGTCGAAAAGTAAGGGTGCGTTGCTCGCGGCGACGATGACGTTGCCGTACTCGTGGCCGTCGAGCATCGCTGGTGGTGCGACAACCGCGGTGTGGGGGAAGACCTCGAGGAGCCCGGCTATTTCGGCTCGGGTGTTGGGAAGCTGCTGCCTATCGCCGATGTTCGCGATGTAGATGCCTCCCGGGCGCAGTGCCACGGTGCACGCGCGGAAAAACTCGACGGTGGTCAGCGGGCGAGGGGTGGAGGGGCCGCTGAAAACGTCGCGAACGATGAGGTCAAGGCTGCGTGGTTGGCAGGCATGAGTGAAAGCACGTGCTTCGGCGCAGCGGATTGTGACCGGCTCGAGGTTCTCCTGAAATGCCCAGCGTACGAGTTGTGCGAGTTCCCGGTCGATCTCCACTGCCGTCTGGTGGCTTTGGGGGTAACGGTGTGCGAAGTATGCAGGCAGCGTGCACGCGGCCCCGCCGAGGTGGACTGCGCGGAAATCCGAGGGCACGGTGTCGCCGGGGCGGATGAATCCCGTGATCCACTGCATGTAGTCGAACGTCAGCACCTCCGGCGCACCGAGTACAACGTAGGAGCTGGGGACGCGGTTGAGTTCGAGGGTGTAGCCGCCGTCGCGAAGTTTGTCGGCGATGATGGTCGCTCTGCCGGTGTCTACGGGGAATGTTCCCGTAATGGATTTCTTTTGGGTGCGGGGTTTGCGTCGCATTTCATGCTCTACCTTTCAGCGTTTATTCTTACCTGTTATGTACACATTGCGTGAAGCCCGCCCCGAGGACCGCCAGGCGGTCGTGGATGTTTGGGACGAATCTGGCATTACCCAGGAATGGAACGACCCGCCGACTGACTTCGATCTTGCGATGGAAAGCCCCGGCAGCACAGTACTCGTAGCGGAGTCCCCCCAAGGTGTCGTCGACGGCGCGACCATCGTAGGTTTCGACGGCCACCGCGGGTGGATCCACATGACCGGTGTGCGTCCTAACGCACGGGGAGGCGGCGTTGGGCGCCTGCTTTCCGACGGCTGCGTGGACTGGCTGCGCGAGCGCAAGGCCCCCGCAGTGCACCTGATGGTGGCGGAAGGAAATGACGCAGGGCGTGCTTTCTGGGAGCACCTCGGCTACTTCAAGATTGAGCCACCTGTGTACATGATTTCCCTGGAAGATTAATCGTTCCAAGACTGGGTGCGCACAAATCTGGTGGAAACCAGTACACCAACGATGACGAGGCTCAACGGCAGAAGCATAGACGTGGACATCGCCTGCGCGAATGGTTGGTGAAGCACGTCGGGGAGTGCCTGGGCGCCCCCTCCACCTGAAAAGTGAGCGGCTGTTGGACCGAGTTGGTGCGCAATCTGCTGTGACATCATCGCCGCGATCCCTGCTGAGCCAATGACCGCGCCAAGTTGGCGCACGGTGTTATACACGCTGGAACCCGCCCCGGCCAGGCGCGGATCGAGGTTTCGCGTCGCGATCATGGACAATGGCCCCCACACCATTGAGTTGCCAAACCCGTTGATCACGGAGACCACGAGTAACCACATTGGGGAGACACTCGGGTCGGTAATGAAGGCCGCGGCACCAATCGCGACCGCGACGAGCGAGAGCCCTGCGATCGCGAACGGCTTGGGCTGATGGGTGTTGGTGAGCTTGCCGACCCAAGGCGAGAAGCATCCAGAAATCAATCCCGCGGGAAGCAGGAGCAACGCTGCTTGGGTTGGCGAGTAGTGTTGCACGTTTTGCACGTAGATCATCCACGGAATGACGTAGGTGGAGATTGCAAACCCAACCGTAGAAATTGCTACGCAGGCGAGGGAAAAGTTTCGGTCAGAAAACAGCTCCAACGGCACCAATGGATCCCGGGTGGTTTTTGTTTGCCACCATACGAAGAGCGACAGCAACACGGCGCCGGCGCAAATGAGCGCAACGATGGGGAAGCTCCAGGAAAATTTCTGTCCTTCCTGGATGCCGAACACCAGGCAGAACATGCCCGAAGCCGACAGAGCGACGCCAACCCAGTCAAACGTCCGTGCATTCTGCTCGAGCTTCGGCACGAAGACCCACGCCAATGCGATGCCAACAATGCCCACCGGGACGTTGATGATGAAGATCCACGCCCAGCCCCAGGCGTCCACGAGGAGACCGCCGAGCAGCGGCCCAACGATTGTCGCTACCCCTGCCGTTGCGCCCCAGACGCCCATGGCGCCACCCCGCTGCTGCGGTGCGAACGTGCGCAGCATCACCGACATCGTCTGCGGTGTCACTAGGGCACCGCCAAAGCCCTGCACAGCCCGGGCAAGAATCAGAGCCTCGATCGAGGTTGCCAAGCCGCACGCCAGCGAGGCGACCGTGAACAGGCTCAAGCCACACAGGTACACGGTCCGCGGTCCGATCCTGTCTCCGAGCCGCCCCGTAATCAGCAGCGGCACCGCGTACGCCAGCAAGTACGAACTGTTCACCCAGATAATCTGGCTGTAGGTGGCGTTAAACGCGGTGGAAATCGCAGGAATAGCGACGGCAACGATCGTCGAGTCCACCAGAATCACGAAAAACCCGACCATCATCGACCACAACGCCGCCCAGGGCCCTGTGCTGCGGGGAGTCTCCATCGCACTGACTCTACCGGGTGGTCGCCAGTGGCGAAAGAGCATAGGGCATATGATGGCACCTATGAGCGATATACATTCGACAGAAGTCTCCCAGAACGTCATCCTCCCGCAGTCAAAAGACGCAATCTTTTTGACGCTCACCATCGCACAAGGGCACGAGCGCGACGTAGTAGACATCATCGGTGGCCTCGCGGGGCTCGTCAACGGCGTCGGCTTCCGCTGGCCCGAGGCTCACTTGAGCGCAGTGCTCGGCATCGGTGCCAAGATGTGGGATCGCCTCTTCACCGTGGAAAAGCCCGAAGGCCTCCACGAGTTCGTTGAACTGCAAGGAGAGAAGCACCACGCGCCGTCGACACCGGGCGACCTGTTCTTCCACATTCGTGCCGACGAATACGACGTCGCCTTCGAACTTGCGCGCCGCATCACGAAACAGCTCGGCGACGCCATCGAAGACTTCGATGAGACGCACGCCTTCCAGTACCAGGACTTCCGCGACCCACTCGGGTTTGTCGACGGCACCGAGTCCCCGCGTGGCCAAGACGGCATCGCAACGGCGATTATCCGCGAAGGAAAGTGGGCGGGTGGCAGCCACATCGTGCTGCAAAAGTACGTCCACGATCTGAAAGCCTGGGACGATTTGCCCGTCGAGGAGCAGGAGCGCGTCATCGGCCGAACGAAGCACGAAGACATCGAGTTCGACGACGACGCGAAACCGGCCAACAGCCACGTCGCTGTGAACTCGATCGAAGATGAAGACGGCGAATCGTTGGAGATCGTCCGCAACAACCTCACCTTCGGTGACGCAGCCGGCCAGCAGGGCACATTCTTTATGAGCTACGCAAAAGACGTCGCCATCACCGAGCGGATGCTGCGACGCATGTTCATCGGCGAGCCAGTTGGCAACTACGACAGAATCCTCGACTTTTCCACGGCACTCACCGGGTGCAACTTCTTTGCCCCGCCGAAGGCATTCATGGAAAACGTCGAGGATTACGTGAGGGACGAGCTGCGCTAGCCCACGAGTTGCTGCAGCTGCGGTGGTAGATACTGACGGATAGTAGGCCACGCCACCGCAGCGATTAAGCCCAGCCCGGCGAGCACACCAACCGTGATGAGTGCCGCCTTCGTCTTAGAACTGCCCTCCGAGGACATCAGGTTATCTTCGGCGTCCATGTCGTCGGTCTGCGGTGGGTTTGGTGTGACGTTGACGTCGACATCGTTTTGGTCGTGCGGGCGCATCGATTCAGGGTCAATACCGAAGAACGTGTCCAGGCCCTTGACGTTGAACTGCGTCGACATGTAGCGCTCGTTGGTGTTCGTGTTCCACTGCGAAATGACGACGTCGAGGTTCGCGATCGTGGAACCCGGTACGATGTACCCACCGTAAGGTTGGGAGAAATTCATCGGCGTCTGCTGAAAGTCCCAGTAGCCATTCTTGGCGATTGTCGCGACAGGCACGTCGTTCCAGCTTTGTGGCAGCGTATCCGAAATGCGGACCTCGACGGCGAGCGTGGCCTCGTTGAACATCACGAACACCCAGTGGTTGTCGATGAAGCGCAGGTTCATCTCGCCGGCCTTGATCTTGTTACCGTGCAGGATCGCGCCAGCTTCGTTGCCCCACTCGCCGGTGTTCGGATTAAACAGTTCCCAACTTGGCTGGTCGCCGATCTGGTCCTCGGTAAAGCGAGCCAGGTACACGTCGTGTTTGCGCTGGAAGCCCGACATCACTGCATAGATGTAGCCGTCCGGGCCCTTTTCCCAGGAAATGAGCTGGCCAAGTCCATTGAGGTAATGGTTGGGAGTGCGCCCAATGCTCTTCCACGTTTTCCCTTCATCGGTGGACTTCCATGTCTGTGTCTCGAGCACATTGCCGATGCCGCGGTTCCACATGCCTTGCATGTAGAGCGTGCCGTTGATGTTGATCACATCCGACGGGATGAGCGTTAGCTTGTCGCCTTCCTCGCGGTAGTAGTTGATCAGGCCGTATGCGTCACGGTGCCCCTTGAGCGGGCGAAGGATTTCGATCTGTCCGTTATTCATTCGCGCAACCACGCCAATGGGGCTGATCCAGTCGCCTTCCCCAAACTTTTTGCCGCGGAATGAGTCGCCGAAGATCATCGCGAATTCGTCACCGTTGAGCGGTGTCATGGCGCCCAAGTCGCCGGCCCCAATGCCGACATGTGCAGCCCACGGGCCGAGCACATCACCCATGATTTGGACGACGGTGCCATCTGGCATCTTCATCGGTTTTTGCTTTGGCTTCGTCGGAAGATCTTCAGGGCCATTCGGCCGGATCGTAGGCCAGGCAGGCAAAATCGAGTTCGCTTGTGCGTGTGCGACAGGAATCGAAAGACCGGTCGCAGCAAGAGCAAGAGTAGTGGCACAGGCGATAATTCGGGTCAAAGGCGGCAAAGGCATGGGGCTCCTGGGATGAAACGTCGTGAGGCAAAATATTCGACGTCCCCTTTCACCGCAGCAGGCTGTGGGGAAGTGGACGTCGATAATTATTGGGCGAATATTGGGTTAGTTCGAAGAATCGTTGCGCTGACCAAGACCCGAGTCCAGGCGCAGCAGTCCAGAACCATCATTGCCGACAAGTGTCAGCTGGTCAACAATCTCGGAAACCGTTGCCTCTTCGCTGATCTGCTCGTCGAGGAACCACGTGATGAGGGAGCGGGAATCGAAGTCCTTGACCTCATCGGCGATGCCAGCGATGTTTCGAATCATCGCGGAGACCTTGCGCTCGTGCTCAAGCGCCGCCTGGAACGCCGCCAGTGGGGAATCGATCGAAGGTGCGTCGAGGGCGACTGTGTGCAGGGTGACGTCGTGGCCGCGGTCGATCAGGTGGGTTGCGAACTTCTCTGCGTGGTCGCACTCCTCGTGGGCCTGCTCAGCGAACCAGGACGCGAAGCCTGGGAAGGACTGTGCCTCCATCGTGTATGCGAGCTGGCGGTACAGTAATGCCGCCTCGTATTCCGCAGTGACCTGCTCGTTCATTGCATCTTGCAATTTCTTGTCCATAGTCAAGCTCCTTTGAAGGTGTAGTTGAAAACTGATGTTACGGCGCTATTTTACGCCTGCGAGGCAAAAATGCATCAAAAGTAAGGGTATCCTAATCAATGACCTGGGGGTATGTCGATGGGGAACCTTCGCAAAATGGGCTATCCTTGCCGGTATGTCTCGTTTTAGTCCCTTAAATTGGCCGGTTGTGCGCCAGATACGCGGTGGTGACGCCTTCGCCCGAGGCGAAAACACCGAATCTGCGCGCAGCCAAGAAATGGAAGGCCGCATTGTAGAAGCGGACCGCGTTGTCAAGAGCGTGTGTCCGTACTGCGCTGTTGGCTGTGGCCAGCGCGTATATGTAAAAGACAATAAGGTCATTCAAATTGAAGGCGACCCGGATTCTCCGCACTCACGCGGACGCCTGTGCCCGAAGGGTGCAGCTTCCGAGCAGCTCGTCAACGCGGAAAACCGCGTGACCGACATTCTGTACCGAGCACCGCGCTCCAAGGAATGGGTCAAGCTTGACCGCGAAACCGCCATGGAAATGGTCGTCGACAGGTTCCTCGAAGCCCGTGAAAACGGCTGGCAGGACTTCGACGACAAGGGGCGCCCTGTGCGTCGAACCATGGGCATCGCAGGCCTGGGCGGCGCCGCGATGGATAACGAGGAAAACTACCTGATCAAGAAGCTGTGGACTGCAGCGGGCGCGGTGCAGGTAGAAAACCAAGCTCGTATATGACACTCTTCCACGGTTCCCAGTTTGGGATCCTCGTTTGGACGCGGTGGAGCGACCCAGCCACTGCAGGACATGGCGAATGCGGACTGCATTGTCATCCAAGGGTCAAACATGGCCGAAGCGCACCCAGTTGGGTTCCAGTGGGTCATGGAGGCGAAGGCGCGTGGTGCACGAATCATCCACGTTGACCCTCGATTCACGCGTACGTCGGCGATGGCGCATAAGCACATCCCGATTCGTGGTGGTACCGACATTATTCTGTTGGGTGCTGTCATCAACTACGTGCTGGAAAACAACCTGTACTTCGAGGAGTACGTCAAGGCATTCACCAACGCTTCGACGTTGATCAGTGAAGACTTCCAGGATACGGAGGACCTTGAGGGTCTGTTCTCTGGATACGACCCTGAAACGGGTGGCTACTCCAACGATTCGTGGCAGACGCGTAAGAAGTGGGATGCGCAGACTTCGTGGGACGTTGAGAAGGATGAAACCCTTCAGGATCCGCGAACAGTCTTCCAGATTTTGAAGCGCCACTACTCTCGCTACACCCCGCAGGTTGTTGCTGAGTCGTGTGGTATTTCCGAGGAGGACTTCTACTTCCTCGCGAACTCGATTGCGGAGAACTCTGGCCGCGATCGCACCACCTGCTTCGCGTACGCGCTTGGCTGGACTCAGCACACGTTGGGCGCACAGTTCATCCGTACGTGTGCGATCCTGCAGACGCTGATGGGCAACATCGGCCGTCCGGGTTCGGGCATCATGGCGCTGCGTGGCCACGCATCGATTCAGGGCTCCACGGACGTGCCGACGCTGTTCCACATCCTGCCTGGCTACCTGCCGATGCCGCAGTCCACGCACCAGACGTGGGACGAGTACTTGGCAGCAGTGTCGAAGCGTGATCAGAAGGGCTTCTGGCAGACCGGCGACACCTTCGCTGTGTCGTTGATGAAGGCCTACTGGGGTGACGCCGCAACCGAGGAGAACAACTGGGGCATGGACCTCATGCCAAGGTTGACTGGTGCGCACTCGACGTACCACACGCTGCAGCTGATGAACCAGGGGCTTGTCGACGGCTACTTCGTCTTCGGCCAGAACCCTGCGGTTGCGCAGTCGAACGGTCGCATTCAGCGCATGGCGCTGACCAAGCTGAAGTGGCTCGTCGTACGTGATTTCTCTGAAATCGAAACGGCAACGTTCTGGAAGGACTCTCCAGAGGTGCAGTCCGGTGAGATTTCGCCGGAGGAGATCGACACTGAGGTGTTCCTCTTCCCAGCTGCGAACCACGTTGAGAAGGCAGGTACGTTTACCCAGACCTCGCGCGTGCTGCAGTGGCGCTACAAGGCCAAGGATGCGCCGGGCGATGCCGAGAGTGACCTCGAGTTCTTCTACGACTTGGGACTTCGCTTGAAGGAGCGAGTCAAGGACTCGACCGACCCGCGCGACGTGCCGTTGCAGAAGATCACCTGGGACTACGAGTGCGATGAGCACGGTGAGATTCTGCCGGAGTCGGTGCTGAAGGAGATCAACGGCTACTACCTCGACGGTCCTCGCAAGGGACAGCTTGTAGACAAGTTTGCGGATCTCAAGGCTGACGGCTCAACCTCCTCTGGTTGCTGGATTTACTGTGGTGTGTACGCTGACGACGTCAACCGTTCGGCGAACAAGCGCCCAGGCCAGGAGCAGAACGCGATGGCGTTGGAGTGGGGCTGGGCATGGCCAATGAACCGTCGCGTGCTCTACAACCGTGCTTCTGCGGATCCGGACGGCAAGCCATGGTCGGAGCGCAAGAAGCTGGTCTGGTGGAACGAGGACAAGGAGCTGTGGGAGTCCGACGATGTTGTGGACTTCCCGGTCAACCGCGCACCTGGGTTTAAGCCAGAGCGCGACGCGGTCGGTCCTGCAGCGCTTGCAGGCGACGATGCGTTCATCATGCAGGCGGACGGCAAGGCCTGGCTGTTCGCGCCAACCGGAATGGTTGACGGCCCGATGCCGACGCACTACGAACCACAGGAGTCCCCGTTTGCGAACCCGCTGTACAAGCAGCAGCAGTCGCCGTCGCGAATTGTGATGCGTGGGGAGGACAACCTCTCGGCGCCGAACTTTGGCGAGCCGGGTGTTGGCGTGTACCCGTACATGCTGAACACTTACCGTCTGACGGAGGCGTACACCTCTGGTTCGATGACGAGAAGCTTGCCGTTCTTGGCGGAGTTGCAGCCGGAGCTGTTCTGTGAGGTCTCGCATAAGCTGGCCGAAGCGGTCGGTCTCAAGAATGGTGACTGGGCGACGATCATCTCGCCGCGCAACGCCATCGAGGCGCGAGTGCTGGTCACGGAGCGCATGAAGACTCTGGTCATTGACGGTCACGAGTTCCAGCAGATTGGTATGCCGTACCACTTCGGCGCAGGTTCTTACGCCGAGGTCGAAGGCGATGGACCGAACGACCTTTTGGGCATCATGCTGGACCCGAACGTCAACATCCAGGCGTCGAAGGTTTCCGCGGTTGATATCCGGCCGGGCCGACGCCCGCGCGGCGAGGACCGCATGAAGCTGGTGCGTGAGTACCAGCGCCGTGCGCGCCTGACGGAGGACACCGGTACCAAGCTGACCGACGAGTCGAAAGACGTCATCGTTGGTGAGCAGCTCGGTGACACAGAGGCGGCGAAGTACGACTCGACGAAGAAGAATATGGCGAACGGGGAAGGATAGGTTTTGACGATGAAAACGAAGAATCAGATCACCGAATCCCCAGCCAACATCGGGTACGAGAAGGAAGCTCGTAAGGCTTTCTTCACGGATACGTCGATTTGTATTGGCTGCAAGGCGTGTGAGGTTGCATGTAAAGAATGGAACCGAAACCCGCAGGACGGCTACAAGTTGTCTGGTAACTCCTACGACAACACCGGTTCGCTGAACGCGGACACGTGGCGCCACGTGGCGTTCATTGAGCAAGGCGAGGACCGGATTCTGCAGGCTCGTGAAGAGGGTGCAAAGCTCGTCGGGCTTGGAATGCCGAGCGTCAAGCCTGCCGAAGAGGCTTCCACCCGCGCGGTATTGCCGGATACACCGGATTTCCGCTGGCTGATGTCCTCCGACGTGTGCAAGCACTGCACGAACGCTGGTTGCTTGGACGTGTGCCCGACGGGTGCGTTGTTCCGCACCGAGCACGGCACCGTCGTCGTACAGGATGACGTCTGCAATGGCTGCGGTACCTGCGTTGCTGGCTGCCCGTTCGGCGTCATTGAGCGTCGTAGCGATGGTGGCGTTCGCAAGCGCAACGAGCGTTCCGGCAAGGGCGAGGACTTCACACCTGGTGAGAGCGCGCCGATTAAGAACATCGGGGTGGCCCAGAAGTGCACCATGTGCTTCGACCGCCTTCAGGTCGGCGAGCAGCCAGCATGTGCCAAAACCTGCCCGACGACGTCGATCAAGTACGGCACGTACGACGAGATGCTCGCGCTTGCGAAGGCGCGCGTGAAGGAACTGCACGCGCAGGGCATGACGGAAGCTCGCCTGTATGGCGCAAACCAGAACGACGGTGTAGGCGGTACAGGCTCAATCTTCCTGCTGCTGGATGCGCCAGAGGTCTACGGGCTTCCGCCAGACCCAGTGGTTCCAACGGCGAACTTGCCGGAGCTGGCGAAGCGCGGCGTCATTGCCGCAGCCGGAATGGTTGGCACTATTGCAGCCGCGGTCCTGATCGGAGGTAGGAAGTAAATGGCTGAGTTTGATAGCTACCGTCCACCGCAGGAGCCGCGTCGTCCGCGGCGACGTGATCAAGCGGAAGGCGAGCGCCCACGGGGCCCGAAGAAGCGTCGTGGCGAGGAGCTAATGGTGCCGGAGGCAAGCTTTGAGCACTTTGACTCCTACTACGGTAAGCCGATTGTGAAGTTCCCTCCGTGGGAGTGGCCGATTGGTGTCTACTTCTTCCTCGGCGGCCTCGCCGGAGGCTCCTCCTTGTTGGCCGTAGGAGCTGACGCGACAGGCAACAAGGAGCTGCGTCGCAACATGCGGATTAGTTCGATGGCTGCCGCCGCGGTGGGCTCCGGTTGCCTGGTGCTTGACCTTGGTCGCCCGGAGCGTTTGCTGAACATGTTCCGCGTGTTCAAGCTGTCGTCGCCGATGAGTGTCGGCTCTTGGTTGCTGGGCTCGTTCTCCTCGTTGCAGGGGCTTGCTATGCTTCCGGAACTCGACGAGCTGACTGGCAAGAAGCTGCCGCTGCCAAGCCCGCTGCGCTCGTTTATTGAGTTCGCAGCGACCCCGGCTGGTATTGCTGGCGGTGTGCTTGCCTCGCCGCTCGCGGCGTACACCGCGGTGCTGATCGGCAACACGTCGGTGCCTGCATGGCAGGAGGCGGGCAAGAACCTACCGTTCGTGTTCGTATCATCTGCGACCGCAGCGACGGGCGGCATGGGCTTGCTCACCACTTCGACGGAGAATGCCGCTGTGCCGCGAGCACTCGGTGTCGTGGGCGCAGCCGCCGATGTCGCAGCGACGTCCTACATGACGAGCCAACTGGACGATGTCTCTAAGGAAGCGTTTTCCACGGGCAAGGCAGGCAAGCTTTTCAAGGCTTCCGAGGTTTGCCTCGCGGTTGGTGGCGTTGGCGCGCTGTTCAGTAAAAAGAGTCGAGTGCTCGCAGGTATTTCGGGTGTCGCGTTGATGGCGGGTTCCTGCCTGACTCGTTTCGCGGTGCTCGAGGCCGGTAAGCAGTCCACCGAGGACCCGAAGTACGTCGTTGAACCGCAGCGGGAGCGCCTGCGCAAGCGCCGTGAAGCGGGCAAGGTTGATGACGGCATCACTACCGCCTAGCTGCGACTGGAGCTAACACACAACACTGCCCCTCTCGCACACCGTGTTGGAGGGGCAGTGTTGTATTTCTAGTTTGGTATTTCGGCTACTTCACCTGAACGCGGCCGGTGCCTGCGACAGTTTCGCCGATGACGGGGTAGCCGGGGATCTCGCCGATGACGAGCAGCCCGCCGGAAGTCTGGGCGTCCGCAAGGAGCAGCAGCTCGTCGCCGTCCAGATCAGAGTCGATGTTGGGGCGTACCCAGTCGAGGTTGCGCTTCGAGCCGCCAGGGATGTAGCCGGCCTCGAGCGTTTCACGGGCGCCGTCGATAAATGGGACCTTCGTGTGGTCGATGACGGCGTCGATTCCGGAGGCGCGTGCCATCTTGAACAAGTGGCCGAGGAGGCCGAAACCAGTGACGTCGGTAGCGGCTTTCACACCGGCGGCGACTGCCTTTTCGGAGGCTTCCTTGTTCAGCGTGGTCATTACTTCGATGGCCTGCGGGAAGACATCGCCGGTTGCCTTGTGGCGGTTGTTCAGTAGGCCAGAGCCGATCGGCTTGGTCAAGGTGATGGGCAGGCCGGCCTCTGCGGCGTCGTTGCGTATGAGCTTGGCCGGGTCCACGATGCCGGTGGCAGCCATGCCGTAGATCGGCTCGGGTGCGGTGATCGAGTGCCCGCCGGTCACGCTGATGCCGGCTGCGGTGGCGGCGTCCATGCCACCGTGCAGTACGTCGCGGATGAGCTCTGAGGGGAGGACATCCCGTGGCCAGGCGAGCAGGTTGATGGCGGTGATTGGGGTGCCGCCCATCGCGTAGACGTCTGAGAGCGCGTTGACGGCCGCGATCTTGCCCCAGGTGTAGGCGTCATCGCAGACCGGGGTGAAGAAGTCGGCTGTGGAGATGACGGCGAGGTCGTCGCGGACGTGAATCGCGGAGGCGTCGTCGCCGTCGTCGAGGCCAACGATCACGTTCGGGTCAGCGAAACCAACCAGTCCCTGGACGGCTTCTTCGAGCTCACCGGGTGGAATCTTGCACGCACACCCGCCACCGGATGCGTACTGGGTCAAACGAATCTTAGAATTATCAGCAGCCATACCTACATGGTAGCGTTGCTTTTCGGAGGCGTACGTGTCCTGGTGGCCACCCCAGTCTTCAAAACTGGTGAGGTCGAGCATCTCGGCCTGGCAGGTTCGATTCCTGTCCGTCTCCGCCAAAACGTTGTGTTGTTGTAAGGGGAAGCACATGAATGATCCTCGCCGTCGAATCCCTCGCACAGACGCACTGCTTACGCTTGCAGCGCAGGAGCACACCGCGTTGGCGCCACACGCGCTTAAGGCGCTCGCAGGGAAGTTGCAGCAGCGCGCCCGCGACGGCGAGATCACCCCTGAAGAGGTCACCCCGGAGTTTCTCCACGCTTGTCGACGCCACCCCGGGTCCCTGACGCCAGTCCTCAACGCAACAGGCGTGGTTGTGCACACCAACATCGGCAGAGCACCGCTTGCCCCGCAGGCAATAGACGCGATGGTGGATGCCGCGCAATATGTGGATGTAGAGATGGACCTCGCAGCAGGCGTTCGCTCCCGCGATAGAGGCAGGGCCGCCACGGATGCAATCCTGGCTGCATGTCCAGCGGCGGAGGACGCGCTGGTAGTAAATAATGGCGCAGCGGCGTTACTCCTTGCCGTGGCTACGTTCGCCGAGGGGCGTGACGTCGTTATCTCTCGCGGCGAACTTATCGAGATTGGGGCGGGGTTCCGCCTGCCTGAGCTCATTGAGAGCGCACGAGTGTCTTTGGTTGAAGTCGGCGCGACAAACCGTACGCATCCTTTCGACTATGAGCGGGCGCTCGACAACGCGGGAGCGGTGCTGAAGGTGCATCCCTCGAACTACAGGGTGCACGGGTTTACCGCGGAGACCACTATCGCGCAGCTTCGCGAGCTTGTCCGGCCCCGCGGCTGCGCCCTGATCGCTGACATCGGCTCGGGCCTGCTTCACCCTGATCCACTGCTGCCGGACGAGCCAGATGCCACCACAGCTTTGCGCGATGGCGCGGACGTGGTGCTGTTTTCCGGCGACAAACTACTTGGTGGGCCACAAGCGGGCGTTATGGTCGGAACGAAGAACGCCATTGCGAAGCTGAAGCGGCACCCGCTGGCGCGCGCAGTGCGCATCGACAAGCTGCGCCTCGCGGCGCTGGAGGCAAGCCTGAACATCGCCAGCACACCAGTCCACGACTACCTACACGCAAACTCCGACCAGCTCAAAGCCCGCGCAGTAGCGATTGCAGCGGAGGTTGGAGGCAGTGTGGTTCCGCACGACGGCCGCGTTGGAGGAGGCGGCGCGCCGGGCTTCCCACTGCCCGGTTGGGCTGTTGCGCTTGATCAGTCGTTGGCAGCCCCGCTACGGGCAGGTACCCCGGTTGTGCTCGGACGTGTCCACGAGAATGAGTTGTTGATTGACCTGCGCTGCGTGCCACCCGAGCGCGACCACGAGATCGCAGCCGCGATTCGAGCGGCCCAAGGAAAGGACTGAGTGTTACGTGTTTGTAGTTGCGACAGCTGGCCACGTCGACCATGGAAAGTCCACCCTGGTCAAAGCGCTTACCGGAATGGAACCGGACCGCTGGGAGGAAGAGAAAGACCGGGGGCTCACGATCGACCTCGGGTTCGTGTGGACCAACGTCGATGGCGAAGACATCGCGTTCGTGGACGTCCCCGGGCACGAGCGCTTCATCGCGAACATGCTCGCGGGTGTTGGGCCAGTCACGGATGTCTTGTTTGTCGTCGCTGCGGACGAGGGCTGGATGCAGCAAACATTGGACCATCGGGACGCTATCGACGCGTTCGGCGTCCAGCACGGTGTTATCGCGATGACACGGGTGGATAAGGCGGATGCTGGGCGTCGACAAGCTGTGGCTGAAGAAACTCGACGGAATGTCGCTGGTACCAGTATGGAGCGTTGGCCTGTCGTCGAAGTTTCTGCCAAGACGGGCGAGGGGGTTGAAGAACTCAGGAGCGCGCTTATGACGATGCTGCGGCAACAGCCGACGGCGGACCCTGCCGGGCGAATCCGGATGTGGGTCGACAGGGCGTTTCACATCAAAGGCGCCGGCACCGTTGTTACGGGGACGCTCACCAACGGAACAATTCAACCTGGGCAGACGCTGACGCTACAGACCGCTGCAGGTCAACGCGAAGTCACCGTGCGTGGTATCCAGTCGGAGGACACCGCAGTTGAAGAAGCCAAGCCGACGATGCGCGTCGCGCTCAACCTTCGCGGAGTGAGCGTCGACGAAGTTTCGCGTGGCGCGGCGCTGTGCACGCCAGAGAAGTGGCACACGACCTCTGTGGTGGATGTGCGCCATACCCACGGGGCTGCACTGAACGACGTGCCGCAGGAGGTTGTGGTGCACGTCGGTACTGCAGGAGTCAGCGCGAAAGTGCGACCGTTCGGTGCAAAGCACGCCAGGCTCATCCTCGAGCACGACCTGGTGCTGAGCATCGGGGACCGGTTGGTGCTGCGAGGCTCCGGTGCGCAGCAAATTCTCGGCGGGGTAGAGGCTATCGACGTCGACCCGCCCGCCCTTCCTCGGCGCGGCGACGGGCGGAGGCGCTCGGCGCAGCTTGAGGAGCTGCCGGATATCAACGTGGAGATCGCCAGACGGGTGGCCGTGCGGCCAGAACTGTTGGCAAGCCTTGGATTTGAGGTCGGCGATAAGCCTCCGCAAGGTACCGTGGCGTTTGCCGGGTACTGGATCCGCGCGCAGCAGGTAATGGAGTGGAAAGACACGTTGCTGCAGGCATTGCAAGCACACCTTGCGGCGCATCCACTGTCGGCTGGGTTAGCTACTGGCGCGGCCGTGGAAGCTCTGCATCTGCCAGACGCGAAGCTGTTGCCGCTTGCTGTCGCCGCTGCGAAACTCAACACTCGCGACGGGTACGTCTGCAACACCGCCGAGGTCAATCTTGGGGAGGCAGAGCCAGGGGTCCAGAAACTCGAGGCGCAGCTTCGTGCCCATCCATTTAAGGCGCCCGAGGCGCGCGATCTCGAACGGCTCGGCCTGGGGGCGAAAGAGCTTGCGGCAGCGGAGCGGGCCGGAAGGATTCTACGACTCGGTGGCGGCGTAGTCGTTGCCGCAGATGCGATCACGCTTGCAACCGCGAGGCTGCGGGACTTGCCTCAGCCTTTCCGCACGACGGACGCGCGCCAGGCGCTCGAAACGACCCGCCGCGTTGCCATCCCGCTGCTCGAGCTTCTAGACGCACGCGGAATCACCCGCCAGATAGAGGCGGGTGTTCGAGTACTGACGTAGCAGCCTCGTTCGGCTGTTCTAGTGTTCGTGCTCGTCTGCGTCCGCGTCGGCCTTCGTCTCGTGGACAGTGCCAGGCTTATGCTCTGGAGCGGCGTAGATTGAGTACACCTTCGCCGGGGCGTCGGACTCGTTCACGAAGTTGTGCCACTGGCCAGCAGGAACGAACGCTGCGTCATCGTCGCCGATGACCTTGTCAACAGTCAGATTGTCTTCGGATGGGCCGATCATCGCGCGCAGCTTGCCGGATTCGACGCGAATGAACTGGTCGTGATCGTCGTGAATCTCTGCGCCAATCTCGCCACCTGCTGGGATGCTCATGACCGTCAGCTGAAGGTGCTTTCCGGTCCACAGAGTGTCACGAAATGCATCGTTATCAAGCGTTGCCTGCTCAATGTCGAACGTAACTGGGTTCGGCCCGTGGTCAGTGCGCAAAATCTTGGACATGATTCCTCCTCGCAAATAGGTTCGGTTTCACTCCACAGCATAGCGCGCTTTAGGGCTTGCGGTGCCGGCCTGCGTCTTGGCTGCGGCGCCGCCGTGCTTTTTGAACCTCGGTCAGGTAATCGCCGTCGTCGCTGCTAGGGGGCTCAGCAGTAGCTGTCTCAGCAAGTATCGACGCCTCTTCGTCCTCCACGACGTCGATGTCCACCAGCGGTGCAGGCTCAGCACCCTGAGTGTTCGTTCGCGGCCGGGTAGGAACTGCGGCACGGGAACGATCAACGGTGACAGCCCACGAGCCGTCGGGGAACTGAACCGTTTCAAATTGTTTCCCACCGTCCGGGCCAGAGTGTGTGAGGTCAGGCACGTGCAGCCACATCGGGTCTGCTGCGTCTGAATAATCAGCAATGTCGAGGGCCGCCATGCCATCCAAGAAAAATGCGCGGGCGACTACACATCCGTTGTCGGGCGAAGGGGCGTCGAGAAGCATGGCACGAACACCGTCAAGGTCAGCTGCCGAGACGCAGCCGAGCACGCGCTCACCCAACGTCACTACGACGTCGGCGTCACCCGCGGTTTGTAGTCCAACAAACCACTGGCCCGGCGCGAGACTTGCGAGCTGCTCTGCGCTGAACTCGCCCCGTTCCGTATCGATGATAGCCATGTCACCACTTGGCAGTACCAGGCTATGCAGACCTGCGTTGTTGCGCGGTACCGCCAGCTGGGGCGGCGGCAGAATTACATCAACAGCGAATTTGCCTTGCTCGGCGTCGAACTTGACCGCAGCTAAAGTCACCGGCAGGAGCTGAGACTTGTGGATCCGCTCCAGGTCGACATAGCGGGCCCTATCGAACTGAGAAATTTCTCCGACAATGCCATGGCCGAGCCTGCGCACCCGCCAGCTCTCCTCGACCGCGTTTGGCTCGAGCACTACCGGCACGTATGACGTGTGGCGCGTGCCGCCGAATTCAGCAAACAAAGGCGACTGCACGACGTCAACGACAGTCACCTCCTCGCCGGCGCCCCACGTCGATGGCGCAAGCGGGTACACGGGGAGAGAGAGTTCCACAGCGTCATACTCCTATCTGCATCCAAAAAGTCACAACCTCATTGCTGCGGCCAGCGCCGCGGGGCCTGTTCAACAGGCGGTGGGGGAGCAGCGCCAAACCATGCGATTACAACACCCGCGACCGTGACACACAAGATACCTAACACCAGATGGGGAGTGAGCACGTCACCGCGAAACACCACGCCGAGAACCGTGCCCAGCACCGGCTCCATCGCGAACAACGTGCCGACAATCTGCGCCGATGTAAACCGTGCAGCCAGCGTGTCCGCCATATAGGGGATGACGACGCCAACGAAGCCCGCCAACGTCAGGAGCATCCAGCTATGCGCATCGAGCCTGACTGCATCATGAATTGAAAAAGGCAACGTAAGCAGAGCTGCGATCGTGATTGCGATTGCAAGCTCTCCCATTCCACCCGAGGACTTGCCCACCTTTTCCGCGAAGATTGTGTAGAGCGCGCAGAACGCGGCGCCGCACAACGCGAACACCACTCCCAGGGGATTGAGCCCCGACGAAGGCCCAGCAATCAATGCAACCCCGGCGAGAGCAACCAGCGCCCACAGCCGAATCCACCATTGCCGAATACCAAAAAATGTCACGCAGCACGGGCCCAAGAAATCGATAGTGATTGCAGCACCCAGGGGGATACGTGCGATAGCTGCGTACAAAAACTGATTCATCAGCGCGATCGACGCGCCGAAGATGAATGCCTGCTTCCACTGCTCTTTCGACATCTCACCAGGGTTCGGCCGAAAAAGTACGAGAAGAATAACGGCGCCCAGCAAGAAGCGCAGTGTTGAAATGCTGACGGTACTAGCGACGACGAACAGGGAAGCAGCTAGCAACGCGGAGACCTGATTGCCCAGGGACCCAACGAAGATAAGGCCAATGGGGCGAACCAACGTACGGGTCGAGCGCGCTGCCATGGAACCTCCCCCTTACCGGACGCGCCGAATCGCGGACACCACACCGACCACGATCAGGCCAACTACCAGGCCCGCGGTCAGAGAAATCCCAGTCTCCACGAACCAACCAAGGACACCGTTATGCACGGCGTTCACGGCGCGTTCGATCACCTCATGGATCACATGCAGTCCGAAAACTTCGTCCAGACCACGAAGGATGAGGTGCCCACCAACCCACAGCATCGCCACGGTGCCGATCACGCCGATGGCTGAGAGCACAGCGGGCATGGATTTCACCATCGCGCGCCCCAGCCCCGCTGCACGATCGCGCTGAATCATTGCGCGGCCAATGTCATCGATCTTGACCAGGAGTGCCACTGCACCGTAGACCGCAAGGGTGATAAAAATGCCCACCGCAATGAGCACGGCAGCTTCCATCCAAATAGATTGATCGGCGACCTCGTCGAGCGCGATGATCATGATCTCCGCGCTCAAGATGAGGTCTGTTCGAATTGCGCTTTTCACGAGTGCATCTTCGTCATGAGCAGTACGGTGTACGGCCGCATCTTCGTCAACCTTGGTATCGCTGGTTAGTTTGTGCACGATCTTCTCGGCGCCCTCGAAGCACAAATACGCGCCACCAATCATCAAAATTGGCACGAGCGCCCACGGAGCAAACGCATTGAGTGCTAACGCGATTGGCAAAATGATGAGCAACTTGTTCCGTAGTGAACCTTTCGTGATCTTCCAGATCATTGGAAGCTCGCGCGCCGGGGTGACGCCGGAAACGTATTGGGGCGTGACGGCGGCGTCGTCGATGACGACACCTGCGGCTTTGGCAGACGTTTTCGCCGTGAGGGAAGCCACATCGTCTGCAGAAGAAGCTGCGGTTCTGGCGATGAGGGCGACGTCGTCAAAGAGGGCGAGGAGACCTCCGGCCATGTGTATTTCCCTTCCTAGGAATCGTTGCGGTGGGCGACCGAAAGTCTACACGGCGCTCTCTAGATACCTTTATGCGCTCAAGGGCGAAGGAACTGTGAAAAGGCTGTCAGTAAGCACCCCCAAAAGTGTAGAACCATGTCAGAAACCTGAATTATTTACCAATGTCGCAATCTTATGTGGTGGAATAGAATGCATCTCATCAGGTGTGATGTAGTCCACTTGAGTGAAGGTAATTGAAGCTAGCTAACAACAATCTGAAGGAGGCGCTGTGCGTACAGTAAAAGCTGCAGCGATCTTGGCGGTAGGAACCCTCACACTCGGATTGGCTGCGTGTGGTGGATCCGGCAACGACGAGGCCGCAAGCGGTCAGAGTGAGTCGACCGGTGGCGACAACTATGTGTTGGTAAACGGCTCGGAGCCGCAGAACCCGCTCATCCCGGGCAATACGAATGAGGTCGGTGGCGGTCGCATCATCGACGAGATCTTCTCTGGCCTCGTCTACTACGACACTGAGGGTAAGACCCATAACGACCTTGCAGAGTCCATCGACCTTGAGGGCGACACCCTCTACAAAGTCACGCTGAAGGACGGCATCAAGTGGCAGGACGGAACTCCAGTTACGGCGAACGACTTTGTTGACGCATGGAACTACATCGTTGCGAATTCGCTGCTCGGCGAGAGCTTCTTTGAATCCATCAAGGGCTACGACCCAGAAGGCGTGCCAACCCTTGAGGGCCTCAACGTCATCGACGATAAGACCTTTACCATCGAGCTGAGCCAGCCTGAGGCAGACTTCCCAACCCGCCTTGGCTACTCCGCGTTCTTCCCAATGCACCCTTCGGCGTTCGAAGACATCGACGCCTACGGTGAGAACCCAATTTCCAACGGCCCGTACAAGCTGGCGGAGTGGAACCACAACCAGGACGCAACCATCGTTCCGAATGAAGAATACGCCGGCGACAAGAAGCCGCAGAACGATGGCGTGACTTTCGTTTTCTACGCACAGCAGGATGCTGCATACGCTGACCTGCTCGCGGGCAACCTGGACGTCCTCGACGCTATTCCAGATTCCGCATTCGCAAGCTACGAAACGGAATTGGGTGACCGCGCAGTAAATCAGCCTTCGGCTATCTTCCAGTCCTTCACCATTCCGGAGAACCTGGAGCACTTCAACGGTGAGGAAGGGCAGCTGCGTCGTCAAGCTATCTCGATGGCGATCGACCGTGATGAAATCACGAAGACGATCTTCCAGGGCACCCGCACCCCGGCGACCGACTTCACCTCGCCAGTCATCCCTGGCCACTCTGATTCGCTCAACGGGGCAGAGGTGCTCGAGTACAACCCAGAGGAAGCGAAGCGCCTGTGGGCTGAAGCAGACAAGATCAAACCATTCACCGGCGAGTTCTCCTTGTCCTACAACGCTGATGGCGGCCACCAGGCATGGGTCGATGCAGTTGCAAACTCCATCCGCAACACCCTTGGCATCGATGCAGTTGGCAACGCATACCCGGACTTCAAGTCCCTGCGTGATGACGTCACGAATAGGACCATCAAGGGCGCATTCCGTACCGGCTGGCAGGCAGACTACCCATCGCTGGGTAACTTCCTGAGCCCGCTGTACGCCTCCAATGGTGGTTCCAACGACGGTGACTACGCTAACCCTGAGGTGGACAACCTGCTGAAGGAAGCCGCTGCTGCGGGCGACGTCGAGGCCGCTACACCTATCTACAACAAGGTGCAGGAGCAGCTCCTGAAGGACTTGCCGGCAGTTCCGCTGTGGTACGCGAACGTCAACGGTGGCTCCTCGGAGAACGTTGAGAACGTCGCGTTCAACTGGAAGTCCGTTCCGGTGTACACGCAAATCACCAAGAAGTAACAAAACCCCTACGCTCTGACCCATCCCACCCCGCCTGCGTACAAGCATGCGGGGTGTTGGGTTTGGGTGCGTCCATAAGCTCATGTTCAAAACGAAGAATTAAGGAGAGCCTGCAACCATGTTGCGATATATCGGGCGACGGCTCCTTCAGATGATTCCCGTGTTCTTTGGGGCCACGCTGCTGCTCTATGCGCTGGTGTTCCTCATGCCCGGTGATCCTGTCCAGGCCCTCGGCGGCGATCGTGGCTTGACCGAGGCCGCGAGAGCGCGCATTGAAGCCGAATACAACCTCGATAAACCTTTCATCGTCCAGTACCTGCTCTATCTGAAGGGCATTATGGTTGGCGACTTCGGAAAGACTTTCTCTGGCCAGCCCGTCGCCTCTGTGATGGCAAATGCGTTTCCGGTGACCATCAAGCTCGGCCTGATGGCGCTCGCGTTTGAGGCGTTCTTCGGCATTCTCTTCGGATTCTTCGCAGGAACCCGCCGCGGTGGAATTTTTGATTCGACCGTGCTGGTTGTGTCCCTGTTCGTAATCGCAGTGCCGTCCTTTGTCATCGGCTTCGTGCTGCAGTACCTCGTGGGCGTGCGGTGGGGCTTGCTCCCCGTGACAGTGGGCAGGAATGAGTCTTTCATTGCCTTGTTGATGCCGGCCGTCGTGTTGGGCGCCTTATCGTGCGCGTACGTGATTCGGTTGACCAGACAATCCATCAGCGATAACCTCCGCGCGGACTATGTGCGCACCGCACGTGCTAAGGGTCTGTCTAAGGGCACAGTGATGTCCCGCCATGTGCTGCGAAACTCCCTCATCCCAGTGGTGACGTTCTTGGGTGCTGACCTCGGCGCGCTCATGGGCGGTGCGATTGTGACAGAAGGCATCTTCGGTATCAACGGTGTCGGTGGCACGATCTACCAGGCCATCATTAAAGGTGAGCCCGCGACAGTCGTGTCCTTTACCACCGTGCTGGTGATCATCTACATCGTTGCCAACCTGATAGTTGACCTGCTCTACGCAGTACTTGACCCAAGGATCCGCTATGCATAACTCTCAAGATCTCACAGCAGCTGCCCGCGCTGGGCAGGAGTATTTCATCGCGGAAACGGACGAAACCGGACTCGGTGCTGTTGACGCAGTCCAGGACGAGTCCGCTCCTGCAAGCCAGTGGGGCGAGGCCTGGCGCGCGTTGCGACGCCGTCCTCTGTTTTGGGTATCCGCACTCCTGATTTTGTTCGCCATTCTGCTTGCCTTGGTGCCGGGCCTGTTTACTAGCGTGGACCCGCGTGAGTGCATGTTGTCGCGCTCACTTGGCGCGCCGGAGTCCGGTCACCCGTTTGGCTTTGACCGTCAAGGCTGTGACATTTACGCTCGCACGATTTATGGTGCGCGAGCATCGGTCACAGTCGGTGTGCTTACTACGATCGTCGTGACGGTCCTAGGTTCGCTGATCGGCGCGATCGCCGGTTTCTACGGCGGTATCTGGGACACCTTGCTGTCTCGCCTGACGGATATCTTCTTCGCTGTACCACTCGTGCTGGCAGCGATCGTGGTGATGTCCATGTTCCAGAACCAGCGCTCCATCTGGATGGTGGTGTTCGCGCTCTCTATGTTCGGTTGGACGCAGATCGCGAGAATCGCGCGAGGCGCGGTGATGGGTGTGAAAAACGACGAGTTTGTGACTGCCGCCCGCGCATTGGGTGCGAGTGACGTGCGGATTATCTTCTCGCATATCTTGCCCAACGCGGCAGCACCGATCATTGTGTACGCTACCGTCGCGCTGGGTACGTTCATCGTCGCAGAGGCAACGCTGTCGTTCCTCGGCATCGGTTTGCCGACGACAGTCGTGTCGTGGGGCGGCGATATTTCTGCCGCACAGGCATCCCTGAGGACCCAGCCCATGGTGCTGTTCTACCCTGCAATTGCTTTGGCACTGACAGTGCTGAGCTTCATCATGATGGGTGACGCCGTACGCGACGCCCTTGACCCTAAATCGAGGAAACGATGAGCGAGTTACAAGATCAACCGCTACTCGAGATAGCGGACCTGAAAGTTACATTCGAGTCAACTACCGGTGTTGTCGAAGCGGTGCGTGACTTCGACCTGACGGTGTATCCAGGCCAGTCGATCGCTATCGTGGGCGAGTCCGGGTCGGGAAAGTCCACTGCAGCGATGTCCATCCTGGGATTGTTGCCCGGAACAGGCAAGGTCACCAATGGTTCCATCAAGCTCAACGGTGAAGAGCTCACCGAGCTTGATGAGAAGGGGTGGCAGAAGGTCCGGGGTAACAAGATTGGTCTGGTGCCACAGGACCCGATGAGCAACCTCAATCCAGTGTGGAGGATTGGCACACAGGTAGAGGAGTCCCTCCGCGCAAACCATGTTGTGGAGGGCTCTGAACGTCACGCACGCGTCGTCCAACTGCTCGAGGAAGCGGGACTTCCAGAGGCCGAACGCCGCGCCAAACAGTACCCGCACGAGTTTTCGGGTGGTATGCGACAGCGTGCGCTCATCGCTATCGGTCTCGCGGCACGCCCAGAGTTGTTGATTGCCGACGAGCCAACATCCGCGTTGGATGTGACGGTGCAGAAGAAGATTCTCGACCACCTGGAGACGCTGACGGAGGAACTCGGCACAGCGCTGCTGTTCATCACGCACGACTTGGGACTGGCCGCCGAGCGCGCGGATCACCTGCTAGTCATGCACCGCGGACGCATCGTTGAAAAAGGTCCGAGCCTGCAGATTCTGCGCAACCCGCAGCACCCGTACACGAAGCGCCTCGTTACTGCCGCGCCTTCCTTGGCATCCGCTCGTATCCAGAGCGCGAAAGCTCAGGGCATTGAGTCCAGCGAGGAGCTCGCCTCGGGTCACCACGACTCCGAAGAAGTGGTGCTGAGCGTGCAGAACTTGGTGAAAGAGTTCGACGTCCGCGGGCAGAAGGGCAAGCAGAAGGTGCTTCGTGCTGTAGACGACGTCACGTTCGATGTTCGCCGTGGCACAACGCTTGCGCTCGTCGGTGAGTCCGGCTCCGGTAAGTCCACGGTGGCGAACATGGCGCTTCGCCTCTTGGAGCCAACGAGTGGCCGTGTCTTGTTTGAAGGACAAGATATCGCGAAGCTTAAAGGGCGCGAGTTGTTTGAAATGCGCCGCAAAATGCAGGTGGTGTTCCAGAATCCATATGGGTCGCTGGACCCGATGTATTCCATTTACCGCTGCATCGAGGAACCGCTGACGCTGCACAAGGTCGGTAACCGAAAGGAGCGCGAGGCGCGAGTCGCCGAGCTGCTTGATCTGGTGCAGATGCCGCGATCGGCGATGCGTCGATACCCGAATGAGCTATCCGGTGGGCAGCGCCAGCGCATCGCAATTGCACGTGCGATGGCATTGGGCCCGGAAGTGATTGTCCTTGACGAGGCTGTTTCGGCGCTGGACGTGCTCGTTCAAAACCAGATTCTCCAGTTGCTGACTCAGCTGCAGGAGGAGATGCGCCTTTCATATCTGTTCATCACTCACGACCTAGCGGTGGTTCGCCAGACTGCTGATGACATCGTGGTGATGCGGCAGGGTAAGGCAGTGGAGCAGGGCCGGGCCGATGACATCTTCGATAACCCTCAGGATCCGTATACACAGAACCTGATTAATTCGGTGCCTGGTCTCAACATTGAATTGGGGGTAGGAGAGTAGGTCCCACCTGCTGATTTGTTTCGTGCGTTACGCCACAATCGCAGCGATGAATACTGCGATTGTGGCGTAGCGTTTAGGGAATGTACAGTATTGTCACAACTTCATACACGGGTGTCTTCGTTGGAGAGAAAAGCGAAGGCTGAGATGCACAAGCGAACCGTTGAACCTGATCCGGGTAATGCCGGCGTTTAGGAAGGAATGTAAGCGTATGAATACGCGTGGAAGCCATTCGTGGCGTGTCATTGATATTGTTACTGCAGCCGTTTTGGGGGTGGCATGCGGGCTCATTTTTTGGATGTGGAACAGCGTCGGGTACGCAGGATTTAAGGCCTTTGATGCGCTCACCCCGGGGCTTGGTGGCCTGTTCACCGGTATCTGGTTCCTCGGTGGCACGCTTGGTGGGTTGGTAATTCGCAAGCCTGGCGCTGCGGTGTTCGTGGAAGTGCTGGCGGCGTCTGTGTCCGCGGTCATCGGAAGCCAGTGGGGGATCGAGACGCTGTATTCAGGATTGGCACAGGGTCTCGGTGCAGAGATCGTGTTCCTGATCTTCGCCTACAAGAAGTTTTCGACGACTGTGGCGGTGCTTGCCGGTATGGGCAGCGCAGTGGGCGCGTTCGTGCTTGAGCTGTTCCTGTCTGCCAACTTCGCGATGGGCCTGGCGTTCAACGTGATTTACCTCAGCTGCATGCTGGTATCGGGCGCGTTGCTTGCTGGTATTGTTTCAAAACTCTTGGTTGATGCTCTAGCCAAGACTGGTGCGCTTGACCGCTTCGGTGCAGGACGCGAGCGGTTCCAACAGGAGGTGTAGCCTCGGTGGCTACGGGGGACCAGGTCATCCAAGCACAGGGCCTGGGCTATAAACACGCGACTCGCCCGAAGCCTGCGTTTACCGGGGCGGACTTAACCGTCTCTCGTGGGGAGCGCGTGCTGCTCACGGGAGACTCTGGCGCTGGCAAGTCAACGCTGCTTGCCGTTTTAGCTGGGTTGGCGGCAGATGGTGAGGAAGGCCAAGTTCTTGGCACCGTGAGTGTCAACGGCACGGTTGGCATGGTGATGCAGGACCCAGAGGCACAAACGATTTTGACTCGCGTTGGCGACGACGTTGCGTTTGGTGCCGAGAATATGGGGATTCCGCCAGAGGAAATCTGGCCCCGTGTGCGCGCTGCGCTGGATGCAGTGGGCCTGGATGTGCCGTTGGACCACAACACCGCGCATCTTTCTGGTGGGCAGAAGCAGCGACTCACATTGGCGGGAGTATTGGCCATGGGTGCCGATATCATCTTGCTGGATGAGCCGACGGCAAACCTTGACCCGGAAGGGCGCGACGATGTTGTGCGGGCAGTCGATGCCGTGTGTCGCCGCACAGGGGCGACCTTGATTGTGGTGGAGCACCGACCTGCACACTGGGTAGGCTTCGTGGACACGTTCTACCACCTCACCGCGGATGGGCTACAGGCCAGCGGCCCGGATCAGCTCCCAATGCCACCGCAGTTGCCGCCAGCGTTGAAGGTCCCTGCCAGCGCGGTAAGCGCGCTACGCACTGAGAATCTCCGGGTTGCATTCGGTTCACCCCGCAACATCGCGGTACCAGAGGGCTTTTCTACCGTGATTACAGGCAAGAACGGCGTTGGAAAGACGACGCTTGTGCAAGCGCTCGCCGGGCTCGTCGCGCCACTCAGTGGCACTTTGGAGTACTCGCCGCGGATTCGAAGCGGGCTGACTACACCGTCGCACCGCTGGAAGTCGAAGGACTTGGCCCAACGGATTGGTTATGTGTTCCAGGAACCGGAGCATCAGTTCGTGACCGCGAATGTGCGCGACGAAGTTGCGTTGTCGGGTGCGTCGGCACATCGCGTCGATGAGCTGTTGCAACGACTGAAGCTTGAACACGTAGTGGCAGCGAATCCCTTTACACTTTCAGGAGGAGAGAAGCGCAGGCTTTCGGTAGCGACTGCGCTAGTGAATGCCCCTGAGCTCCTCATTCTTGATGAGCCGACCTTTGGGCAGGATGACAAAACCTTTGTAGAGGTAGTTTCGTTGATCCGCGAGTTGGCCAACGAGGGGAAAACCATCATCTCGATTACTCACGATGAGGCCTTCGTCAGTTCGTTGGGCGACCATATGGAGGAGCTGCGCAACGAGACGAATGCGGAAGGCGGGGTGCGGGAATGAACGTGCTCAATGGGGTGAATCCGGTAACGCGGATTCTGGGATTGGCGTTGCTGACTACACCGCTTATGGTGACGATCGATTGGGTTTCTGCAGTTGTCGCCATTGCGTTTACGCTGGCAGTCGTGCCGCTGTGCGGGCTGTCATTTAGGACGTTTTTCAAACGCGCGTTACCAATTCTTGTTGTTGCCCCGCTCGCGGGTATCCCGATGGCGCTATACGGCCAGTCAGGTGGGGAAACCTACCTTGAGTGGGGTCTCATCCATGTGACGGAGCTGTCCATTTCGCTCGCATTATCAATGGTGCTTCGCGTGTTTGCCATTGCGCTGCCCGTCATTGTGTTGTCTGCGCACGTGGATCCAACGGATCTTGGCGATGGGCTGTCCCAGGTGTTGAAGCTGCCAGAGCGCTTCGTTCTGGGATCAGTCGCTGCGTTTCGTATGTTGACGCTGCTTCGTGAGGATGTTGAGGCGATGCGAATGGCGCGCCGTGCCCGTGGCATTGCTGATACGGGACGCGTGAAGTATTGGTTTTCGTTGGCCTTCGGCTTGCTGGTGATGTCTCTGCGCAGGGCAGGCAAGCTTGCTACCGCGATGGAGGCTCGCGCATTCGGCGGCCCGCAAAAGCGTACGTGGGCTCGAGAGTCGCGGCTTACCAGGCGCGATTGGGTTGTCATGGTTGTATGCATCGCTGTCGCGTGCGTCGCGCTGGGGCTTTCAGTTGCCACTGGGTACTTCCGGCCAGTGTGGAGCGTCTCGTAGCTCATGGCTTACACACTGCTTATCGACGGCCCCTCCGGCGCCGGCAAAACCACATTGGCTGAACAAATTGGTGCTGCGCTCAGCGTTCGAGTGGTGCATTGCGATGAGTTTTATCCTGGCTGGAGCGGGCTTGAAGAAGGATCCAGAATTGTGGAGCGGGATGTACTTTCGCTCAATGAGCCGGGATACTGGCGTTGGGACTGGGAGCGTCAACGCCGCGGGGAGTGGGTCAGCCTTGACCCAGAAGGCGACCTTATTATTGAGGGCGTTGGTGCAGTGACCGAGGCGTCGATCGCGGCGGCGCGGGCGCGTGGCTGTGTGAACACGCTGTGGGTAGAGGCGGCAGAGTCGCTGCGTCGTTCGCGGGCGTTGCAGCGTGACCCAGGGTATGCGCCGTTTTGGGATATGTGGGCGGCCCAGGAGCAGGAGCACAGAGCTAGGCGAGGTGCCGTTTACTTCGACGTGACTATTGAGCGGCGTTAGTCAGCCGGGGTGAGCGTGACGCGCTCTGCCCAAGTGAGGTCGATGCCGAGGCTGGAGAGCCACCGCATCGCGTCGTCGCCGTGGCGGGTAATTCCCTCGACGGCGTTGAGGGTCACTTCCATGGCGCGTTCAGCTTCTTCTGCAGTGATAAGCCCTGCGGACGTCGCCGCGGCAAGCTCGTCGATGTCAAGGACTTCGATCGGACGTCCGGTCAGGGACACTAGGTCGACGTAGAGGTCGCGCGTCTGCCAGACGCCATCTGTTTCGGTGATATCTGCGACGTCGAAGTAGAAATCTTGTTGTACATCGATGCCTTGGCGGAAGTGGAAGATGTTTGCGCGGAGACCAAGCGATGGAAGCAGCCAGCTTTCCAAGTATCCAAACCGTGGGTGGTTTGCGCCTCGGGCCATGTAGAGGCCGAAGTTGGTCGTCGTGAAGACATCCACCTGGCGCAGGAACCCCTTCGGATCGGTGTTGACCTTCGCGGAGATGTCGAAGGTTTCCTGCTTCACTGGATGAAGATCGACGGTCATAGGCTGGCTACCTTACGTTGAACTGTGCTGCTGTTGGGGCGAAGTGACAGACATTGTTTTCGGTGCGCGCGGCACCATTGATCACTGCGAGGACTTTGCCGGGCCCTGTTTTTGCGGTTGCGGACAGGGTGGTTGGTCCTGTTGGGTTTATCTGATTATTCGCAAGCGGCGTTACACCGGTCTTGCCCGAGTTGAGGTTGATCCAGTACGCGTTCATGAGGCCTTGACGCTCTGCCGCTGGTGGAGTACCGAGGGCGGTAAACACGAATGTGGCTTCCCCAGCTTTGGCGCCTGGGGCTGGTGCGGGTGCGGGTCCAGGTACAACGAGTGCGGAGGCCGTGGAGTGCAGGCCTGGACCGATGCAGTTACTAGAGACCGTCGGCCAGTAGAACTGCGTAAACGCCGGTGCGTCTTTTGGCAGTGGCGGGCCGCCAAGTTCGCCTGTACCGGCGAAGAAGTTTACGGCGGTGCGCAGTGCGTTAGCTACCTGTGGCGGTACGAAGGGTTGATCTGCGAATTGGTTGACGCGAGCAACGGTGTTGTTCGTGGGGCGTCCGAGTCCATCAACCGCGGATGAGAGAGATGACGGGATGCTGGGCTGTTGAGCGCTCGCGAGTGGTGCAGTAACGAGGGCGCACGCAGCGCAGAGCGTAGTAAGGCGGATCGCGGCGCGACGCGTGAAGTGGGAGGGGCGCACGTGGTGACCTAACTTTCCTTCGCATGACAGGTAGGGTGGCCGTCGAAAAGCCATAACCCTAGTCACAATAGTCACTTTTGTAACAGGGTCAAGTGGGGAGCGGGCTACAAGGTGCATGTTTTGTGCTTTGCGAGTAGCATTTAACCGTTATTTCCACCTATGCGAAGGAGCACCGGTTTCAGTGTCGCATCCTGAATTTCGAAACGTAGCGATTGTCGCTCACGTTGACCACGGCAAGACTACATTGGTCAACGCAATGCTGGAGCAGTCCGGCGTATTCTCTGACCACGGCGAACACGGTGACCGCGTGATGGATTCCGGCGAGCTCGAGTCCGAGCGTGGCATCACCATTTTGGCGAAGAATACCGCTATCCGCCGCAAGGGGAAGGGCAAGAACGGTACAGACCTTGTTATTAATGTGATCGATACGCCGGGTCACGCCGACTTCGGTGGTGAGGTCGAGCGTGGCCTGTCCATGGTTGACGGCGTTGTCTTGCTTATCGACGCCTCCGAAGGCCCGCTGCCGCAGACTCGTTTCGTGCTGGGCAAGGCGTTGGAAGCGAAGAAGCCGGTCATCATCTGCGTAAATAAGACCGACCGCCCGGATGCCCGCATTGACGAAGTCGTTGAAGAGGCCCAGGACTTGCTGCTCGAGCTTGGTGCGGGGCTGGAGGATCCGGAGGCAGCAGAGGCTGCGGAGAACCTGCTCGAGCTCCCTGTGCTGTACACGTCGGGTCGCGCTGGCCGGGCTTCGCTCGAGAACCCAGGCAACGGTAATCTGCCTGACAATGATGATCTGCTCCCGTTGTTCAACGTCATCTACGACGTGCTGCCGGAGCCTTCCGCTGAGATCGATGCACCGCTGCAGGCGCAGGTCACGAACCTTGACTCCTCTTCGTTCCTGGGCCGTATCGCGCTGATTCGCGTGTACAAGGGCACCGTCAAGAAGGGCGACACTGTTGCTTGGGTGCACTATGACGCCGAGGGTGAGCAGCACGTGAAGAACGTGAAGATTGCCGAGCTGCTGGTCACCGAGGGGCTCGACCGAGTTCCGGCGAAGGACGGCGTAGTTGCTGGCGATATTGCCGCTGTTTCCGGCATCGACGAAATCATGATTGGTGACACGCTGTGCGATGTCGACCACATTGAGCCGCTCGAACGCATCAAGATTGACGATCCCGCAATTTCTATGACGATCGGTGTGAACACCTCGCCGATGGCTGGGCGCAACGGTGGCGATAAGCTGACCGCCCGCATGGTCAAGGCGCGCCTGGACCAGGAGCTCATCGGTAACGTCTCCATCAAGGTGTTGCCGACCGAGCGCCCGGACACCTGGGAAGTGCAAGGACGCGGTGAGATGGCCCTGACCGTGCTGATTGAAACGATGCGTCGTGAAGGCTTTGAGCTGACCGTTGGTAAGCCGCAGGTCGTGACCAAGGAGATCGACGGTAAGGTGTACGAGCCGTACGACCACATGGTTATCGACGTCCCCTCCGAACACCAGGGTGCTGTTACCCAGCTGATGGCGGCCCGCAAGGGCCAGATGACGGCAATGGGCAACACGGGCTCCGGCGATTGGGTTCGCATGGAGTTCGATGTTCCGGCTCGTGGCCTGATTGGCTTCCGTACGACGTTCCTGACCGAGACCCGTGGCGCTGGCATTGCGAACTCCTACTCGATTGAGCACCGCCCATGGGCGGGCGAGATCAAGGGCCGTCCGACCGGTTCGCTGGTCGCTGACCGCTCTGGCCAGGTCACCGCGTACGCGCTGACGCAGCTCGCGGACCGTGGCGATTTCTTCGTGGAGCCTGGTGCAGAGACCTACGAGGGAATGGTCGTTGGTGCGAACAACCGTGATGAGGATATGGACATCAACATCACGAAGGAAAAGAAGCTGACGAACATGCGCTCCGCAACCGCCGACGCGACCGTCACGCTGGCGAAGGCCCGTACGCTGTCCTTGGATGAGGCAATTGAGTTCTGCGACGAGGACGAGTGCGTTGAGGTCGCTCCGGAGGCGATGCGCGTGCGTAAGATCATCCTCGACTCCACGGAGCGTGGCCGTGCCCGTTCACGTGCAAAGCAGCGCAATAAGTAGTTACGCGCTGGTGCGGTAGTATTTACTGCGATGAATCCGCACATCTTTTCAGCGCCACGTCGCTCGCGATCACTGCGAGTCGGCGTGGCGCTGTTTGCGTGCTCTGGCGTGGTTGCGCTTTCTGCATGCGCCGCGTCGCCTGGCCCGCCGCCTCTCGTCGATCCGAACGATGTTGCTGCTCGTGAGATGTACGAGCAAGAGGATTCCACGACTACTTCCGCTCGACCGGAGGGCAAGACTCGCGTGCGCTCCCAGGTGGAGGTTGGTGTGGATTCGCTCCGAAACGGGCTGAACCCGCACCTTATCGCTGATGAATCTGCGGTTGTGAAGAGTGTGGCGAATCTGGTGCTTCCCAGCGCATTTCATGATGGGGTGAGAAATTCCGCACTGCTCAATGGGGCGACGGTGCTCTCAGAATCGCCCCGTGCAATGACGGTGCGCTACATCATTCGCGAGACCGCGCAATGGTCTGATGGCACGCCGGTGACCGGTGCGGACTTTGTGTACCTGTGGCGGGGGATGCGGGACACGCCAGGAGTGCGAAACCCGGCCGGGTATCGCGCGATCGATGCCGTGCGTGTCAGTGGCGCGACGGGCAAGGTCGTCGACGTTGACTTCGCTGAGCCGGTTGCGGATTGGCGTGGCCTTTTCGACCACTTGTTGCCGGCGCATGTGTTTGCAGCCGACGGCTCTGATTTCGGGGTGGCGCTGCGCGACACGATTCCGGTTTCTGCTGGCCGGTACATGGTGCGCGGGGTAGACCGTGGTCGTGGAACGATTACGCTGAACCGCAATGATAGGTTTTGGGCGGCCAATCCTGCCAAGATAGATATCTTGACGCTGCATGCGGTACGCGGGACCACCCAGATTGCAGATCAGCTGCGCACCGGCCAGCTGGTGTTTGTGGATCGGGTTCCTAGCGAGACGACCGGGCGCGTGCTCAGCCTGGTACCGGGTGTGCAGACGCGGATGCTCGATACGCCACGGGTGCTAGGCGCTGTGCTTTCTGCGACGTCTGGGATGTCGCCTGAGGTTCGGTCGGAGCTTCGTTCGCTGATCGACGTTCCGCTGCTTGCAAGCATTGCGTTGGACCGCACGGCTGATGTTTCGGTTGCAAAGCACGGTCAAGTGAGCACGCATGAGCCGCACGCGGTGTATCAACACGTTGCGGCTCACGGTGCGATACGCATTGGTGCCGATCTTGCAGATCCTGCAGCGGTAGCAGCGGCTCGATCGATGGCGGACATGCTGCACGATCGTGGAGTGTCGGCACGAGTTGTCGCGACGGATTTCGGTTCGCTGATTCGCTCAGGTCTCGAGGAAAATACCGTCGATGTTTTGGTGGCGTGGCAACACGATCCGGAAAATTTGCCGGATGCTGCGAGTCGCTTGGACTGCGTCGCGGGCGCCCCTCGTGCAGGCAACCTCGCTGGTTTTTGTGAACCTCAGTCGGTGGGGCTTGCGAAAGAAATCTTGGCCGGTTCGTACGGGCTTAAGCAGGCCACCGAGGCGGTCAATGAGGTGCTCGAGCAAGAGGCACTATGGATGCCGATTGCGCGCGAGCGTCGTATTATCGCCCTCGGGGAGGGCATCATCGGGCCGGATGCAGATTTGAATAACTGGAAAGCAGGCTTATCGACGGCCGCTTCGTGGCGCCTGCAACCGAAACGAAACGAAGGAGATCGGATTAATCATGCACAACTCCCGTGACCTACAGGGCTACCGGGTGCTCGCCGTGCACGCGCACCCCGACGACGAGTCCATCACCATGGCCGGAACGCTGTTTGACCTCGCGCGACGCGGCGCGGACGTACTAGTGGTGACCTGCACGTTAGGGGAGGAAGGCGAGGTCATTGGAGAGCCATATCAACTGCTGACGAATGATCATGGTGATCAGCTAGGCGGGTTCCGCATTGCGGAGCTGCACGGCGCGCTCCAGGCAATAGGTGTTCGTGGCGAGTTTCTCGGCGGAGCAGGATGTTTCCGTGACAGTGGGATGGCGGGGTCGGAGGCCAGCAAGAACCCACGTGCATTTGTCAATAGCGGGCGTCGCGCAGTCGACGCGTTGCTGGAAGTACTGCGCCGGGAGCGTCCACACCTCGTTTTGACCTACGGCCCCGACGGTGGGTACGGGCACCCGGATCATATTCGTGCGCACGAGATTGTGCACGAGGCCGCTGAGGAGTTTGATATCCCGCGGATCTTGTGGGCTGTGCGCAAGAGGGAGGAAACCGACGCACTTTTGCCTGAGGTCGCGCCTGAAGGCTGGCGCTTGCCAAAGCCTGGCGAGCTCGACGGCGTGGACAGCGTCGATGTTTCGGTGCGCCTGGACGGTGAGGCGTACAGCGCCAAGATCGCTGCGATGGCGGCGCATGCGACACAAATCTGGGTTGCGGACGGGCGGACCAGCGCGACGAACCCGCACGCGGTGCTGGGCAAGGGGCCAGTGATGTACTACGCGCTGTCCAACTTGATTGTGCAGCCGATTCAGCCGTGGGAGCATTTCCAACTGGGCGGTGGCGAAGCGGTCGTCGATACGTCGGATGTGCTCAGCGGACTTGAGCGATGACTGAAACCCGTTGCAAGGCGGACATTGCCCGCGGCGAGAAAGCAGCAGGTCTCATCTGGCTTTCTGTCGGCGCGCTCATTTCACTTTTGTTAGAAGCTGTCAACTTGGACACACGTATTGTTGGAATCGCGGTGCCGTTTACGGTAGTCATCGCTGCGCTCTTTAATGTGGTGCTCACGAAGACTGCGGCGCTGTGGTCAGATCATCTGCTGGTCAAGCTCGTTCCACTCGTTGTTTGGGTGGTAGGTTTCTTTGTTCTGCTTATCGCTCTCCCGGCGCGGGGAGCGGTCGTGCTCCCCGCGAGCCCGCTGACGCTGCTGCTCCTTTTTGCGGGTTTGGGTGGGGGCGTTTGGCCCCTTTTCGGTCGAAAGTGACATACTGGAACGCATGACTTATGTGATTGCTCAACCATGCGTGGACGTAATGGACCGCAGCTGCGTCGAAGAATGCCCAGTCGACTGCATCTATGAGGGCAAGCGCATGCTCTACATTCACCCAGACGAGTGCGTCGACTGCGGTGCATGTGAGCCAGCTTGCCCGGTAGAGGCCATCTTTTACGAGGATGACACCCCGGAGGAATGGGCCGAGTACTACGACGCAAACGTCGGCTTTTTCGACGAGCTCGGATCGCCAGGCGGGGCGACCAAGCTTGGGCCGCAGGATTTCGACCACCCATTCGTGGAGGCGCTGCCACCGCAGAACCAGGACGGTTAAACCTGCATGAGCACGCACCATCGCGCCGACTTGGGGGAGCAGCTGCCGGAGTTCCCTTGGGATACCATCCTCGATGTCAAGCAGAAGGCAGCCAGCCATCCCGGCGGACTCATTGACCTCTCGGTCGGGACACCGGTAGATTCAGTCGACCCTTCCATCCAGCTTGCCCTGGCTGAGCATGCCGCTGCGCCTGGCTACCCGCCGACGCAGGGGTCGGCGGAACTACGCCAAGCGATTGCCGACTCGCTGGAGCGCCGATACAACATTCAGGGCCTGAACGCAGACGCCGTGCTTCCCGTCATCGGCACAAAGGAGGCTGTCGCGTGGCTTCCGACCCTGCTCAACCTGCGCGGTGGCACAGTGGTGATCCCGGAGATCGCGTACCCAACCTACGAGGTGGCCGCAATCATAGCGGGATGCAAGGTCGTGCGATCTGACGTTCCAGTCGATGGTGCGTCGCTAGTATTCTTAAACACCCCGAGCAACCCAACCGGTCGCGTCCTCTCCACAGAGGAGATGCGCGTATGGGTTGACTACGCGCGGGAAACCGGCGCGATCATCGTTTCAGATGAGTGCTATATGGGTCTGGCGTGGGACGAAGAGCGTGCGCCAGTATCTTTGCTTGACCCGGCGGTCAGCGGTGGTGACAACACCAACCTCTTGGTCATGCATTCGCTGTCAAAGACATCGAATATGGCCTCCTACAGAGTCGGTTTCATCGCTGGTGACGAGAAACTGGTGCAAGAACTTCTGCTGTTGCGCAAGCACACCGGAATGATGGTGCCAGGACCAATCCAAGCAGCAACGCTGGCTGCACTCCGCGACGATCAGCACGAAACACTCCAGCGGCTTCGCTACGCCAACCGTCGGGTGACGCTCTTGCGCGCGCTGCTCGCGGCAGGGTGCAGCGTTGACCATTCCGAGGCCGGGCTGTACCTCTGGACACGCAGGGAAGGCGCAGATGCCCGCCAGACGCTCGACTGGTTCGCGCAGCGTGGAATCCTCGTTGCGCCAGGAGACTTTTACGGCCCTGGCGGCTCACAGCATGTTCGAGTTGGCCTCACGGCTTCCGACGAGGCCATCGCTGAGGCCGCACAGCGACTCTCGGAGTAACACGTGACCACTCCAACAGAGCATCGTGGGATGCGTGCGCTTCGAAGCCTGCGCGAGTTTTTGCGCTTCGGCATTGTGGGAGGCTCCGGCGTCCTGGTCAATCTTTTGGTGTTCTACCTCACTAAGAAAGCGATCGACGCCGGCTTCGACCTTCACGAAGGCGACATCTTTTTTAACCTCTTCGGCACCCGCTTTAACGTCCGGTGGTACCACGTGCTTGCAACCGTGGCGTTCCTTGTGGCAAACACGTGGAACTACCAACTCAACAGGGCGTGGACGTTCCGTGGCCCGCAGCGGCGTTCGTGGATCCGCGGGTTTTTCCCGTTCCTCACCACCGGCGTGATGGCATTCGTTGTTTCGCTGGTGTTCTTGACGTTGTTTATGAACCCGAACTCCCCAATTGGCTTGCCGGACAGTATTTTCGACGACTCCACCGGTCTTCGCACGAAGTCCTACTGGTCGCAGGGCCTGGCGACGCTGATCGCGACACCGGTGAACTACATCATTAATAAAATTTGGACGTTTTCGAAGCCGAAAACAGCTCCGAAAACGTCCGCGTCTTCCTAGTTTTGCTTGCCCGTTAGACGCTTTCCTTGGATGGGCGCACCAGGAAAGATGCGCCGATCAATACCGCGGAGACGATGAGGACCGCGATAATTTGGCCTCTGGTGGAGGCGTCGAAAAGCATGAGGACGGTGAGTCCCACGAGGGCAATCAGCGTTGCCCACGGAACCCAGGTCGCTCCGCGTACCTGCACTGCGGAGTTCTTGATCTGCGGGTGCAGTCGGATGTAGCTCAGCGTGATCATTACCCACGTGACCATGAGGCAGCCGCCGACGGCGTTCATGAGGAAGTCGAGCAGCCCTGGTGGGTTCCACCACTGCAGGCCGACTGCGGCGAAGGCGAAGAACATCGACACCAATACGGAGTTCATTGGGACGGCGTTCTTGTTCGTGGCGCGAAGCCAGCGCGGCGCGTCGCCTTCGAGCGCCTGTTGGTAGGCGAGGCGAGACGTGCCGTAAATCTGGGCATTGAACGCGGAGAGCAGCGCCAGGACGATGACGGCCTCCATGAACCCGACGACGCCTGGGATGTTTGCCATGCTGAGCACCTGGGTGAATGGTGAATCTGCAGCGGAGTCGGCACCGTCGATCTGTGCGTATGGGATCAGCAAGATGATGACGATGATGCTTCCGATGTAGAAGAGTGCGATGCGCCAGATAATGGAGTTGACCGCGCGCTTGACGGCCTGCGCGGGGTTCTCCGACTCTGCCGCCGCGATGGTGACAACCTCGATACCGCCGAAGGCGAACGCCACGGCGAGCAGCCCAGCGGCGACGCCGGCGAAGCCGTTCGGCATGAAGCCCGACTCTCGGACGTTGTCCAGGCCGACGAAGTCGTGGCCGGGGAGGATGCCGAGGAAGAGCGCGGCGCCGATGGCCAAGAAGAGGATAATGACGGCGACCTTAATCATGGCGAACCAGTACTCAAACTCGCCAAAGCCTTTCACCTGCGCGAGGTTGATGACGGCGAAGAATACCACTGTGACCAGCGCTGGAACCCATTGGGGGACGCCAAACCAGCCAGACATAATTGCGGCTGCGCCGGTGATCTCGGCGCCACCAACCATGATGAGGAGGAACCAGTAGAGCCAGCCCAACAGGAAGCCTGCCCAGTGGCCGAACGCCTGACGCCCGTACGTCGCGAACGAGCCGGAAGACGGGCGGGCTGCAGCCATCTCGCCGAGCATGCGCATAACCGAGATAACAATCAGGCCTGCGATCGCGTATGCGACCAAGATGGCGGGGCCTGCGGCCCGGATGCCGACGCCTACTCCGAGGAAGAGACCGGCGCCTACCGCCATGCCCAGACCCATCAGGGTCAGGTGACGCGATTTGAGGCCGGTGCCCAGCGTGGCGTCGTCGGATTCAGTGTTGCGTTGAGTTGTCATCGGATGTTCCTCTCGGCGGCGTCCTTAGCGCGTTGTTGGAAAGTGTCGGTGCGGGTCCAGAGGACACCAGCGATTGAAATGATGCCCACGACGACTGCTACCGCGAACATTTGGAAGCGGCCGTCAGGGGTGGTCAGCATGAGCACCACGATGGCTCCCGCCAGTACAACCGTTGCCCACGGCAAGACTCCTGGAGCCCACATGCGAACGTGCGTGATCTCGTTGCGCTTCACTAGCTGCGGGTGAATGCGCAGGAACGAGAATGTGATGGCGAACCACAACACGATCAGGCAGCCGCCTACCGCGTTGAGCAGGAATGCGAGCAGTCCAGGGGGATTCCAGTACTGCAGTGCGACAGCTACGAAGCCGAAGAACACGGAGAGCACGACGGCGCGCATCGGTACGCCGCGGTGGTCGGTGCGTGCGAAAGCCTCGGGGGCGTCGCCGCGCAGGGCCAGGTTGTGGAGGAACCTGGAAGAACCGTAGATCTGTGTGTTGCACGCGGAGAGCAGCGCGATGACGATGACGGCTTCCATAATGCCTACCGCGCCCGGAATGTTTGCCAAGTGCAGCACGGCGGTAAACGGGGACTCGGAAGCGTCGTTCGCCCCACCGATGTCTTCGTATGGCAGCAGCAAGACGATGAGCAACACGGATCCGATGTAGAAGATGCCGATTCTCCAGATGATGGAGCGGATCGCGGAGTGCACGGCAACCTCGGGGTCTTCGGATTCGGCCGCCGCGATGGTGACCAGCTCAATACCGCCGAATGCGAACGCAACTGCGAGCAGTGCCGTGGCGACGCCACCCCAGCCGTTCGGCATGAACCCGAACTCGGCAATGTTCGTTGTGCCGACGAACGACGTTCCCGGCAGGAGCCCCAGCCACAACGCCACGCCGAGGGCGAGGAAGAGACAAATCACGGTGACCTTAATCAGGGCAAACCAGAACTCGAATTCGCCGAGGTTTCGCACTGCGGCGAAGTTAATCGCTGTGAAGATAACAATCGCTGTCAGTGCCGGGATCCACGGAGACACCGCGAGCCATGATGCGATGATGGCGGAAGCGCCGGTGATCTCGACGGCCATGATCATGATCATCATGAACCAGTAGAGCCAGCCGATGGCAAAGCCTGCCCACGGACCGAAGGCCTGTTCCGCGTAGGTAGAAAACGTGCCCGAAGAAGGGCGCGCGGCAACCATCTCCGCGAGCATCTGCATGATGCACACGGTGATTGCGCCAGCGATCATGTACGCAATGATGACAGCGGGGCCTGCTGCGGCGATACCCACACCAGTGCCAAGGAAGAGCCCGGCGCCAATTGCTGAGCCGAGGCCCATCATGGTCAGGTGCCGGGTCTTCAGTCCGCGCTGTAACGATGTCGACGCCCGAGTTGGGGCAACAACCGGTGAAGCTTTCAAAGACATGGCAATTACCTTAAACACTCATGTACATTCATGCCTATCATTCGCAGTTGTGTCGCCCCGTGCTCTGCGAATTCGGCCCGTAAAACTAGAGCGTTAGCTGCTTCGCGCGCGCAGTACGGGCGTGGTGCTTGCCGGCTCTTGGTGGATGCTGATATCACTCTGACCAGCAATCTCACTTGCTGGAATATGTGTCTCATTTCTTGTGTCGTAGATAATTGTCGACGGCTCCAGCATCACATTGACACCGATCTCGCAGTTGTCCCCGAGATCCACCCCGATTACACCCGATGCGGGGTGAAGCGTGCAATTGCGTCCGACTCGTAGCGGGATCCGGTTATGTCCGCTGCCGCGCGCAGCCATCAGCACCGCCGACAACGCAACCTCGGTACCTTCACCAACCGTGACAGCGGAGGAGAGTCGCCCCTCAATCTTTGCCGGTCCAAGAGCTCCGGAGTTGTGTGAGACGTAGCCCTCACGGATCACGGACGTTCCCGGAGCCAAGTAGGCCCCGAGGCGGACGCGCTCCGCTTCGGAGATTGAGACCCCAGTCGGCACCACGTAGTCGACCATGCGGGGAAGCCGCTCGATGCCGTAGACGTGGATGTTGCCCCTGCTACGCAGGCGAGTTCGCACGAATTCGAAGTTATCCGCCAAGCATGGACCCTTATTCGTCCATACCACCGGCTCGAGGTGTTCGAGGCAGTCTTCCATGTTGACTTCGAAGGGGCGCACCAGGCGGTGGGAGAGCAGGTGGAGCCGAAGATATACGTCGTGGGCATCCACAGGGGGTTGGGACAGGTCCGCGATTGTGGTGCGCACCGGCACGTGCTCGACGAGCCGGTCCGAGTCCATGCCCACCAGGCTGAGGAATGCGTCCCCAAGTTCGTGCGCGCTGACTCTGCGGGATCCGGAAGTGAGGCCGGAGGGGTCGTCGATAAGTGAAGGGGAAGGGTACCAGGTGTCGAGTACCGTACCGTCCAGCGAAATATTGGCAATACCTGTGGCCTGCGCTCCTTGTAACATGCTTGTCATCTTAAACGCACAGTCACAAAGGGCCGGACTCGGACGACAAGCGGGGGAGGGGTTGGCCTAGCATATAAGTTTTTGGCAGAGTCGAACTCAACGTGTTTTGAGGAAGGAAGGACCCATGGCACCTCACAAGTCACCGCGACCGGACAAGGAGCGAAAACTGCGCGGCCCAATCATGCTGCGAAGCGAGGACACCGAACAGCCGACGACGCACGACCGTCGCCTCCTGGAGTCCTTGGGCTACAGCGACCACGACTGGAAGCACGCGGACCCGTGGCGTGTGATGCGAATCCAGTCTGAGTTTGTCGCAGGCTTCGACGCACTGAGCGACTTGCCGAAGGCGGTCACTGTGTTTGGCTCCGCGCGCCTCAACGAAGGCACGGAAGAGTATGCGCTGTCATGCGAGGTAGGCAAGGCGCTCGTCGAGGCGGGATACGCGGTCATCACTGGTGGCGGTCCAGGCTTGATGGAGGGGCCGAACCGCGGTGCCCACGATGCCGACGGCATCTCGGTGGGGCTCGGCATTGAGTTGCCGTTCGAACAAACGCTTAACGATTGGGTCGACCTCGGCCTGAACTTCCGCTACTTCTTCGCGCGCAAGACAATGTTCTTGAAGTACTCGCAGGCGTTCATCGCGCTGCCGGGCGGGTACGGGACCATGGACGAGCTGTTCGAAACGCTCGTGATGGTGCAAACCCAAAAGGTTACGAACTTCCCGATAGTGCTCATGGGCACCGAGTTCTGGTCCGGCCTGGTTGCGTGGATTGAGGAGCAGCTGCTCGGCCGCGGCCTCATCTCGCCGGGCGATGAATCCCTGTTCTACGTCACCGATTCCGTCGACGACGCGATCGCGCACATCGTGCACGCACATAAGGTGATGACAGACGCGCGCCTGCGAGATGCTCACAACGAGGACGTCTAACAGATGCCTGGCCGCATCGCAGAGGTAATGGCGATCATCAACCGGACGCCAGATTCGTTTTACGACAAAGGAGCAACGTTCGCGATAGAGCAAGCGCTGGATCGAGCCGATACGGTGATCGCGCAGGGAGCGTCGATTGTCGACGTGGGCGGGGTAAAAGCAGGTCCCGGCGACGAAGTCGACCCCGCAGAGGAGATCGAACGCGTCGTCCCTGTCATCCGGGGCATCCGCCTCCGGCACCCGTCAATACGCATCAGCGTGGACACCTGGCGCGCCGACGTCGCACAGACTGCAATCGAGGCGGGTGCCGACCTAATCAACGACACCTGGGCTGGCTACGATCCCGAGCTCGTCGAGGTCGCCGGAGCGCATCGCGTTGGGTACGTCTGCTCCCACACCGGCGGTGCGGTACCTCGCACACGCCCACACCGCGTCCACTACGACGATGTCGTCGCCGACGTCATCCGGGAAACCACAGCGCTCGCCGAGCGCGTCGTTGCTTGCGGCGTGCCCGAAGAGCTCGTGATGATCGACCCAACGCACGACTTCGGCAAGAACACCTTCCACGGACTGGAGTTGCTGCGCCGAGTCGACGAGCTCGTCGCAACAGGGTGGCCAGTGCTCATGGCGCTGAGCAACAAAGACTTCGTCGGCGAGACGCTCGACCGTGCAGTTGGCGAGCGAGTCGCAGGGACGCTCGCAGCGACAGCGTGGTCCGCCGCACGCGGCGTCGCAGCCTTTCGCGTCCACGAAGTCGCCGAAACCCTCGACGTGATCCGAATGACCGCCGCCATCCAGGGACATATGCCACCGATCAATACCGTGCGGGGGCTTGCGTAGTGCGCGTCAGTGTGGTCATCCCGGCGCTGAACGAGGCCGCAACCGTCGGACACGTTGTGCGACGCTGCTGCGTTGCAGATGCAGTTCGGCGCGATGGGGAAGTACTGGTCATCGACTCAGATTCACACGACGACACCGCGACGCTTGCCGCCAGGGCGGGGGCTCGTGTGGTGAACTGGCGCGAGGTCAGCGCGATTGAACCGCAGGAAGGCAAGGGCGAAGCACTGTGGCGCGGTGTGAAGGCCGCGCGCGGAGAGTTCGTCGTGTTTATCGACGCCGACGTCACCTCCCTCGAGCCGTGGTGGATTGATGCACTCATCGAGCCCTTCAAGACCCCGGAG
This sequence comes from Corynebacterium sp. UMB10119B, assembly GCF_030228125.1. Classification (NCBI taxonomy): domain Bacteria; kingdom Bacillati; phylum Actinomycetota; class Actinomycetes; order Mycobacteriales; family Corynebacteriaceae; genus Corynebacterium; species Corynebacterium sp. UMB10119B. Next base: position 210,315 of record NZ_JASPBG010000002.1, read on the forward strand.
ATCCACCTTGTGAAAGCTCGTTACAAAAGATCCCTGGACGGGCGGCCTTCTGGCGGCGGGCGTGTCACGGAACTGACTGCAAAGCCGTTGCTACGACGGTTTTTCCCAGCATTGAGTGATATTGGTCAGCCACTGGCCGGCGAATATGCAATACGTCGAGATACAGCGCTGCGGCTGCCGTTCGTGGCGGGATACGGCGTTGAGTCGGGGCTGCTCATCGACACCTTCGCCAGGTATGGGCGCAATGCTATTGCGGAAGCGGATCTTGGAACTCGCGTACACCGCAACCGCCCGCTTGAGGAGCTGGGGCCGATGGCGGACGTGGTGGCGTCGACAATTCTCGACAGGGCGTTGGTATCCGGACAGCTTGGTTCCGAGCAGAAGACGAGGCAACGGCTGCCCTGGTGCGAAATTCTGAGCACTGAACGCTAGTATGATGACATGCTTTCTTGGATCATCCTGATTATCGCCATCGCCGTTTTTTGCGTGCTTGGTTTCTTGCTCTTTAGCCAGCTGTTTGGGCGCGGCGAACAGCTGCCACCCATGATGGAGACCGAGGACGTCAAGTCCGCGAACCGGCTCGCAGTTGAGGAGGGCAACATTGGAGACGTGCACCTTGAGGTGGTGCACCGTGGCTACCGGATGGACCAGGTCGATGACCTGCTTACCGCACTCGGTGAGAAGTACGGCTTTGCTCCGACTATCAGTCAGCTAACCGAAAACAGCGTAGTATTGGATACAAACGTTTTGACTGAAGGAGAAGCGACAGATGGCAGCAATGAAGCCGCGCACCGGTAATGGACCAATGGAAGCCGCAGAAGAAAGCCGGAAGATTGTCATGAGGATTCCGTCCGACGGGGGCGGTCGCCTGGTCATCGAGATGAGCAAGGAAGAGGCTACTGAGCTCGGAAATCTGCTGATTGAAGCCGTAGGATAAGAATTCTCTAAACTTAAGGTAATATATCCAGCATGCTCAAAGACATAATTGATGTGCTGGCAGATCCTATAGACCTTACTCGTCTTCATGGTGAAGGGGAGTTTTCACGCCTCGTTTCCGAAAGTGGCCACTCGTACGATGTGGCGAAGCAGGGCTACGTTACGCTGGCGAGCGGAAAAGGTCTGCAACATGTCGGTGACTCGTTGGAGATGGTCCTCTCCCGCGAGTCATTTTTGTCGCAGGGGCACTTCGCCCCGTTCGTTGAAGCGATGACGGAGCACGTAGAACACGTGCTTGACCTCAGCGCGCCTGAGGAAGACCACCCTGCGATCCTCGAAGTCGGCGCGGGGACCGGCTACTACCTGTCGCACACCCTGGACTCCGTGGTTGGTGCGCGCGGTGTCGGACTTGATATCTCGGTTCCAGCTGCGAAGTATCTTGCAAAGGCACATCCGCGAATCGGCTCGATTGTGGCCGATGTGTGGCAACAGCTTCCAATTGCGACCGGGAGCATCCACGCGATTACCGTGGTGTTTGCCCCGCGTAACCCAGCAGAATTCGCTCGCGTGCTTGCGGATGACGGCCAGGTTGTAGCGCTCATTGCGGATCAAGGCCACCTCGATGAGCTGCGTGAGCCCCTCGGTATCTTAGGTGTCGAGCCCGGCAAGCTGGACCGCCTCGTCGAGCAGTCAGAGGGCCACCTGGAGCTGGCCGAAGACCCAAAGGAACTTGTCTTCCCGATGCGTTTGGACCGCGAATCTATCGCGGCCCAGGTCGGAATGAGCCCATCCGCCCGCCACATTGAGCGGGGCGAATTGGCGCGTCGTCTTGACGCCCTGCCGGATCACATGACCGTAACCGCGCACGCACAGCTCGTGCGCCTGCGCAAGGCGTAAGCCGTTCCGCTCAGGAAGCAGCTAGCGGCTACGACGCCACTCGTTCAAGATGCTGGCGTCGTCTTTGGCGCGGGAGCGGATGCCGATGCATCCGTTCTCCGGCCAGATGCGCGAGGACATCACTACTGCACCGCCGTCGGCATAGACCTCGAGCGTCGAACCGTCCACGATAACCGTGATGGTATCTTCCTCGTCCTCGCCGATTTCGGCTTCCGCAACTTGGCCATCGAATCGATCGACGGTGAGCTTGTCGCCAGCATGGGTGACCCGAGCCGCGACCTCACCATTACCGTCGACAATCTCAGCGACGACACTGCCACCTGCGGAGATCTCGCATAGTGCAGTCCACAAATGGGCGCCGCGCGTCGTGCTCACCGCCTCGGGGAGCCCTGGCGCAGGTACCTGGTACAGGTGGCCATCCTGGAGTGTGACATAGCGTGGCAGTGTGAGCGTATTTGCCCAGCCTTCGGTTTCCCAGTTCGGCTCTTTTGTCGGGGACCCTTGGCGGCCAGAGGGCGTCATAAAGCCAAAGAGATAGGTGCCTTGGTAGCGCTGCGCCGGGTCCATCGCAACCGGGAGGTAGTTGGTGTTGCGGGGGCGAGTGAAATCGTGCCCGAAATCGAGCGCCTGTGCAGGTGTGGTTACCCGGAACGTGTTGTTCTCCAGCTTGCCGATGATGTAGGCCGAACGGTCTTTGCCACCGCGCTCAAGCGTGAAGAAGAAGACGTCGTAGATCTTGGAATCAACTTCATCGCGGAGCCTGCAAATACGTGGCGCTACCAGCGTCTCATCGAGGTCGATTCCGGGGTCGCCATCAAAAGTGAGAGGTCCTTCGAAGCGCCACTCAACGCCATCGATAGAGCGAAGCACGACTGGCTTCGGCGTATCGACGCTGCCCGTGATCGCCAGCATGAGCCAGCCATCGTGCTCCTCGCGCTCGTCATCTTTCCAGTCAGGAACGACGCAGGGCGAGCGGAAGTTGTTGTACTCAGGCGTGTCCTCGACGATATCGCCAAGTCGCTGCACGCCAGGTGTGGCGTTTGTATCTTCGAGGAGTTCATCGCACAGCCCTTCCAGCTCAGGCGCGTGGGCGAGCTGGATGGTGTTGCCAGCAGCAGTTGCTGAAGTGAAATACAGGTAGATGCCTTCCGGCGCACCAATTACGGCACCTGCTCGAACCGCGGATTCGCCACCGGCGGGGACAATGGCATCGTTGCATTCGACCCAGCTAAACGGGTCGCCGTCGCTGACGTTGTGGCCCCAGCGGCTCGGGGCTTCGGGTGTGGGGCGGTATTGGTAGAAAATATGCCAATTGTTTTCTCCTTCGCGCCCGTCGAAAATGACACCAGCTGGCCCCTCGAGGATGCCACTGTCTGCGGTGACGTGAAGTTCTGGTCGGAAAGTACTCATCGTTAAGTGGTGTTCACCCCTGCGTTATTTCGTGAGTTGTTCATAAATCTTGACGGTGTCTTGCGCAATTGTCTTCCACGAGAAGTCATTGCGGGCGCGCGTCAGGCCAGCTTGGCCCAGCCTTCGGGAGAGATCCTTGTCACCAGCCACCCGGTTGACTGCCTCGGCGAGATTGCGCTCGAAGGCTTCCGGCTGCGTTTTGTCGTAGTCAACGAGCACACCCGTCTCACCGTCCACGACGACCTCCGGGATACCACCCACGCGAGATGCCACGACAGCGGTTTCGCACGCCATGGCCTCCAAGTTCACGATGCCAAGCGGCTCGTAGATTGACGGGCACACAAAGACGTCGGCTGCGGAGTAGACCTCGCGGATCTTTTCTGCTGGCAACATGTCCTGTACCCAGAACACGCCATCGCGCTCAGATTGCAGCTTTTCGACGAGCCCCTTCGTCTCTGCGGCGATCTCCGGTGTATCAGGCGCACCTGCGCACAGCACGAGCTGGACGTCTTCCTCAAAGTGCGACGCCGCCTTGAGGAGGTGCGCGACGCCCTTTTGGCGCGTGATTCGACCGACGAACGCGACGATCGGCTTCGCCGGGTCTACACCGAGGTCTGTCAGGACGGTCCCCTCGGTGGGGTACCACTTTGCCGGATCGATGCCGTTGAGTACGACGTGAATCTTGTCCGCCGGGATGCTCGGGTAGGCACGAAGGATGGCTTCTTTCATACCCGCGGAAACGGCAATGACTGCGTCCGCATTCTCGAAAGCGTTCTTCTCGCTCCACGAGGAAACGTTGTAGCCACCGCCGAGCTGCTCGCGCTTCCAAGGGCGGTCAGGCTCGAGAGAGTGCGCAGTGACAACGTGCGGAATGTCGTAGAGGAGGCCTGTGAGGTGGCCACCGAGCCCGGCGTACCACGTATGGGAGTGAGCCACGTCAACATTGTTGGCGGCGTGGGCGATCCGAAGGCCCGTCGATAAGGTCTTGATGGCACCGTTCGCGTTTTCAAGGGCAGGGTCAACCCCGTGGACGTAAACGTCCTTCATGTCGCGGGGAGTGCCCATGCAGTGAACATCGACGTCAACGATCTCCCGCATAAAGCGAGTGAGCTCTGTGACGTGGACTCCGGCTCCCCCGTAAATCTCGGGAGGATACTCTTTGGTCATCATTCCGACTCTCATACCGCCCGAGCATAGTGACGAATTCACGTCGGTGCAGGAAAGCAAAAACTGAAATGTAGCGCTGCCCACTTTAGGAGGCAAAAGGCTGCAAGGTCACGAAGTTTTCAATAGGCTCGGAAGCGTGAGAAGTCAGCCTAGAGTACTTGCAATTGTCCTTGCCGGTGGCGAAGGGAAGCGCCTGTTTCCGTTGACCGCGGACCGAGCTAAACCGGCCGTTCCTTTTGGAGGCAACTATCGATTAATTGATTTTGTTCTGTCGAACTTGGTCAACGCTGGGTACATGCGAATCGCAGTGTTGACACAGTACAAGTCGCACTCGCTGGACCGGCACGTGGCGACGGCTTGGAACGTATCTGGCCCGACTCCGCAGTACATCGCATCGGTGCCGGCGCAGCAACGTCGTGGCAAGCGCTGGTACAACGGCTCTGCAGACGCGATTGTGCAGTCGCTCAACCTCATTTACGACGATAAGCCGGATTACGTGCTGGTCTTTGGTGCAGACCACGTCTACCGGATGGATCCTTCGCAGATGGTGGAGAACCACATCAAGTCAGGCAAGGCTGCAACGGTGGCCGGCATCCGCGTGCCTCGATCAGAAGCCACGGCGTTCGGCTGCATCCAGTCCGAAGAGGACGGTACCATCACCGAGTTTTTGGAGAAGCCCGCGGATCCACCAGGAACCCCGGACGATCCGGATATGACGTTCGCTTCGATGGGCAACTATGTATTCTCTACGGAACCGCTGATTCAAGCGCTGCTCGAGGACGAGCAGAACGAGGACTCTGATCACGATATGGGTGGCGACATCATCCCGTACTTCGTGCGCAAGGGCGAAGCAAACGTGTACGACTTCTCGCAGAACGAAGTACCCGGCGCGACAAAGCGCGACAAGGGATACTGGCGAGATGTCGGTACGATTGATTCTTTCTACGAGGCGCACATGGACCTCATCTCTTCGTACCCAGTGTTCAACTTGTACAACTCGACGTGGCCGATTCACTCCACAGAGGACGGCAACCTTCCACCAGCGAAGTTTGTCGTGGGCGGTATCGCACAGGAGTCGATGGTCGCGTCGGGATCAATCATCTCGGGCGCTACCGTACGCAATTCAGTGCTTTCCACGGATGTGCGTGTTGAGGAAGGCGCGACCGTTGAAGGTTCTGTGCTGATGCCAGGTGTGCGCATCGGTAAAGGGGCGGTGGTCCGCCACTGCATCCTCGATAAGAACGTCTATGTAGCTGACGGTGAAATTATTGGCGTCGACCTTGAAAAGGACCGCAAACGCTACACTGTTTCGGACAACGGCGTAGTGGTCGTCGGCAAAAATCAGGTGGTTCAGGAATAACTGACACTCATAGGCAAGGCCCGCTCGAAGCTCAGCGAAGTTCGAGCGGGCCTTGTTCGTGCGTACGTAGAGCTAGCGCTTCGTAATGATGGTCAGGCCACCGTCGAGAGGCAGGCGAGCTACGAGCGCTCCGTGGTCGGCAGCGAGGCTGCTCACGTGCCTATCTGCCTCTCGCGCTGCCTCGGTTTCGCGGTCCCTGCGTGTCGAATCGCTGACGGTACCGTCCAGCAGAGAGTCGGCGAGAATCAGCGTGCCGCCCTCGCTGAGGAGCGGCCAGGCGGCATCAATAACCGCGGTGAACTCGATCGGCGAGACATCCGCGTAAACGAGGTGGTAGGCGTCGTTCGCAAGCCTGCCCATAACCTCAAGCGGGCGCGCGGTGAGGAAACGTGTGCGGGAGGTTGGGTACTCGGCGGCACGGAATGCCTCCTTTGCGCCGGTTTGTAGCGTGACCTCGGGTTCGATGCAGGTAAGCGATGCGCGCTCTGGAAGACCACGCAGCAAGTGGAGCCCGACGACGCCTGCAGCCGGAGTGATGGCGACTGCGCCTTGCGACTGACCACTTGGGCAGGCTGCAGCGAGCGTCGAAAGTAACGTGCCGACGATGACCGACGGCGCACGGACTCCGTTCTCCTGCGCTTCTACGCTGGCGTACTTCAACGCTTCGCGGAAAGCAGCAGGGAACGGCTGTTGCTCGGCATCAGTGAAAGACTGATGGATGTAATTTGTCAACTGATCAAAAGCGGTCGCACTCACAGCCAACATCATAACCAGAACTGTCCTCACAGCGTGTGCGCTACGCGCATGCAGTAACCTTTACGTTTTTCCGTTGGTGAATGGGATTTCAATCTGCCACAATATGAAGCATGCAACCTGATGATGCTGCCGCCCAACATGATTCCGTCGCGCCCGAAGATTTGCGCGGTACGGCTGCATTTGATGCCGGGGTGGGGGCGATGCCTTCGTGGGCTGAGCTCGTCGCAGAGCACGCCGACAGTGTGTATCGCCTTGCGTATCGTCTTTCAGGTAACCAGCACGACGCGGAAGATCTTACGCAAGAAACCTTCATCCGCGTGTTCCGTAACTTAAAGAGTTACCAACCGGGTGCGTTCGGTGGCTGGCTTCATCGGATTACAACGAATCTGTTCCTTGATATGGTGCGCCACCGGGCGAAGATCCGGATGGAAGCACTCCCGGAAGACTATGAGCGCGTTCCCGGCACTGATATGACTCCGGAGCAGGCGTATAACGTCGCGCACCTCGATCCTGCTCTGCAGCACGCACTCGATGAATTGAGTCCGGACTTCCGCGTTGCCGTGGTGCTTTGCGACGTCGTCGGTATGACGTACGAAGAAATCGCTGAGACGCTTGGAGTCAAGATGGGTACCGTCCGTTCACGCATCCATCGCGGTAGAACTCAGCTGCGTGAATCGCTCGAGGAGCAGGCGCGGCATGACGTCGCCACCGAAGAGTTAATTCGACTACGCTAGGGCGCGAGATAGTGGTTGACTACGGATGCGAAAGGAGCGTTACCGATGCGAGCGTTTTGTTCCACTGAGCATTTGAACCCTGAAGCAATTGCAGCTTTCGCAGACGGTGAACTTTCGCGCTCTGCAAGCCGTCGCGCTATGAAACATATGTTGGAGTGCCCAGAGTGCTTCCAAGATGTTCTTGTGCAGCGGCGAGCGTCCGCACGTGTAAAGGCCTGCAAGGATGACGACCTGCGAGCCCCAGATTCGCTGGTGGCGAAGCTCAGCGGTCTGTGCCACGAGATGCAACCTGCCGAGCCTTGCGGTGAAGATGCTCATCACAAGGAACGATCACCGATTGTGGCCGCCGTTGACGCCACGCTTCGGGCGCTGCGGCACCGAGAGTAGGATGTGATCCGTGTTTTCCAGTATTGGCTGGGGTGAAGTCTTTTTCATCCTGATCATCGGCCTCATTGTGATTGGTCCGGAGCGGCTCCCAAGCGTTATCGAGGATGTCCGCGCAGCCATTTACGCTGCGCGCAAGGCGATCAACAACGCGAAGCGGGAGCTCAACGGTGAGCTCGAGGAGTTTGAGGAGCTACGCAAGCCACTGGATACGGTGTCGCAGTACGCGTCTATGGGGCCAAAGCGCGCGATGGCGAAGTTTTTCTTCGAAGATGACGAGGAATTTCTCGAAAGTTTTGATCCGCGCAAAATGATGGAAGACGATGCGCCTCCGGCTCGCCAACCATCAAAGCCACAGTCCAGAGCAAAGAAAGGGCCGGAGGACGGGGGGCAGCCCAGTGGAGGGGGATTCTCCTGGGCTGACGTTACCTAGTTCCCACCGATCTATTCGTCAGTGTGCTTCACACCAAGGTTGAGGGACTTGCCAGCAAGTGAGTTACGGCGAATCTTCAGCTTGGTGACGATCTCCTGGATCGCCGCAGCGGCAGGGGAGTCTGGTTCTGCTGTGACGACAGGGGTTCCGGTGTCACCGTTTTCTCGTAGCTTCGGATCCAACGGGATGGAACCCAGCAGCGGCACGTCACTATCTGTGAGCGCGGTCAGGCGCTCCGCAACCTGCTGGCCACCACCTTCACCAAAGATATTCATGACGGAGCCGTCAGGCATGACCATCCCGGCCATGTTCTCGATGACGCCAGCAATTCGCTGCTCAGTCTGCTGAGAAATTGTGCCGGCACGCTCAGCGACCTCAGCTGCGGCTGCTTGCGGAGTGGTAACAATGAGCAGTTCGGCATTTGGAATCAGCTGCGCCACTGTGATCGCCACATCGCCGGTCCCCGGTGGAAGGTCAAGGAAGAGTACGTCAAGATCGCCCCAGTACACATCAGACAGGAACTGTTGGATTGCGCGGGTGAGCATCGGTCCACGCCACACCACAGGGGCATTGCCCTCCACAAATTGCCCCACAGAGATGTGGCGGACGTCGTGTGCGATCGGCGGCATGATCATGTCTTCGACCACAGTCGGCCCCATGTCGGAAGAGCCGAGGAGACCAGGGACGGAGTGCCCGTAAATGTCAGCGTCGACAATTCCGACGCTGAGGCCCTGTGCTGCCATTGCAGTGGCCAAGTTCACTGTCATCGAGGACTTGCCGACGCCACCTTTGCCTGAAGCTACCGCGAACACCCGGGTGCGTGACGACGGGTCAGCGAAAGGGATGTCGGGCCCGGGCTGCTGTGCACGCAGCTTCGAAGCCATTTCGCGACGCTGCTCCGCGCTCATAGTGTGAAGCGTGACTGTCACGTTCTCCACGCCGTCGATTTCCTCTACGACTGCGCGGACGTTGCCCTCGATGGTGTCACGCATCGGGCAGCCCGCGATGGTGAGGTAAATGCCGACGGTGACGTTGGGGCCGTCGATACGTACGGACTCCACCATCCCGAGTTCGGTAATGGGTTTTCCAATTTCGGGATCGTCAACGCGAGCAAGCGCTTCGCGGACCTGGAATTCTGAAATGAGTTCTGCGTTTGCCATAACGGGCTTCAGTATAGTCAGAGAAGCTGGATGTTCATACGAGCAGAGGAGTGACAACGAATGGCCCAACTCAACAACAACCGCCTGGTAGCGCGCGAAGTGCCAACAGGGTGGCCGGTAGGCAGTTTTAATACCTACCAGGAGGCACAAGAAGCAGTTGACACGCTGTCGGACAAGGAATTTCCGGTAGAGAAGCTCACAATTGTCGGTGTGGACTTGATGCAGGTTGAGAGTATTACGGGCCGCCTCACGTGGGGCAAGGTACTTGGTGGCGGCGCACTATCGGGCCTGTGGATGGGCATGTTCATCGGCATCATTTTCTCGCTGTTCGCGGAAGAAGGTGGGTGGGGCATCTTCGCCTCGTGCGTCGCGATGGGTGGCGTGTTCGGAGCAATTTTCGCAGCTATCGCTTACGCGTTTACAGGTGGCAAGCGTGACTTCGCCTCAGCGACAAGCATCGTCGCGCGTCGATACGATGTGCTGTGTGCACCTGACGCTGCGCGTCGAGCCCGCGACATGATCGCCGCAATGCGCCCACAGCGCGACACTGGACGGCCAACTGAGCCGTCGTCCACCGATAGCGACGCCTCCGAAGACAACGCAGCGCGCTAGACTAGCTCTGTTTTCCAGGCTCGTCTGAGCACACTACGAAGAAGGTATTTATGGTGTCCCTGCGTCCTCTCCGTACACTGATTGCTGCGGCACTGGCAACGAGCCTTGTTGGCGGGTTGACTGGCTGCACAGATGACTCGCTTTCACCGGTGAAGTTTGTCAACGGCGAATCCCGCGGCAACATCGTCAAAATCGGGATTGATACCTCAGAACCTGAACAGGTAGTGCTGGGGGAGATCTACTACGAGATCATTACAGCGATGGGGCACCCTGCCGGAGTAGTCCCGTTCAATGACGTGTACTCCCGAAATGCAGCCGAACTGCTGCAAGAAGAAGACGTCGATATGGTCGTTGCGTGCTCTGGTGTTCTGTTGCAAGCACTAGACGCACACGGAGCGAAAGAGCTCGACAACGATATAGCGCACGATCGTCTCGACGGTGCGGATCCGTCAGAAGCGACGTTCGCTCTCCTCGCGGGTGCGCTGCCCGGCAACATCCAATCGGTTGACCCTTCCCCTGCGCAGGGCTGTGCATCGCACGTGGAGCTCGAGCACCTTCCTAACAGCGTCATCCCGCTGTTCTACAAATCAAAGTTTGCTCGCAAGGAAGTCAGGCGCATCAACGCGATGACGCGCGTGCTCAGCACAGCGCAATTGGAAGAGATGAGCGAGGAAGTCGCGCAGGGCAAAGAACCGCGCGTTGTTACTGCGGATTGGCTCCGTGAATACGCCAGCATCAACGTTGAAAACCCAGATGCCAACGGCGGGGAAGCCGAAGCGACAGCTACTCCCTAGGCGCAAGCCAAATGAGTGAATCCGCAAAAGGGAAGCGCCCCAACCGCAGTAAGCGGTTGGGGCGCCATTGCGTGTAAGCGCTACTTACTTCGCAAACGCCTCATCCAGCAGAGTCTTCTCCTCTTCCTGGTGGACCTTCGCCACGCCGGTTGCGGTGGTCGACTGCGCACGGCGGGAAACACGGGCCATTTCAGGCATGTCCGGAATCAGTGTGCGCAGGTGCTCGTTGTAGAACGGCCATGCGCCCTGATTAGCAGGTTCATCCTGAACCCAGCGAATTTCCTTCGCGTTCGGGTAGTTCTTGAACGCATCCCGAATGCGGTTGAATGGAATCGGGTGCAGCATCTCGATACGGATGATGGCGACATCGTCGCGCTTATCCTTCTTACGACGCTTCTCCAGTTCGTAGTAGATCTTGCCGGAACACAGCAAGATCGTGGTGACCTTGTCGTGATCTGCGCCGTCAACCTTGACGTTGCCACGCTGTACGAACTCGGGGTCGTCGATAACTGACTGGAACTTGTCCACCTCGATGAAGTCTGCAGGCTGCGAGACCGCCGCCTTGTTACGCAGCATCGACTTCGGGGTGAAGACGACGAGCGGGCGCTTCATCTCACCGAGCGCCTGACGACGCAGCAGGTGGAAATGGTTTGCCGGGGTAGACGGCTGGGCAATCGTCATCGAGCCCTCGGCGACCAGCTGGAGGAAGCGCTCGATACGGGCGGAGGAGTGGTCCGGGCCCTGGCCTTCGTAGCCGTGCGGCAGGAGGGCAATCATGCTGGAAAGCTCGCCCCACTTGGTCTCGCTGGAGGACAAGTACTCGTCGATGATGGTCTGTGCGCCATTGGCGAAGTCGCCGAACTGTGCCTCCCATGCGACGACAGCGTCCTTGTTGCCAAGGGTGTAGCCGTACTCGAAGCCCATACCTGCATATTCGGTCAGTGCAGAGTTGAACACCTCGAAGCGTCCGCCGTTGTCTTGTTCTTCCGCGTTTGCGTCGAGTGGGTTGTACGGAGTGCCGTTATTCGGGTCGTAGAGCACCGCGTGGCGCTGCGTGAACGTACCGCGCTGTGAGTCCTCACCTGCAAGGCGGACAAACTTGCCCTGCTCTGCAAGGGAACCGAAAGCGAGCAGCTCGCCCCAGCCCCAGTCGATGTCGCCGTTTTCGAAGGAACCACCGCGCTTCTTGAGCACGTTGTTCAGGCGCTTGTTCGGCTCGAATTCCTCAGGCAGCTTGCCGTACGAATCCGCAAGGCGCTTGAACGTATCCTCGCTGATCGAGGTGTCCAGGCCACGAGTGAGCTTCTGCGAGTCTGTGATGCCGGTCTGCTCGCTTGGCTTGCCCTCAGCGGACTTGACGTCGGAGAAGACTGCGTCAAGCTGATCGTGGAAGTCCTGTGCCGCGATCTTGGCTTCTTCCTGCGTGAGGTCGCCACGGCCGATGAGGTCCTTGGTGTAGCGGGTACGCACCGAGTCGTGGGAGTGGATGCGGTCGTACATCACTGGCTGCGTCACGGTCGGGTCGTCTGCCTCGTTGTGGCCGCGCAGACGGTAGCAGATGAGGTCGATGAAGACGTCCTTGCCGAAGGCGCGGCGGTATTCGGTTGCCAGATGAGCAACCCAGGCGGCTGCCTCCGGGTCGTCGCCGTTGACGTGGAACACTGGGCAGTTGAAGCCCTTGGCCAGGTCGGTGGCGTAGTAGGAGGAACGGCCAGAGTCAGGGGTAGTGGTGAAACCAATCTGGTTGTTCACAACGATGTGGACGGTGCCACCAACGGAGTAGCCAGGGAGGCGAGACAGGTTCAGTGTCTCCTGCACGATGCCGAGGCCAGCGAATGCGGCGTCGCCGTGCAGCATAATCGGAACCACTGGATTGTCGTCGCGAACACCGTTTTCACGCAGCGTGTCCGCCTTTGCGCGGGCAATACCGACGAGCACTGGGTCAACAGCCTCGAGGTGTGACGGGTTCGCGGCCAGCGAGACCTTGATCTCGCCGTCGCCGAACATCTGGATGTGCTTGCCCTCGAAGCCGAGGTGGTACTTCACGTCGCCAGAGCCACCCTGCTGTGCGGACTGCATGTTGCCCTCGAACTCGTTGAAGATCGTAGCGACAGGCTTGCCCACGATGTTAAACAGCACGTTCAGGCGACCACGGTGTGGCATGCCGATGACAGCTTCGTCGAGGCCTTGGCCAGCGGCGGTATCAATCACCGCGTCCATCAATGGGATGAGTGTTTCCGCACCCTCGAGGGAGAAGCGCTTCTGGCCGAGGTACTTCGTCTGGAGGAAGTTCTCAAATGCTTCAGCAGCATTGAGCTTCTGCAGGATGTACTTTTGCTCAGCATTCGTCGGCTTCGGCATGCCAGCCTCGATGCGCTCGAGCAGCCACTCACGCTCATCGCGGTCGAGAATATGGGTGTATTCAGCACCGACGTGCAGGGTGTAGGCAGCACGTAGGCGACTAAGCACCTCGCGCAACGTCATTGTTTCCTTGCCCCCGAAACCACCGACGTGGAACGTGCGGTCGAGGTCCCACAGCGTCAGGCCGTGGGTTTCCATCAGCAGGTCACGGGAGTCCGGTTGCTGCAGGCCCGGCTGGCGCCAACGAAGCGGGTTCGTGTCAGCAATGAGGTGGCCGCGGGAACGGTACGCCTCGATGAGCTGCATGACACGGGTGTCCTTGTTTACGCCGGAATTAGGCAGGTCCTTCGCCCAGCGCATCGGGAGGAACGGGATCTCGAGGGACTCGAAGATGGAATCCCAGAACTTATCGTCGACGAGGAGCTGCGAAATATCGCGCAGGAACTCACCAGACTCTGCACCCTGGATGACGCGGTGGTCATAGGTGGAGGTCAGTGTCACAAGCTTGCCGACGCCCAGCTCTGCCAAACGGTCCTCGCTGGCACCTGCAAACTCTGCAGGGTAGTCCATTGCGCCGACACCAACGATGGTGCCCTGGCCCTTTGTCAGACGCGGAATCGAGTGGCGGGTACCGATGCCACCTGGGTTGGTCAGCTGAATGGTTACGCCAGAGAAGTCGTCCATCGTGAGCTTGCCGTCGCGCGCGCGACGCACAATGTCTTCGTAGCTTTCGACGAACTCCGCAAACGACTTGTTCTCGCACTCCTTAATCGCAGCGACGACCAGGGAGCGGGACCCGTCTTTCTGCGGCAGGTCGATTGCTAGACCCAGGTTGATGTGCTCAGGCTGAACTGCGAAGGACTTCTTGCCGTCCTCCTTGTAGTTCTTATTCATGTCCGGGTGGAGCTTGGTGGACTGAATGATTGCGTAGCCAAGGATATGCGTGAACGAAACCTTGCCGCCGCGAGTGCGCTTGAGGTGCTCATTGATCAACGTGCGGTTTTCAAACATGAGCTTGACCGGCATATCGCGCACGGTGGTGGCGGTTGGCACCTCGAGCGATTCGTTCATGTTCTTCGCGATAGCGCGGAACGCACCCTTGAGTTGTTCCTCGCCTGGAGTGACCTTGACACTATCGAGCTTGTCCAACGGGGAAGCGGTCGGCTTCTTGGTGCGCTTTGGAGCTGCTTCGGCGGCTGCGCGGTCTACCTGGGTTTGACGGCCGTCCTGGGTAGGAGCGCTCGTGGAGCTGGTGACGCTCGTCGCAGTCTTCGAGGAACCTTTTGGTGCCGGGGTGTTTGTCACCGTCGGCGGGGTGCCCTTCTTCTCGAAAAGATCGCGCCACTCCGCGTCAACGGAGTTGGGATCCTGTTTGTACTGCTGGAACATCTCCTCAACCAGCCAGTCGTTCTGGCCGAACGTATCTTCGCTGCTCACGGCAGGTGCTCGCCTCTCTTCTTGGGTTGTATGTAACTTTTCAACGACTTTAATTGTCTGGGATTAGGTAGTGCTACCTTACATTCCCGAAAAGCCCTCGTACTTGTGAGATCTACCCCCTTTAGCGGTTGATACACCACAAATGGGCATATCTTCCGTTTTGAGTGAGAAGGGTCTCATGAGAACCGTTATCAATGATACGTCCTCATTCGACAACAAGTATTTGAACGGTTGCTTGCTCGTGATTGATTGATTTCGAACTCTTGAAGAGGTGAGGCGGGCACGTCGACTTTGGCCTGGCGTGCGGGGAAGTACAGAGTGGGCGTCGAGCAGCATTCACGGTGGCAGCTGTCGAGAAGCGCTCGTGTGCAGTCTCGGGGGGACCAAGAAGGTGGGGCCAAAGCAGGCTCGCGTATTTGAGGGGGCGCTGTGTTTCGGTAGCGGTGCAGGGTGTGGTTCTCCAACTAAAGCAGAGGTGCTACCGGGGGTAGGCGAAAGATGGAAGTGCGTGATTCCCGCCTCAGTTTTGGGGGAGGCGGGAATGAACTTCGGAGCCGAAGCTATTTGGTAATTTCTTGCTGATTGGTGTCGCGTACTTTGTCGTCGTCACCAAAGAGTCGGAGTACCCAGCGCAGAAGGTTCTTTGGATTCGCGCTGAGGCCGGCCTCCTCCTGGTCAGGCTTTTCCGGAAGAGGGCTCAAGAATTGGGAGGGAGGAGTGCCGAGGGCGACGGCGATGTTATCCATCAGGTGGTCGGCAAGCTTGCGGTTGGCGGCGGTGCCCGCGATCGCGCCGAGCCCCAGAGGCAGCATCTTGCCAATCCATGCTCGGCGGAACCGCTTCGTAAACGACTTCATGGCCACACGAGACAGGATGCCATTGACTTCGGCGAGGCCCGGGCCAGCAAAGCGCGTCAGGACATTTTTCGACGCCAACTCCCTCGGCCGAGCTCGGTCCGCGCCGAGCAACGTGTCAACAATCGCAACGCCCTGGGCGCCCATCATGACCGTGAGCACGCCTGCGCGTCGGCGCTCTTTGTCTTCGATATTGACGTCGCGCAAGTACATGGAAGAGAGGGTGTAAAACGCGGCGAGGTCTAAGAAGACTACCGATTCGCCAGCAACGGCTGCTGCGCCGGTGACGAGCCCTACGCCAGGAACCGCGGCTGCTGCGCCCACGCCTGCACCTGTTGCGGAGACTACGTTTTTAAAATGCTTGTCCATCGTGTGCTGGATTTCCGCAGGACTTTGCTCCGGGTGTTGACGGCGAAGCCAGTTCACGTAAGCCCGAATGGCACCGGACTGAAGATGGACAGCCTTATCTACTGCTGCGATAAACGCTCGGCCTGCTGGGCCTGCTTCCTCCTCGAGGGAGCTTAAGTCTTCAGCACGGGCGTCTTCAATAATTTCGACTACAGTTTCGTCGTCTTCGTGCTTATCTTTGCGGAACTTTTCTAACATGCTGTGTGTTTTTCTCCTTATTAATTATTGGTACGAGCGTTCATCGTACCCGCCTTAGAAACTCCACGAGAATAGACAAAATTCCGGGCTAGGCTAAAAGGCATGCATCTCAACAGCAACAATCCGCAGGAGCACCTCCAGGTGCAGACCACCTCGGGAATCGTTGCTGGCACTATTGATCCACAAACCGGGGTTCGCACTTGGCGCGGGGTACCCTACGGTGCAGATATGGGCGGTGAGAACCGATTTCGGGCCCCACAGCCTGCGCCTTCGTGGTCAGGTGTGCGCACCACAACCAACTATCGGCCACCTGCGATGCAGACGAATTTCGGGTGGAAAGACACAGTAATCGGCACCGAGGACTGCCTACACGCAGACATCGTTCGGCCTGATACGGACGACGTACTCCCCGTCGTCATCTATTTTCATGGTGGATCGTTCGTAAGCGGATCGAGTCATGAGAAAATACTCCAGGGGCACTTTCTGGCTAATGCCACCGATATCGTCTATGTCTCCTTAAACTTTCGCCTCGGGGTGCTTGGGTACTTGGATCTGCGCAGTATCGGCGAGGACTGCGCTGCCAACCCCGCCATTTTGGACCAGATCCTCGCGCTGCAGTGGGTGCACGAAAACATCGCGGCCTTCGGAGGGGACCCGAACAACGTAACCATCATGGGTGAGTCAGCCGGGGCAGCTTCTGTAATCCATATGATGTGCGCTCCGGCGGCTCGGGGGTTGTTTCACCGGGCAATCGCCCAGTCCACTCCGCTTTCTTCCGTTCATACGAAAGCGCAGGCCGCGATGTGGACGTCGACACTTCTTGACGGCATGGGGCTATCGCGACTATCTACCCTCGAGCACCTCCGGGAGGTACCTGCCGAGGAACTGGTTAGAGTGGGTCAGTCCATGCTGTTTACTGGCCGTGAGCTGCGCGAACTAAACTTAAGCTTCATGCCGACGGTCGATGGCACCACGCTGCCAGCTCACCCGCTGGACATGTTCCGCGCCGGGCAACAGGCGTCGGTGCCGTTGATCATCGGGACCAATGCGGATGAGGCCAGCTTTGCAAAGGCTCTGTATCAGCGGACGAAAGCCCGTCAGCGTGCAGCACGCCGCTTGCTCGAGGCATATGACGCGAAGAACGCGACAGCGGTCATCCAGGCGTATAGCGACGTGAGCCAGCGTACGGACTTCGCCGAGTTTCTCGCTGACGCCGTGTTCTGGGGACCGTCGGTGATCGCTGCAGGGGAGCACCGTAAGGTGGCTCCGACTTGGATGTACCGCTTTGAATATGCATCGGCGACAATGCGGCGGCTCGGGTTGGGGGCAATGCACACAGCCGACCTGATGGCGGTGTTTGGCGATCGGGAAGGTACACGCTCATCGAAGATCGACCGATTTGGCTCCACCGTTGCGTTTGAAGCAGTAGTTGAAGTGATGCAGCGCAACTGGGGGTCGTTCTTTCATACTGGCGAACCAGGGCCGAACTGGCCCCGCTACGATTTTCGTGGCGACGACCACCCCGGGCGCGCGACCGCAATCATCAACGAACATCCGTCAATCGTGTACGACCCAAAACGTCACAAACGCCGGGCATGGGAGGCTTTTGACATGCGTAGCTGGCAGGGCCGCGAAGCGTGGATGCGCATCATGGGGCCAGAACAGTAGGCTTGGCATCGTCCGCCGGTGACAACCACGATGAGGAAGAGTAGAGGATTCTTCGTGAGCTTTTTAGAAGACATTGCCGCGGCTCTAGACCGTGAAGGTATTGAGTCTCGTGTGCACGACGACACGATGTTTGTTCCTATCACCCCCGAGATTGAGATCCAGTTCGTTGTTATCGACGAGCAACTGCCAGCGGCGAACGTGTATATCGCGGCTGCTGACGTTGATGAAGACGATGAGGACTTTGAAGCAGCATTGGTCGCAGTTATATTTTCTGCCGAAGATGCTGTGTCCGCTGTCGCTGAGCATATAGCCACTGACGAGGTGGTTACCGTGTTCCGCAGCCTGCTCGAGGCTGCAGATGAACGTATCGCCGGGCTTGAATTCTTTCCGGACGCCGAAAACCATCAACTCGTCTTCGCAGAAGTTGGTACAGAGGCTGAAGTCCACGTGGAGGTCGAAGTTATCGACGCCACAGCCACTGCCCACGTGCAGTTTGTGGTTCCTGGAGACGATGAGGAAGCAGATCCCGAAGAACTTAACTTGGGTAGCTTCACCGACATCGACAGGCTTTTTGATGTCTTGAATCTGGTTGCTGACCAGGCTGAAGACTGGGAGAGTCAGATGCTTCCGCTTGACGACGAACCAGGGCAGTAGCCAACCGGTTACGCTACGTTCAGTCCAGCGAACAGGGATGAAGGAGAGCGGACGGGATCGAAGTGGCCGTCGACTAGCCAGACATACGTTGCCGCGTATGGGTGTGGCAGAAGATGAAGCATGTCCTCCGTCGCGTCGGGGTAGAGCGCGCGCATCCAACCCTCAGCTACCGCGGGGTTGACCGGCGCACCCGACTGGGCGGTGAATCGTGCTTCGATGATGTACGCGGGACGTGCAGACGCTCCGTAACCTTGCACCATCGCCTGAGCCCGCGGGCCGACTCTCCGCCGCGTAAGCGCAAGGTTGATGTGTTGCTTGTCTATGACTCGCGGCAATGCGATGACCGGCGGGCGCCACGAGCCAGTTGGTCGTGCAAGAGAGCGAGGGTGCTTGACTGTGGCGCTGAGGGCTTGGACGGTGTCGTCAAAGCGATGAATAATTTCTTGAGCAATCGTTGATTCGTAGAACATGCTTCGAAGCGTACGAGAGCAGCTAGACATGGAGTAGCGAAATTGGCCATGTATTCGAACAACAGTGCTAATGTTATTGCGTAATGGGACGCGAACGCGAAGAAAGACTAGTGTTGTCGCTGGTATGACGGAACAAACATATAAGGGCGGCGCGTCACCAAAGCTGCCATCAGTGATATGGGTGCTGTGCACCGCAGCGTTTATCATTGCGCTCGGCTACGGGTTCATCGCCCCGGTGTTGCCACAGTTCGCCGCCAGCTTCAACGTGTCCATGGCGGCCGCTGCAGCGGTGATCTCCGCGTTCGCAGCAGCTCGCTTGCTGGGCGCGCCAGGCGCGGGCGCGCTGGTGGATAAGCTCGGATCACGGCCGGTGTACCTCACCGGGCTAAGCATTGTTGCGACTGCAACCTTTGCCGTGGCGTTTGCTCAGGCGTACTGGCATATTTTGGCGTTGCGCTTTATCGCCGGCTTCGGATCCACGATGTTTACGCTCTCCGCACAGGCCTTCATCGTTCGCGTGATTCCTCCTGGCATCCGCGGGCGAGCGAATGCACTTTATGCATCGTCATTCTTGCTTGGCAACATCTTCGGGCCAATCATCGGCGCTGGCCTCAGTTTCCTTGGATACCGAATTCCGTTCGCAGTCTACGGTGTTGGTGTCGCTCTTGCGGCAACTATCGTGTGGGTTGCTACGTCTCGGCAACACAAGCCAGAGGCGCCGAAAATACAGCGGCCGCCAATGCCACTGCGCCGAGCCTGGAAGCAACCCACGTACCGTGCGTTGCTCGCCGTCGCCTTTACAAATGGTTTTGTGAACTTCGGTGCGCGCGTTTCGGTCCTTCCGCTGTTCGCTGCGGCGATATTTGCAAATGGTGGCGCGGCATCCGGACTTGCGTTGACTGCGTTCGCGCTGGGCACGGGCGTCACGCTGCAGTTTTCTGGTCGGCTGGCTGACCGAATCGGACGTCGTCCTTGCATTCTCGCAGGTCTTGCGGTCTCCGCAATATTCACGGGCACACTCGGACTTGCCACGACTGTGTGGGTGCTGTTGCTGGTCTCAGTGTGCGCGGGTGTTGGCGGTGGGCTGATGAGTCCTGCCTCGCAGGCGACGCTAGCTGACATCATCGGCAACGACCGCTCGGGTGGCAAAGTGATTTCTACCTATCAGATGGTGCAGGACTCCGGCCAGATTGCGGCACCGATTGTGATCGGCTTTCTGGCGGAGGTGTTCGGCTTTGCTATCGCGTTTGGCGCCTGCGGAGTAGTTGCTCTGGTCGCTCTATTGCTCTGGGCAATGTACAGTAAGGAATCTCTGCACAGGTCCACTGCGTAAAGGAGCACGGTGCGAATAATTGTTGACTGCATCCCAGGGGTCGAGGACACGCTTGCGTTGGCATATGTCGTTGCTGCGCACCATCGTGGGCAGGCTGAATTGGAGTGCGTGACAACCTCAAGCGGTAGCGCCTCAGCTGCGCAATGTGCCCAGCATGCTGCGTGGGTGCTGGCACGCTGCGGCCTGCCCGCTGTTGCGGTCGCAGCAGGTTGTGACGTGCCAAAACACCAACCGACGCGCGATGCTGGCCTGGGTGACGCCCAAGTCCCAGATCGCTACGTCGCGAATGACTGGGACCTGTTGTGGGCCGACGCGTGCGCACGAGGTACACGGGACCTATGCTTGATTTGCACGGGCCCGTTGACAAACCTCGCCGAGTTTTCACGGCGCTACCCCGAGTACTTCGACGCACTTGAGCACATCGTTGTGTCTGAATCCAGCCTTCTACTCGACCGAGAAGCCTCCGATGTGGTGCTGCAGGACACCCCGGTGGCGATCACCGTTTGTACAGCGCTAGACACGCTAACTCCGGTGGATACGCGAAAGTGCCCTCCGCTGGGGGAAATCGGGGCTGACAGGGTTGGCAGCGGTGCTCTGTTCGCCGCACAAGTCGCGCTAGGTGATATCGAAGCTGATGGACAATGGGCGACACTCGCGCCAGCAGAAAAAGACGATGACCCGAACGCGTTCCTTCTCGACACCACGGGTGTGGACGCAGGGGACGTCGTCAAGCTTTTCGACGCCTGTTGCGCCACCTACGATGCGCTCGCACGCGGCGACGGAGCGCTGGAGACAACAAGGCACCTGCGGGCGGAGGACTAGCGCAAAACAAAGCGCCCACCGGAGTGTGACCAGTGGGCGCTGCGGGAAGGAAAAGCAGAGCTTACGCTTCGGTGAGGCCAGCTTCGACCATCACGCCACGAAGGGTGTTGGCGGAGTGATCGAACTTTTCCTTCTCGCTATCTTCAAGGTGCAGCTCGACAACCTCGCGGACACCGTTGCGGTTGATAACAGCCGGGGTGCCGATGTAGATGTCTTCCTGACCGTACTGGCCTTCAAGGAGAGCAGAGACTGGCAGTACGACGTCCTCGTTCATCAGGATTGCGCGGGTGATGCGGGCAAGGCCAGCACCGATACCGAAGGACGTGGAGCCCTTGGCTTCGATGATCTTGTAGGCGGCATCGCGGGTTGCGACGAACATCTCGTCGATGCGCTCGTAGATCTTCGGATCGGTTTCTGCTTCCTTCTCCAGACGACGACGTAGCGAAACGCCAGCGACGGAGCCGGATGCCACGACAGGCAGCTCGGTGTCGCCGTGCTCACCGATGATGTAGGAGTGGACAGAGCTTGCGGAAACACCGAAGTACTTGCCGAGGTTGCAGCGCCAGCGTGCGGTGTCCAGGATGGTGCCGGAACCCACGACCTGTGCGGAGGAAAGACCGGTCTGCTTCCAGGTGGCGTAGGTCAGGACATCGACAGGGTTGGTTGCAACCAGGTAGATGCCGTTGAAGCCGTTGGCCATCACTTCCTTGTTGATGGACTCGAAGATCTTCACATTGCGGCCCACGAGCTCAAGGCGGGTTTCGCCGTCGCGCTGTGCAACACCTGCACAGTTGACGATGAGCGCTGCGTCGCGGCAGTCCTCGTAGGTGCCGACCGTGATCTTGGTGTTGTGGCCTGAGTACGGCATTGCGTGGTTGAGGTCCTCGACCTCACCCCACGTCTTCTTCTCGTTCAGGTCGATAATTGCGAGGTGGTCGCAAATGCCCTGGTTGAGAATGGCGTATGCGAACGCGACGCCGACATCACCAGCACCGATCAGGACAATCTTGTTGCCTGGTGTGATGTTGTTCGACGGGGTAGACGGATTGGTGATAGTCATGTGATCTCTCCTGAATCCAGTAAAACTATGTTCCGCTACCCATCATTGCAGATTTTCCGCCACAATGGGAATACCAATCGAAATATGTAACCAAGATAACGGAAATAGGCGGGCACAACCGGGCATTGATAGCTTTGGGGTATTAAAAGGGGAGGCGTGGCGCACGATGGAGTGGGTCGGCGCCCGTGGCGATTCGCCAAGTTTGACCTTCGATATCTACTGCAGGACCAACAAAATGCGGTTCAGCTGGAGTTACTCGTACGGCGAGGCTATCGCCATTCTTGCAAATCGGAAGGCAGAGGGCCTCTGCGATAGCTTGGTGGCGCCGGTAGTCCCCAAGGATCAAGATGCCTTCCTCCTGGAGGCGTGACCTTGATCCGCCGTTGTATCGAATGCGCTTCATTGGGTCTTTCTGCTGAGCGACAGTGTAAATGATGCCGCGCGGAATGAGCACCTGCTGGATTGAGCGAAACAACATGTCGAGGCGCTGTTGCCCAGAAGGCAATTCCATAATTTTGGCGACAGTTTCCTCATCCGCATGGAGGAGCACGTTATTCGGGTACGGGTGATCGAACCAGGCCCACGCAATTTTGTTGCGTGCTGCTGCCATGATGGTTCGCTTGCGGTCACGGTTTCCACCTGCGGTGAGGATGTCGTCGGTGATTTTGACGAAGCCTACTCGGAAAGTGGAAGTAACCTCATTTGCGTGGCAGAGCATGGCGTGGTGGCCAACTGCTTCCATCGGGATCATCCAGCCGTAGGGGTTTTTGGAGTATTTACAGTCAACTTCATGGCCGAGGATCTTGAAATCCATCTTGTCGCCGTCCGTGATAGTGCCGTCAAACCCTCGGCGAATGTTAATTTCAACCAACGATCCAATGTGGGCAAGTTCTGTCTTGCTCAGCTGCGCTGGGTCGAACCGGCCCGTGTGCTGGCCGTCATAGGCCTGGTCGAAAGTTTGTCGAAATATTCTTCCCATTGCTTCGCCGTCGGGAAACTCGTTACGGAAGAGCTCGGCGAGTTCATGGGAAAAATCGCCATCAAGGTTGTGTGTCATGGGCAGATCCTATGCGTGCGTTTGAAGCGCCAGTTGTGGGGCCACCTCGGGGGCTTTCGTTACGGCATTGCAGGAAAGTAGTGCGTCCTTGATTGCGGTTCCGATTGCAGCCGCAACCGGTGGCGGAAATGCATTGCCGACTTGGCGCCATTGGGCGGTCTTGCCACCTTGCCAATCCCAATCTTCAGGGAACCCTTGGATAACGCCGCCCATCCGCACAGTAAGGCGGGGAAGGTTGTCCGGGTCATCGACAGGGAAGTCGGGGCCTGGTGCGCTGTCTGCGATCGAAGTTCCTCGGATGCCGAGCTTCTTCCATGCTGCCTTTGCTCGAGTCGGGCCAACGTCTGGTCCACCGTGCTTCTTTGATCCGCCAACGAGCGTCGGTGCTACCGTATCGGCTCGATCTGCCCATGCGTCCGCTCCCGGCCAGCCATTTTCTCCCATTAGGTGGCGAAGTGCGCTACCAACGGATGTGTGATGCATATTCGGGGTCGGCCATTCGAAGTACTCGGCAAACTCGTGTTTCAGGGCTACCAAAATAAACCGTGGGCGCAGTTGGGGGACACCGAAGTCTGCCGATTGAAACAGTGACCAGTAGGTGGTGTAACCCATCCGATCGAGCTCACTGACAATTTCATTGCGGTAGGAATCAAACCGCTTTTGGCCAAGGCCTCGGACGTTCTCCAGCATGACGGCTTTTGGATTGATTTCTCCTACCAGTCGTAGGGCTTGCGGGAACAGATCACGCTCGTCGTCTGCGCCGAGCTGTTTTCCCGCGATGGAAAAGGGCGGACACGGAACGCCACCTGCAAAGAGATCGACCTGATCGCGCCATACGGTGCCGTCGAAGTCATGTACATCCATTTCGTGTACTGGCCACGGATGGGGATGGTCACAGCCGCGATTGGCTCGCAGTGTCTCTGCTGCCCAGTTGTCGATTTCCACCACGGCTAGATGCTGGAAACCTGCTTGCTCGAGCCCAAGTGCTTGGCCTCCAGCGCCAGCGCAGATCTCGATAGAGGTCAACGTGGGCTCGGAAGTAACCGTAGACAGGCGCATCGCGTCTCCTTCTGGCTAAAACTTGGAATGTGTAGGCATAGGATAGCGTGCACAGCAGACAATGGATATTTTTATTCGAAAATATGTGCTACTTCATCTCGTAAGTAACGTGCGCTGCCGCAACTGCCTTTGGGCGCCCGGTGACAAAGTAGAGCACAGTCATGATGACCACGAATGCAACGCCTACGGCGAGCGCCATGTGATACTGCGGCAGCCAGACCATGATGCCGAAGGTGAACAAGATGAATGCGATCGCGAACCACTGGCCATATGGCCAGAACGGTACCGGGAAGCTCAGGTTTTCGCGCTCTGCAACGGACATGTTTCGGCGAGAGGCGACGTGTGCCAGCAGAATCATCAGCCAGACAAACACGGTTGCGAAAGTGGCCAGCGCTGCGATGGTCTCGAAGATGTTCGGGTAGCGTGCGTTGAGGACAACGCCGATGATGAGTACGAGCAACAGGGTAATGGTCGTCATTACTGGGATGTCGCGGATGGTGCGCTTCATGATCTTCGGGGCTAGGCCTTCCTTCGCCAGGCCAGTAAGAACGCGCCCAGTGCCGAACAGGTCTGCATTAATTGCAGAAAGGGCAGCAGTGATGACCACCAAGTTGAGCAGTGCAGCGGCCCAGTTCACGCCAAGTGTGTCAAAGATTTGCACGAATGGGCTTTCTTCGCCGGTCATCGCTCGCCATGGGTTGAGCATCAAAATCACCAGGATGGCCAGCACATAGAACAGTAGGATGCGCAGCGGCACGGTGTTGACAGCCTTCGGGATCGAGCGGTCTGGGTCGTCGGCTTCAGTACCAGCAACGCCGATAATTTCAGTACCGCCGAAAGCGAAAAGTACGAGGATGAACGCGGCGATCATGCCTTCGAGACCGTTCGGGAAGAAGCCGCCATCGTTCCAAAGGTTAGAAATGCCGGTGGTTTCCGGGCTCGTGCCAAGCCCGAACGCGAGGATTGAAGCGCCACCAACGATCATGGCGACAACGGCAACGACCTTGATGAGGGTAAATGCGAACTCCAGCTCACCGAACCAGCGCACGGATGCGAGGTTGGCCGCGCCGATAATCAGAAGCGTTGTGGTAATCCACACCCACGCTGGGGTGTCCGGGAACCAAAACTTCATATAAATGCCAATCGCAGTCAAGTCTGCGAGGCAGACAATCATCATCTCAAAGGCGAACATCCACCCGGTGATGTACCCGCCCAGGCCACCAAGATGCTCCCTGGTGTACACCGCGAAGGACCCGCGAACTGGGTGCTGCACACTCATCTCGCCCAGGGCGCGCAACATGAAGTAAACGACGGCCCCTCCGAGCAGGTACACGAGCAGTACTGACGGCCCGGCGGCTTGGATCGCACCGGCCGAGCCGTAAAAGAGGCCGGTACCGATTGCTGAGCCGAGGGCGATGAAGTGAATATGGCGGTGTGTAAGCCCCTTGGGCTTCGACGAGCGGGAAGTCATGGCAGACATCATAACGTTTAATTACGCTGGTCTGTAAATTATTCACAGGTTTTTCTGTGAGTTCTATCGCCTTCGCAGCCCGCGCTACTTTGCGTTGTCATCACCACGCTTCCGTGGGCGGGCGACGATCAGGGCAACTGCAGCGATGGCGCCTGCTGCGATGAGCAACCAGGTTTGTGAACCTTCGGTGCTGTCGTCGTTAGTTGCTTCGGCGGAGTCATCCGTTGCGGAGATCTGCTCGCGGATCCAGTCTGTCTGCGAAGCAACAGGAGCGAAGGCAACCTTTGGGCTCACGCCCTCTTCGGCGGAGTCTGGGTTGTCGGCCTCCATGAATAGCGACGCGGACGCGATGGCTGCTACTTTGCCCTCGCTAAAGAGTGCGCCGCCGGAATCGCCGGGCTGGGTTGCCGCCCCGTTTTTCATGGTGGCTTCGACGCCGTCCGTGCCTTCGAATAGAATCAACGGGGTCGGGCCGTCGACGGTCGCCTCTGCGTACGGAAGGGTGCGCCCGGCGCCAGAGCCGTCAGAGGACCAGCCGTAGAACTTGGCATCGCTGCCTGCGGCCGGAATGTCGTCGGAAAGCTCGGGGTAGGAGTCAAGACCGAGGTCTTCGCTGGTGTGTAGCAGCGCGATGTCGCCTTTCGGGGTGGTCATCCACTTATCGACGTCAAAAAACTTCTGGTCATCGCCCTGGCCGGTACGCACGGACCCACCGGCTTTTGGAAGGTGGTCCATGCAGTGGCGCGCGGTAATCACCCAATGCGACGCAATTGCGGTGCCGGTGCACACGCCAGTGTCTGGATCGTCGTCGGCGGTGCGGACGGAGACTACTGCGTTGGACTCGGCTGATGGCTCTGCGAACGTATCGGACTGCATTGCAAAAGCAGGTGCTGCCGGGAGTGCCACGAGTGCAACAGCAGTGCAGGAGCTGAGGATACGAGTCGAAGTGTTCAGTTTCATGGTGAAGTATTCCTTTTCTTTATTGCTTGAGAGGAGGGAGATCGGTACGGGTTGCGCGGGCCACGATGGCGCGCATCGCTGCCTCGAGAGGGCCACGAGTAAAGAAACTGCGCCACAGTACAGCGAACGCGAATGCGACTATCACTGTGGCTGCTGCGAAGATCACCCCACTGTGTCCGTTCGCAGTGATGACGTGGACGCAGTACACGGTCAGTGGCATCCGGCCCATGTCGCAACCGAAAGGCACGAACTGCGTGATGATGAGGCACAGTGCCGTGATACCAACCGCGACGGCGCACTCACTGATCACTGAAATGAGTCCCCCGGTGTGCCCATTCGGATCGATCGCGGCGATGAATAGGCCAGCACCTGCCGTGTTGAGGTGCAGCCGAGCCGCAATCACCGCAGGCAGCACCGCCGCCGCGACAATGACTGCGACCCAACGACGCCATGGGTGGTGGAGGATGACACGCCACGACACCATGCCCGCAACCATGAGTGCTGCCCACGAAAAGACCGGGTAGGGGGCACCGAAGACTGCGGCCGGTAGCGCAACAACCGTCCCGAGCGCCGTCGTTGCAGCCGAAGCAAAGAGCAACCCCGTAAGCAGCAGGCCCAAACGCGCAGTTGGCCAGTGGGGAAGCGTCGCTAAGCAGAGGTAGCAGATGCCAAAGACGAGGAGCACAACCTCGATGTCGCCAGCGAACGGCACGAGGAGCGCATGCAGCACAATCAGTAGCGTCCCACGAACATAAAAGCCATGGCGACAGCGCGCGACAGCCTCGCCGCCTACCGCTTGGGCGCGCCGGGCCATCAGTTCCATCGAGATGCCAGCCAGGAACGCGAACGTTGCCGCGGGGAAGCCGTAGAGCAACTGACCCGTGACGCCAGCAGGATGGGTGAGGTGCGCGAAGATCATGGCTGCGAGTGCTACGGCTCGCGCGTAATCAATACCGTGAACTCGCAGGTCCGGTGTGGAAGTCTTTGACATGCTCCTCACGCTATGCAGGGCGATGTTGCGAGAGCGTTAACATTGCGGCCCCGTAAGAAGCCCCAATTAGAATCACAGCAGAATACAAGAACTCCAACGTGGAAGGGGCTGTTGTGGCTGCACCGCCGAAGATTTTGGTCGTTGAGGACGAGACGCTGCTCGCCGATGCGTTAGGCAAAGCACTGCGCCGTGAGGACATGCTCGTTGATGTGCGTTACGACGGCCGCTCCGCGCTCGACCGCCTGGAATCACAACCGATAGATGTGATCGTGCTCGACCGAGATATCCCCGAAGTTCACGGCGACGACGTCTGTGCAACCGTCCGTGAGCTGTACCCAAACACGCGGGTGCTGATGCTCACGGCGTCCGCAACACTTGAGGATCGTCTCGAAGGCTTCGAGATTGGGGCGGACGACTATCTGACTAAGCCGTTCGAGCTGCCCGAGTTGCTGGCTCGCGTCAAAGCCTTGTTGCGACGAGCCGCACCCGAAATAACCTCGACGCTCACTTGCGGCGACGTCATCCTCGATCGTGGCACTCACCAAGTCCGCCGAAGTGGCGCGTCGATTGCGTTGTCGCCGAAAGAGTTCGCGGTGCTTGAAACACTGATGCGAGCACAGGGGCACGTTATTTCCGCGGAGCAGCTCTTAGAAGAGGCATGGGACGCGAACGCGGACCCGTTCTCCAATTCGATTCGGGTCACTATCTCGCACTTGCGGCGCAAGCTGGGGCAGCCTTGGATTGTGCAAACAATGCCCGGCGCTGGCTACTACGTTGCGGAGGAGCCGTACCAATGAGGCTTTCACTTCGTGCGCGTACGTCGTGGTTGTTCGTGGCAACGGTTTTTACCGCAGGGCTGAGCCTGACCGCGGTGGTGTACCTCTATCTGCGCCTGACTCCGGTACCTGTGCAAGCTGTCATCGAGGGCGTCGGGGGCGTTCCCGGCAGTGACGGAGCATTTATTGATGGCTCCGTGCCCATCTCACACGAGGTGCTCAACGTGATGCTCGGCGCCTCGCTCGTCGCGCTGTGCGTGCTGACGGCGCTCGCCGGCGCCATCGGTTGGTTCGTCGCGGGTGTGTTGCTCAAACCCGTACGTACCATCGCGGCGACTGCACGTCTGGTCTCTGCCGGCGATCTTGATCAGCGGTTCGACTACGAAGGCCCCGCTGACGATGTCGCTGACCTCGCGCACGCACTCGACTCGATGCTGGAGTCCCTCGCGCACTCCATCGCGGCACGGCAACGCTTTGCATCAAACGCGTCCCATGAGCTGAAAACCCCGATCGCTACCATTCAGACCATCGCAGATGTCGCGCTACTAGACCCGAATGCACCTGCAGAGGAGCTACGCGACGCCATCCGCGACATCCGCACCGTGAATGCGTCGTCTGCGGAGATGGTCACGTCGCTGCTGAACTTCAGCCAGGCCGAGGCCAAAGTACTCGAGGCGCGCGACATTGACATCTCAGAGCTCATTACCACTGTCGCCTCGAGCGACGAAGGTATCGACGCCACCATCGAGCCAGACATTCACGTCCTCGGCGATGTCGTGCTATTGCGCCACGCGATCCAAAACCTCATCGAGAATGCTCGTATCCACGGCGTGGACGGGACTGTGCAGGTGCGTGTTTGCCGGACTGGATCCGGTGATGGGGTCGAAGTGGGCGTCGTCAATGATGGGGACGTGTTGGACCCTGCCACAGTCAGCCAGCTCGTAGAGCCATTTAGCAGGGCGAATGCGCGCGTTGCTGGTGCGCGTCCGGGGCACGGACTAGGGCTGGCGCTGGTTGATACGATTGCGCGTGCGCACCACGGGGAGTTGGAGCTCGAGGCGCGAAGCGCTGAAGTTGGTGGCGGACTCGTGGCGCGGATGACATTGCCAGTGGCGAATAGGAAAATCACTGCAGGGTGGCGTACTGTGGGGAAACAATGATCACTTCCGAAAACGCCACCGGCGGCGAGAAAGAGCCGGATATGAATGTGTCGGAAAATCAGGAAAACCCGCAGGATGTCGCAGCGGATGCTGCACGTGAGGACACCAGGGATGCGGGAGTTTCTGAGGAAACCGGCGCTGCGCAAGACGCAGCCAATGCCGAAACTAATGAGACTGAGCAGATTTTGAGCCTTGCCGACATCGTCGGTGGCGACGTGGCGGACCTCGCTGGGAGCGAGGCGGACGAGGCCACAGAGGCAGACGAGACCGCTGAAGAGCCAGTGAACGGGTTCGAGAACCTGAATCTGCCTGAAGAAGTCGTGGATGCCGTGAAGAAGGTTGGCTTTGAGCAGCCATCCGCGATTCAGGCTGAAACCATTCCACTGTTGATGGAAGGCCGCGACGTTGTCGGCCTCGCGCAAACGGGTACCGGTAAGACGGCCGCGTTTGCGCTGCCGATCCTTTCGCGGATCAACCGCAAGGAGCGCTACCCGCAGGCACTGATCCTCGCGCCTACACGTGAGCTTGCGCTGCAGGTATCAGACTCCTTCCAGTCGTTTGCAGACCACCTTGGCGGGATCTCCGTGCTTCCGATTTACGGTGGCCAGGCATACGGTATCCAGTTGTCCGGTCTGCGCCGCGGTGCCCAGATCATCGTGGGTACTCCGGGCCGCGTCATCGATCACTTGGAGAAGGGTTCGTTGGACATTTCCAACCTGCGCTTCCTTGTCCTCGATGAGGCAGACGAGATGCTGAACATGGGCTTCCAGGAAGACGTGGAACGCATCTTGGAGGACACACCGGAAGAGAAGCAGGTTGCGCTGTTCTCTGCGACGATGCCGAACGCTATTCGCCGTATCTCGAAGCAGTACCTCGACAACCCGACTGAAGTCACGGTGAAGTCGAAGACGCGCACCAATACGAACATCACCCAGCGTTACCTGTTCACGGCGCACCGCAACAAGCTCGATGCGATCACCCGAATCCTTGAAGTCACTGAGTTTGAGGCAATGATTGTCTTCGTGCGTACGAAGCAGGAGACTGAGGAGCTGGCTGAGAAGTTGCGTGCCCGCGGGTTCTCCGCAGCTGCGATCAACGGTGACATCGCTCAGCAGCAGCGTGAGCGTACCGTTGATCAGCTTCGCGACGGCCGCCTTGACATCCTGGTCGCTACCGATGTCGCTGCTCGTGGCCTGGACGTTGAGCGCATCAGCCACGTGTTGAACTACGACATCCCGAATGACACCGAGTCATACGTGCACCGCATTGGCCGCACCGGGCGTGCAGGCCGTACAGGTGAGGCGATCCTCTTTGTCACTCCACGTGAGCGTCGCATGCTGCGCTCCATTGAGCGCGTAACCAACGCGACCATCGAAGAGATGGATCTGCCGACGGTCGACGAGGTCAACGAGAGCCGCAAGACGAAGTTTATGGACTCCATCACCGAGTCGCTCGAGGCGAGCGAGGTGCAGGTGTTTAGGTCCATGGTCCGCGAATACTCCGCAGCCAACAACGTGCCGATGGACGACATCGCCGCTGCTTTGGCAACGCAGGCTTTGGCGGGTGACGAGTTCCTGATGAAGGAGCCGCCGAAGGACCGTCGCGATCGGCGGGACCGTGATCGGTGGGATCGCGACGACCGCCGTGGCCGCGGGCGTGACCGTGATGACCGTCGTGGAGGCCGCAGCCGCTTCGACCACGATTCGGAGAACTTCGACACCTACCGCCTGGATGTTGGCAAGCGCCAGCATGTTCGCCCGGGTGCAATCGTTGGTGCGCTCGCCAACGAGGGGGGCTTGAGCTCCAAGGACTTTGGTCGCATCACTATCGGTGGGGACTTCACCCTGGTTGAGCTGCCGAAGAACCTGGACAGCGCGGTCCTTGATCGTTTGACGGATACCCGTATTTCCGGTCAGCTGATCAATATTCAGCGTGATCACGGTGCACCTCCGCGCGGACGCGGCGGGCGCGGGCGCGGTGGATACGACCGCGATGATCGCCGCGGTGGACGCGGGCGCGGGCGTGGCGGTTACGACCGCGATGATCGCCGCGGTGGCCGCGGGCGGGGACGTGGCGGTTACGACCGTGACGATCGCCGCGGTGGCCGCGGGCATGACCGCAGCTGGGACTAAGCGCCCTTGATCCTGAGCGCACCTGCTGAGTAATGACTACTCGACGGGTGCGTTTTTCATTGCTTGGTTGTGCAGTAGACTGCACAGGCATGAAGTTGAATCGCCGTTTGCTCACGCTGGGGTGGGCGCTTGCGCTCGGAGTGGGCGTCGTAACGAACTTGCCGACTGCGCAGGCACAGAACCTGCAGCGCGTAGAGCAGGGCGGAGCCGTGATGGTTGAAGGCGGCGGTTACTGCACCGTCGGATTTAATGAACCGTCTCGCAGGCGAAGCCTGGTTGCGGCGCACTGTGGACCGGACGGTGCGCGTGTGCGCATCGTGGACCACAACGCGAGGGTTGCTTCGCCACAGCTCGGCACCCTGTATCGTTCGAAGGCGTACGACGGCCGCCTTGGCAATGACTGGGCCGCTATCCAGTGGGACGCGCCGGTGCAGATCGGTGGCAACCGGTTCTCCGGTGACGCGTGGGTAAACCCAAACACAATCGCCGTCGGTGAGCGCGTGTGCTACTTCGGGCAAACCTCGAACCGGCCGACGGGCGCCCCCACGTGCGGTCGCTTCGGCGGAGCAGAAGGAAATACGTTCTTCGTCGAAGCGCCGATGACCCGT
The DNA here is from genome assembly GCF_030228125.1 of Corynebacterium sp. UMB10119B. NCBI lineage: Bacteria > Bacillati > Actinomycetota > Actinomycetes > Mycobacteriales > Corynebacteriaceae > Corynebacterium > Corynebacterium sp. UMB10119B. Next base: position 242,437 of record NZ_JASPBG010000002.1, read on the forward strand.
CCCGGCGACTCCGGTGGCCCGCTGTGGATTCCGGGCCGCGGATTTGTTGGCGTTGTTTCTTCGCAGTGGGTTGCACAAAAGGTACCGCTGCTGGGCTCGCGCGACCTGGTCGTTGGCGTGCACGCTACTGATGGGCCTCGCGTCGCTGAGTCACGCTTGTTGGGCCTGTATGCGCAGAACCTCATGATGCCGGCTTCGGGCTCGGCCGTTGGCCCGGCTGCTGATGCGGTTCGTGGCGCTGTGACTGACGGGTTCAGTGCACTCGCAGGGTTCCTACCAGGCGTAGTGAATTACAGCTAGCTCATTAGCATTCCTGCAGAACTGTGCCAGTATAGAAGTATGTTGACAAGGAAATTCATATCTTCGCTGGCCGTCGCAGCATGCTCGACTGCAGTCCTCGTGCCAAGCGCTACCGCGGCACCAATCCAGCCGACCCAGGGTGATGCTATCTATACCGGTAGTGGTCTGTGCACGCTGGGATTTAACGATCATGAAGCTGGTGTCAGTTACACCGCTGCGCACTGTGGACACGATGGGGCTCGTATCGCGTTATACGACAGGAAAACTGATCGTCCCACTACGGAGAGCATCGGGACGCTGCATCTCTCACCTGGATACGATCATTCATTTTCGAATGACTTTGCCTGGATCGAGTGGGACCGGGGCGTGTCGATGGGCGAAAACATCTACTCCGGTGACGCAAAGGCCGACATCACTTCGATCAAGCGTGGCGTGAAAACGTGCTTCCATGGGGAAACATCTCACATGGGCACGAACGACGTTACGTGCGGGAAGTTCCATCGCGCTGCGCGTGGTGGGGGAGGGTTTTCTGCGACGGTGGGCTCACCCCAGTCAGGCGACTCCGGTGGACCGATTTGGGTCGAGGAACAGGACGGGACAAAGAAGTTTGCAGGGGTCTTGTCAGCCGGCCCAGCATTCGGCAACGCAGGTTTCGCCAGCATAAATGGCATCAAGATTAACGGAAAGGATTGGCTGTGGGCCGCCCCGATTGTTGAGGGGAAGAGGGTGAGTCAGTCCGAGGCGTCGGACCTGGTTTTTGGAGCTGCTGGCATAAATGAAGCCGGTCTCTACGACCGGCTGCTGTCCTCTGATAAGAGTTCGGAGCGGGACTCCTCGTCGAAGTCCGAAAGCTCCAGCGATATGACACCGGGTGAGATTGCCGCGATCGTTGTTCCGATCGTGTTGGCGCTGCTTAGCCTGGCGTCGTCGATAAAGTTTTAGTGACTACATAGTTGGTGCTGGCAAAAACATCAGCACCAACACGATGAACCACAAAAGGTTAAAGACACCAGCGAACGCGGAAGCCTTAGCTTTCGACTTTTCAAAGTTCGCGGTGACATCGGCTGGGTCGGCCTCGGCTGGCTCCAGCTCACCGAGTGTACCTACCATCTTGCGCTGGGTCGGGATGACCACGAAAAGCAGCAGTGCCCAGGCGATGACTGCCAACACGATAGAGGTGTGCAGGAAGTAGTTCGTCTTGTACGCAGCCCAGTCGCCGAAGAGGATGGCGACACCGAGCAGCGGAACGAGTGATGACGCGATGCCGTAAGTGCGCGAGATGCGGTACAGGATCGACGCGCGACCGGCAGCGGCCGCATCGCCCGCCTGTGCCTCGGCGGCCTGGCGCGGGAACATCGAGGTGGATACGACGATCGGGCCCAGCAGCAAGATGGCGGCTGCGACGTGAAGGAAAGTTAACAGAGTAGTCATAGGCAACCACTGTACTTGATACGTCCACCATCACCTAGGCGAATTGGTGGTAGGGAACATACCAATTCCAATGAGGTGGGCGGCGACGCCTCGCCATCCCTTGCATGCACGGCGCATTGTGCGAAGGTCATTGGTGGTTACGCGCAGGTCGTACATGTTTGCAACGCGTGCCAGCTGCCGTGCGTATGCGCATTGCTGCGGGATCGATGGAGGCATCCACTCGCTCGGTAGCATGTCTGACTTTTGTTGGTTCGCCTTGCTCGAGGTCACGATGAGGTTGTGGGGGTCATTCGCGAACCGGAGTCGCTGCTCGTCGCTCCAGGCGAAAGCACCCATGTCCCATGCTGCGGAGAGGGGGAAGAGGTGGTCGAGCTCCACATCCTTAGGTCTGATGCGTTCGCGGGTGTACGGATCGATAACGTCAACCGGCTCCCACTGCCGGTGGGGAACGTTGCAATTAGGCTGCTCAAACGCGTACGCCATGGCATGCTCGCGAGTCGTACATCCGGTGGCATGGCGCTGCCAGCCTGGTCCGAAGTTGTCCCGCTCGTAGCCGATGATAGTAACGCGTTGGCGGGTCGTGGGGGCGTCGATACGCGAAAACCCCGTTGGAAACGGGGCGTACGCGATGGTCAGGATAAGTAGCAGAGTGAGGTAAACACGCACGTCTAGTTAGACGCGTGGGAGGCCCCTTCGGTTCCCGCAGTCGCCTTGAGCGCGTCAGCGAACGTTGCGTCCGGAGTGGTGAGCGCAAAGTTCGTCACTGCAAGAGCACGGTCAAACTCGTCTTCGACGCCCTGCTTCGGCTTGGTCAGCAAGGAGACAGCGACAAGCGCGATCGTCGCGAATGCGATACCCGGAACGATTTCGTAGATGATGCCGGACAGCGTGTCGGAGGAGCCCCACACGAAGACCGTGATTGCACCGACGATCATGCCAGCGATGGCGCCCGGGGCGGTGAGACGACGCCAGTACAACGATGCAATTACAACGGGGCCGAAGCTTGCGCCGAAGCCTGCCCACGCGAACGCGACCAGGCCCAGGATCGTGTCCGATGGGTTGATCGCCAGTACCATCGCGACCGCTGCAACCAAGACCACCATCGTGCGCGAAAGCACCAGCAGGGCAGTCTGGCTCGGACGCTGCTTCGTCACGGCCCGATAGATGTCCTCAATAAGCGCGGAGGAGGTGATCAATAGTTGGGAGGACATTGTGGACATAATCGCCGCGAGCACCGCTGTAAGGACGATACCTGCAATGAGTGGGTGGAAGAGGATGCGGGCTAGGTCCAAGAAGATGGTTTCGAAGCCGCTTTGGTCAGTGACACTGTGCGGTGTTTCGGCGAAGAAGACCGTCGATACGAGCGCGGTGAACACCGCACCTGCAAAGCAGATGGTGACCCAGCTGATTCCGGTCCGGCGTGCGCTGGCTGCCTCAGCCGGGGAGCGCAGCGCCATGAAGCGGGTAACAATATGTGGCTGTCCCAGGTAGCCGAAGCCCCACGCCAAGTTGCCGATGATGGTTGCCAACGAGACACCGGCGATCATGTTGAAGTAGTCCGGGTTGCCGGCCTCCCACGGGCCGTAGGCGTTGTGGGAAGCGAACGAGAAGACATCAGAGGGGGTATCGAGCGAGATCAGTGCCATCAGTGGCACCGTGACCAGCGCCAAGAACATCAAGACCCCTTGGACAACGTCGGTATAGCTCACAGCGAGGAAGCCGCCGATGAACGTGTACAGCACAGTAATCGAACCGACGATGAGTACGCCTGTGAGGTAGTCACCGTGGAAAGTGGATTCGAAGTAACGGCCACCCGAGACCATGCCTGACGAAACGTAGAACGTGAAGAAGAAAATAATGATCACGGCGGCGACGAACCGCAGGACGTGTGAGGAGTCACGGGTGCGGTTCTCGAAGAAGGACGGCAAGGTAATCGAGTTATTTGATACTTCCGTATAAGCGCGGAGGCGTGGTGCGACAAACTTCCAGTTCGCCCACGACCCGGCCAAGAGTCCAATAACGATCCACAGCTCGCTCATGCCGGAAACGAACAATGCGCCCGGCAGCCCCATCAGCAGCCAGCCCGACATATCTGATGCGCCCGCGGATAGGCCTGCTACGAATGGGTGCAGTCCACGGTCGCCAAGAACGTAGTCGTCATACTTGCTCGTCTGGATCCACGAATAAAACCCGATGGCAACCATGACACCGAAATACAACACAATGGCAAGGACAAGCCAGAAGCTATCGGCCATGTTTGCCTCCCTAAAGCAATAGAAAAAATAAGCGAGTAGAGTTTTAAAGATTACCGTTAGAACCGTAGTCGATGTAGCGAAATCAAGGATGGTATAAGGGTGGGCTTGCCAAAATTCCTTCTTCACGGGCTGTGGCTGCCAGATTCTGGTTTGCAGGTCTGGGTCGAGCAGGTGGCTGGCCATAAAATCATCACACTCGACGAAGTGCCGAAGGGGACCTTCCCCGAACCAGTCCACACACTGCTCGAAGGGGTCAAGTTCCGCCACCGCGGCAAGGTCATGTTGCGCACGCCGAAAGGCAAACTATTGCGGCTCCGGGTGCCGACGGCAGCATTCGCCCCCGATGAGGCAGTACAGTTTCTACGAGCAATGTCCTTCCTCCTGGACCCAGACGTTCCGGCACCGGAAGGGCTCACGGAGCAACAGCGGGCGTCGGTAGCCCCGGATCTTTTGTGGCTCATCCAGATGTTTCTCGGGCTTGAGCGGTTTGTACAGGCTGGCAGGGTATCGATTCACGTGCCGTCTCAGGACTTTCAGTGGTTCGCGCAGTGGCAGCTCGGCACCGGGGTGGAGGAACGCGGTTGGCTCGCGGATATGATTGCGGCTGCGCCGGGAGTACTTACGGAGAACAACCGACGGCTCGACGAAGACTGCTCGCGCACATTTGTGCACTGGATCGCGTCTGCCCAGCTGCGTAACTCCCCTATGCTGCGTGGTGAGCGCCCGTTTCCGTGGCACGATTTTGTACAGTCGCTGCTTAACGGGACGCCGCTACGGCGAGGCTCTAGCGCGTTTTCGCGACAGATGAGCCAGTGGAACGGCTCAATCACTGCGACAAATTTCCAACTGGTGTTCATCGTGGAGCAGCCCGCAGACGCAGAAGATGGGGGCGATGAGGCGCTCACACAGTGGCCGATCCGGGTGAACGTGCGCTCCGGCGATGAATCGCCACGGCCCATCCGGCTGTCGGAGTATGACGCCTATACGGTGCAGCAGCTCCACTCCGTGCTTCGCGACGCCATCAGGGTCTCCGACCTGATTGATCCATCGACGCACCGGCGTGCCGCGACAACGCCGGGCTCTGCGCTCGATGGCGACTGGGACGTGTACCTGTCCGCGGAAGAGATTGTGCAATTCGTGGAGACTGAGGTGAGCAAGCTTCGGCTTGCGAACTACGCGGTGATGCTGCCACGCGCCTGGACAACTGCGGAGACAACATCGAAGCTGCACCTTTCGGAAGCGAAGAACCCGTACGACGCAACAGCGGTGACCCGGCTTGGCTTCGGCCAGCTGGTCAATTACGACTGGCGCGTCAGCATCGGCGGCACTGAACTGACGGATGACGAAATGCAGCGGCTCGTCGAGTCGAAGTCTGGGCTGATCAAGTTGCGTGGCGAGTGGGTGCTCGCCGATACACGGCACCTCGAGCGCACGAAGCGGTACATGGAGAAACTCCACGGGACGGCGCTTGCGCGGGCCAAGCGTGAAGCAGAAGAAGCCCGGACGACTGCGCAGCTCGCAGCTGATGCGGGAGCAGATGACGCCGAAGCGCTCGCTGCCCGCGCCGACCAGCTCGAGGAGGAGTACCAGAAACTCGAAGCGTCAGAGGAACACGGTGCGGTAACCGCGGAGGAGCTGCGTCAGCTTGCGCTGGAGAGTGGGCCAGACTCGCCGCTTGAGTTCACTGGTTCCCGTTGGTTTACGTCTCTGGTCGGCGGAATGGACCGCCCGGCGCCGGAGCGCGTCGACATCCCAAGAACTGTGCATGCTGAGCTCCGCGAGTACCAGCGTCGTGGCGTGGATTGGCTCTACTACATGTCCCGCAACCACCTAGGTGCCGTGCTTGCCGATGACATGGGGCTCGGTAAGACGCTCCAGCTGCTCACCCTGCTTGCCGTCGAAGAGGAACGCGGGCAGCGCACCGGACCAACCCTCGTTGTTGCGCCGACCTCCGTGGTGGGCAACTGGGCACGCGAAGCTGCGAAGTTCGTGCCACACCTTTCTATATATGTCCACCACGGCAGTGCCCGGTACAAGGGAGAGGAACTGCGCGAGGCTCTCAAGAAGCATGACATCACCATCACCTCCTATGGGATCGCATCGCGCGATGTGATCGACTTGTCTTTGATCGAATGGGACCATGTGGTGCTCGACGAAGCTCAGGCGATTAAGAATGCGGGGACGAGGGCGTCGAAAAGCGTGCGAGCGCTGCCAGCTCGCCACCGTATCGCGCTGACAGGCACCCCGATTGAAAACAAGCTCTCCGAGCTGCGCAGCCTCCTCGACTTTGTGAACCCCGGCATCCTCGGCTCGCAGTCCTTCTTCCGCAACCACTTCGCTCGGGCAATTGAGTCGCGCCGGGACGAGGGCCTCGCAGACGAGATGGGGGAGCGCCTGCAGCGCCTCACCGCACCGTTTATCCTGCGCAGGCTGAAGACAGACACCGCGATTATCGACGACCTGCCGGACAAGGCTGAGCATGTACTGACAGTGGACATGACTGCGGAGCAAGCGGCGCTCTACACAGCGCTTGTTGACCGCATGCAGCGCGAACTGCAGGAACGCAAGGGTATGGCGCGTAAAGGTCTCGTGCTTGCCACGATCACTCGCATCAAGCAGATCTGCAACCACCCGGCTCACTTCCTGGGCGATGGATCGCCAGTACTTGCCGACGGCCACCACAGGTCCGGCAAGGTCGCCCGCCTTGTGGAGCTGCTCAATGAAGCAGTGCGAACCGACCAACGAGTGTTGATCTTTACCCAGTACAAAGCATTCGGCGATATCCTGCGGCCATACCTGAGCGACTACCTCGGCGAGATCATTCCGTTCCTCCACGGTGGGGTAGGAAAGAGCGCGCGAGACGCAATGGTTGCGCGTTTCCAGGAGCCGAACGGGCCGCGCGCGATGCTGCTGAGCCTCAAAGCAGGTGGTACCGGACTCAACCTGACTGCTGCATCGATGGTGATCCACCTTGACCGCTGGTGGAATCCCGCCGTGGAAAACCAGGCGACGGACCGTGCGTTCCGCATTGGCCAGAAGAAAGACGTCACGGTGTACAAGATGATTACGCGCGGAACCATGGAGGAATCGATCCAAGACATCTTGGATGGCAAGATGCACCTGGCAGGTGCGGTGATTGGCGAGGGCGAAGGCTGGATTACGGAACTCGACGCTGACGATCTGGCACAGCTGATGAGCTACCGAGGAAACGGAGGCGAGCGCAACCTATGAGCACCCAGCGACCACGCGAAGACAACGTTATTTATGCAAACTTCGGCGCACGTCGGCGCTCCCCGGAACAGAAGCAGGCGAAGCAAGCTTCTGAGACTCGATCGCGGTACAAAGACGTTCCTGCGACGTGGAATGCCGCAGGCCGCAGGATCTGGGAAGCAGTCGTGCGATACAGCGATGCTGGTCGCATCAAGCGGGGCATTGCGTACGCCAACGGCGGCCACGTCGCCGAGCTCTACCCGCGGCTTAGTGGGATCGATGCGGTTGTGACCGGCTCACAAATCGAACCATTTCACACCGTCATTGAGCTACCACGGCGCACCGCTGCTGACATCGGCGGGCTGCTGTCCGACATTGCGCACGACTCCGCGGCATTGATGAAAGCGCGCAATGGCGTCTATACCGATGAGGCGTTGGATACCTTGATTGCCAACGGTCCTGAGGAGTTTCGGCTGCACTGTAGCTGCCCCGATCCCGTCGTAGCCTGCAAACACATTGTCGCAGTGGGGTATCAGGCAGCACAGCGCATGAGCGAACACCACGAATTCATTCTCCAACTCCGGGATAGTTCGATTGCGCGACTGACCGGCATGGCGCCACCGACTGTGCAGCACGAGGCAGCGCAGCCTGACGCGCCGGGCGAAGTCACGGTGTCTGCACCGCGCCCACAGCCGGACTTTTGGGAAGGCGGCGCGTTACCTGATTTGCCTACCCCGAAAGTCGCTCCGATGATCGAAGACTCTGACATCACGATGTTGCACAAGGCGATGCAGACAATTTCCTTTACCAACATCGACCAGCTGCGGGCTGTCTCCGATATCGAAGATCTGTTCTATGCGTTGACTGAAACCGATGACTAATGTCCGAGCCGTTTGGTAGTAGTGAGTATGTGAACACGTTTCGATTTATCCACTCCTCTGACCTGCAGCTTGGCATGACTCGGAAGTTTCTGCGCTCCGAAGCCCAATCGAGGTTTGACGACGCCCGCTTGCGCGCCGTTGAACGTCTCGGCCAAGTAGCCACGGAGCATGATGCAGCCTGTATTGTGATCGCCGGCGATGTGTTTGAGCACAACGCGCTCGAGCGAGAGACGCTTGGTCGAGCACTCGAGGTGCTGAAGCGCCTGCCAGTGCCGGTGTACTTGCTCCCGGGCAACCACGACCCGCTGGTGGCGGACTCCATTTTCCACGCCACCGATGACCTTGAGAATGTGCTCGTGCTCGATTCCTTCGATCCCGTAGAGGTCGTCCCTGGCGTTGAGCTTGTCGGCGCGCCTCTCAAAGCCCGATACGCCTCTGAGGACCTCTGTGCCCGTGCCGTACGTGACTTGGAGCCGACGGATACGATTCGAGTCCTCGTTGGCCACGGCCAAGTAGACGGCTACGGCAAAGAACAGGCCGAAGCGCTCATCGATCTGGATTTGCTGGAGGAGAAGCTGGCCTCGGGGGTGATCGATTACGTCGCGTTGGGGGATACGCACTCCACGCAGTCACTCGGCACGAGTGGGCGCGTGTGGTTCTCGGGCAGCCCGGAAACAACCGATTTCCACGACTTTGCTATCGGTGGTCCTGGTGGTGGCGGCGAGGTTGATTCCGGTAACGCGCTCGTCGTCGAGATTACGAAGTCCTCCGCGGAAGACTGCACTGTGAACGTCGAGCCGGTTGCGACGGGAGCGTGGACATTTGAGGCACTGGACTGGGAGGTCAGTGAGGAAGGGGACGTCGAAAAGATAGTGGAGCAGCTTGAACGCTACGAGCACAAGGACCGCACTGTGGTGAAGTATTCCGTCCGCGGCACGCTTGGCCTTGCGGCGATGGCGACCTTTGAGCAGGCGATCGGGCGGCTTGAGCCGGTGTTCGCTGCGTTGTACGAGCGTGACCGGCTCATGAGCCTGCACTTGGCGCCCAGCGATGAAGAGCTCGAAAACCTTCCGCTGAGCGGGTACGCGGCCGAGGCGATGCGGGACCTGATTTCCCAGGCATCCGCGCATGATGATGCTAAAGGCTCTGCGACAGCACGTGACGCTGTGAACCTTCTGTTCCGATTCTCCAAGGAAGTGAACTAAATGCGCATCCATTCGATCACCATTGAAAACTTCCGTGGTATTCAGCGGTTAGAGCTCCGTGACCTGCCAGATACCGGTGTGATCGTGATCCATGGCAATAACGAAGCAGGCAAATCCACCATCCTTGACGCGCTGACGACAGTGCTCAACGAACGCCACACTGCCGGAGGCAAGAAGATTGGCGTGCTCACTCCGATCGGGAGGGACGTTTCGCCTGCAGTGCGGCTTGAGACGACGGTTGGCGATTACAGCTTCACCATTGCCAAACAGTGGGGGAAAGGGAAGTACTCGGAGCTCAACATCACCAGACCGCAGCTGCGCCAATACACCGGGCGTGAGGCTGACGATGAGCTTGCACGGATCCTCGCGGAAAACCTTGACCAGGAGCTCGCTTCGACGCTCTTCCTGCGCCAGGGACAGTTCGCGGCAGGGATCAGCGCAGCGGGCATCCCAAGTGTTGTGCGGACCCTTGATGGGGACGCTGGACGCAGCGCAGAGGAAGCCGCCTACGATGACACTGCGCTCATGCAGCGCATCAGCGACGACTACGCAGCGTACTTCACATCGACTGGTCGGCCGCGTGGTGAGTACGAAAAACTGCGTAAAGCAGCAGAAGAAGCGCAGCAACAGTACGAATCGCTGTTGCAGGAAAAGCGGAAGTTTGACAATGAAGTCGTAGAAGTTGAGCGCTTGCAGCAGCAAATGCAGCAGATCCAGGATGAGCTGCCGGAAGCACAGCGAGATCTTGAGTCCAGTCAAGCCGAGGCGAAGCGCGCCGAAGAGGTTGCCGCAAAACTTCAGGCTGCGCAAGCAGCTGTGAAATACGCAGAGCTCACGGCACAGCGCGCAGCGCAGGATGTGGAAAACAGGAAGAAGTTGGAGCAGCGCGTCGCACTGTTGGGTGAGCAGCAGGCAGCGCTCGAGCAGGAGAAGGGCGCCGCCCAGCAAGCCAGTGATGAAGAGGAAGCTACCATTGCGACACTCACCGAAACCGTGGAGCGGCGTCAAGCTGCACTGACGAATGCACGCGAGGAGGCACGCCGTGCCAGCGCTCTGCGTGAGTACTCGCTGTGCCAACAGGAACTCTCAGATCTGCAGGCAGTGCTTGACCAGGTTGACGGTGCGCAAGCCGAGTATCAAAAACTCGTTGCTGAGGCCCCTAGTCGTCCCGTCACCGACGCCGATGTGACTCGAGTGGAAGAAGCTGCGAGTGAGGTAAAGGTACAGCGCACCATCCGTGCAGCCTCGACCGCGAAACTGACCGTGCGCGCCGATGACGCCACCTTCGTGCACGACGATGCCCCCACACACGTCAAAGGCGAGCGCACTATCGAGCTTTTCGACGCCACCACCTTTGAATTCGGTGAGTTCCATCTGACCTACAGCGCTGGCGCCAGCGGCGCGAACCAGTACAGCGTGGTGGAAGATGCGGAGCGCGCGCTTGAGGAGTTACTCGCGGACCTTGGTTGTGCTGACGTTGCGGAGGCGCGAGCGAAGCGCGATGAGCATCGGACGTTTGCTCAACGCGTGGAGGAAGCCAAGCGACGCAGGGAAGACATCCTCGCAGGCAGAGACCTATCTGCGCTACAGGAACGCCACCTAAAGCTGCAGAAACTACACGCAGAGCACGCTGAGGCCTTGGGGGAGGGCGTAGCTTTAAAGGAACTCGATGCTGCTGAGCACGAGGCCGCTGCTGCAGAGGCTGCTTTACAGAATGCCCAGCATGACGCGGAAGTGGCGGTGGCTGCGCTGGAGCCGCACCGGGAGCGAAAGGCCCGCCAAGCACTGCTTGTACTGGAGACCAAACTCGCAACGCACGAGGAAGCAGTACGTAACGCCGATGAAGAGTTGCGAACAGAGCAGGAACATACAACGTCGGAAGACTTGGGCGAGGCACAAGCAACTGCTGAGGCTGGACTGAGCGCTGCGCGCACAAAACTTGAAGAGGTCACCACGGCGGCAAACGAGGCCAACGTGGACATGGCACAGGCGCTGCTCGAAAGCGCGCAAACCCGCGTCGTGAACTTGCAAGACCGCTACAATGCCGCCGATAGGCGCGTGGCCGAGCTGAAAAGCTTTTTTGAAATGGCGACTGGTATTGCGGAAAAGGTCGACCGAGCCGAAGCGATGTTGGACGCAGCTGAGTCTGAGTACCGCCGAACCACCCGCCGTGCTGAGGCAACCAAGCTCTTGTATGACACGCTACAGCGCTACCGTGAAGAGGCGAATGCGCGCTACGCGGCGCCGTTCGCTGCTGCGCTGGAGGGCTACGCGGGGGCGCTGTTTGGCAGAGATGTGGAATTCGAGCTCGACGACCAACTGCAAATCACCCGCCGCAACGTTGCTGGTGTGTCTCTGCCGATCGAGGAGCTTTCTGGTGGCGCACAGGAGCAGCTCGCCTTGCTGACCCGTTTTGCCATTGCGGAGCTTGTCGCCCGTGATGGAACAGCACCGGTACCTGTGGTGATAGACGATGCACTCGGCGCGACGGACCCCCACCGGCTGCAACTGATGAACGCGCTGTTTAACAGGGTGGGCAAGCATGCTCAAGTGATTGTGCTGACGTGTTACCCCAACCGGTACGACGGCGTTGCCAGTAGCAACCGATACGAGATTGAGCAGCTAAAAACCAATTAATTAATGCTATGAAACTGTTTGGTTGATCTACTACAGTGGGGTGCATGTCTGACGCACCCCACTGGCTCAGCGATGCCGAGCAAGACCTGTGGCGGCTCATGCTTGCCACTGCGCGCAAAATTTCGCGCGCGCTCGACGACACACTCCAGGCAGACTCAAACTTGTCGACTTCGGAGTTCTCTGTGCTGGTCAGCCTTTCAGAAGTGGATGGGTACACGATGCGCTTGCGTGACTTATGCGGTGCACTGGAGTGGGACCGATCCCGAACATCGCACCAGGTCACCCGCATGGAGAAGCGCGGTTTGGTATCAAAGCAGAAGAGCCCGGGAGACGCCCGTGGCGTCTTGGTAGCGCTCACCGAGGACGGTCTACAGCGACTCGAGGCTGCAGCCCCGGGCCACGTTGAAAGCGTGCGACGCCTGGTGTTCGACCACCTTGATGACGCCGACATCCCAGCTTTGACCAGATTTTTTCAGGGTGTACTCGGTGCGCAAACCGGCCCTGGGCATAACAAGTAACGACTCTAGGAAAGCGAGGCGCCATGTCTTATCCGACGAACCAACCTCACTACCAACCGAACCCGGCACCGAAGCGGCTACAGCGTTCCATGGTGGACAAATACATCGGCGGGGTCTGTGGCGGCATCGCGGAGTACTTTGGACTCGACCCTGCGATTGTACGAATCGGCACGGTGTTGATTGGGCTCTGCACGGCGTTTGTGCCTTTGTTCATCCTGTATATAGTGGCCTGGATTGTGATTCCCCCGGAGTTTTAGCACGAAATTGCGTTCTGAAAGCGTAGGGGAGACGATTTCAGGTAAAATCAGTCAAAACCAACAAACCCCCGCTACCAGGAATTTCACCAGGTAGCGGGGGTTGAAAAATTGTGTCCCCGACAGGATTCGAACCTGCGACCTTCGGTACCGGAAACCGATGCTCTCATCCGCTGAGCTACGGAGACTCACTGCTTATTCACAAGCAATGACGCAATCTTAGCACCAGATATGCTGGGCACATAACTGGCCTAAGACTGCGGAAAGTAGCTGCTATTGGGCCTCCCAGTAGCCTGGTGCATCAGTGCGATCGGCCTTGCCGGTGCGCAGGTAGTTGATGACGGTGGCGTCGACAACTTTATTGCCGGTGCCGAAGTGCGCGTGGCCCGGGCCGTGAATCGTGACTACCTGGGTTCCCATTCTGCGGGCGAGTTGTCCGTGGCCTGAGTACGGCGTCTGGGGGTCACGGGTCGCGGACAGCTGCAATGGGCGAGTCTTTAATGCCGCCCCGTTGAGTGGCGCGATTCCGGTGACTGCGCCGGCGCCGTTGCAGTACCACCCTGAGCCGCGTGAAGCGTTGAAGAACGTAAACGGGTCTCCCGTGAGCTGTGACCATGCAAATGAGGGGAGCAGCGTTGGGTCGCCGGGGACAACGTTCTCATTGCACCACTGGGCAGCCTGCAGCTGCTCGACCGCCATCATCTGATCCACCGCCTGCTGAATCTCTTCCTTGGACGGCTGCTTCGATTCTTCAGCGGTCAGGGTGCCGTTTGTGGACCGTGCCAGGTAGTCCCACATCTTTGGGGTTGGAAGCATAGCGCGGGTCTCCTGCAGGAGCGGCGACTTAGCTTGTACAGCACCAGGGTTCAGCATGCGGCTGATGACGCCTTCACCTTCGACACGGGTTTTCCCGACTGCTGTCATGGCGTCCGCGCCAGCCTGTCCGGCGAACTCCAGGCCCGCTGGCAGATCGCCAACGCGTGCAGGCGGGGGAGTGACGGTGGGATTAGTTCCCGCTTGCGCGCTTACCTTGCGCGACCAGTACTGGTACGCCTTCAGGGGAGTGTTGCCCATGTGATACTTGGCGTCGTTGAGTGCTACCCACGCGAAGTATTCGTTGAGCGCCTTCTCGTACGCTGCTTGTTGGTCGGCGGCAATGCCGTTCCAGGAACGGGTTGGATCCATTGCGGAGTCAAGCACAACCTTGTCGGTGTGCTGGGGGAATAGCGTCGCGTATACGGAACCAAGGTACGTGCCGTAGGAGACACCGAGGATGGAAATCTGCTGGTAGCCCAGCGCGCGTCGAACTTCCTCCCAATCGCGCGCGGTGTTCTCCGTGGTGATGGTTTCGGGGTAGCCAGGCTTGTCGCCTTGGCAGGCCGAACGGTTGAAACCTCCTGCGTTGAAGAGACTGTCAGCAGTGAGCTTGGCTATCTGGCCAGGATCGTTCACATCGGGAATTGCGCACTCAAGTGCAGTCGAGCCGGGCAGGCCACGGGGTTGCACACCGATGATGTCCCACTCGTTGTTGAGTTCTTTCGGGAAATCAAGAATGTTGCCGGCTGCGTAAGCGTAGGCGTCGCCACCTGGGCCACCGGGGTTGGTAAACAGTGCGCCTCGGCGCGCTTGGGTTTTCGCTGGGACTCGTACGAATCCAATTTGAATCTTTTTGCCGTTCGGCTGGTTGTAGCGCATGGGGACGTCGATGTGTCCGCACTGCGCTGTTGAATCTTTGACTTCTTTCGGGCATTTGGTCCACTGCACAGCCGGTGCTGGCTGCGCAGTAGCAGGCGTTACGACGGCCATGCCAAGCAGTCCGAGCGCCGCAATTACTGAAGCTGTGGTGCGCATTGCATTCCTTCCGTTGGGGTGCGAAAAGACAAATCCCTACCGATGCGCTGATCGGTAGGGAATGTCGACGGTGTGTTTCTACTTCACAACCATCACGATCAGGTCGCGGGGCCCGTGGACGCCCTCGACACGAACAAGCTCGATATCTGAGGTCGCTGAACCACCAGAAATCATGGTAGCGGGTTTTTCCGGATCGATGCGAGCGATCATTTCCGGCACGCCGTAGACCACTGACTCTGGACGGACGATGACCACATGGCGATCGGGGACCAGTGACAGTGCACGGCGGCCGCACAGCTCGCCAGCTTCGAGCACGATCGAACCGGTCTGTGCTGAAGTGACGTGGGAATCCGTTACTGCGGCACCGATAGTGCCGAGCTCACGCGGATCGCTCGATGGGTCGTCTGGGCGGGCGCTGCCAGCAAACTCTTCGAACAGCGCGGTGTCGAGACCCGGGGCGTAAACAATCTCGGTTGCCTCGCGCTTCGCCAGAATATCGGCGATGTCTGCGGCAAGGGTCTCCTCCGTTGTCTCTACAACTGTGGCCTTGTAGTCCAGGAGACGATCGATGAGAATCTCGCGCAGCTGCTCGGGAGTGTGGTCGCTGGTGGTGCGGTACTCGCGCACAGGTTCGACGTGCTCTGGGGTATGGGAGAGCTTCTGTGCAGTGCGGATGCGGTCAAGAATCTCGCGCTTCGCGCTTTCATTTCGGGTGCTTGACATTGTTAGCCATCCTTCCTGACGTTAGCTGGGATCCCTTCGCGACGGGCCTCAGCGAGGAGGTCCTTCGCCTCGTCCGTATTCCACCACTGGCGGAACGACTTCTTCGGCGGAACTGCTACGTCGCGGTAGTCGGTCCAGCCGGCCACGAAACCTGGCATCGAGGAAATCTCGCCCTTGAAACCGCCAAGTACGCGACCCAGCGCTACAACGTGCATTGCGGCGTTCCACAGTGCAGGCTTGCCCCACAGCAGGGAAATAGCGCCGAAGGCCGTGGATTCCAGGAAAGGCTTGTGCTCCTTTACCTTTTGGTGGCGAAGCTCAAGCAGGATGTCTGTGATCGGGATCTTCACTGGGCACACTTCGTTGCAGCGCCCACACAGGGAAGATGCGAACGGTAGCGACGCGTTCGGGTCCTCGGCGGACTCCATGCCGGTCAGCTGCGGCGTGATAATCGCGCCGATTGGGCCAGGGTATGTCGAGCCGTAGGAGTGACCACCAGCACGCTCGTAGACCGGGCACACGTTGAGGCATGCGGAGCAGCGAATGCACTTCAGTGCTTCGCGGCCGATCTCGTTCGACATCGCGTGGGTACGACCGTTGTCCAGGAGAACGATGTGGAAGTTCTGCGGGCCATCGCCCTCCGTCACACCTGACCACAGTGAGGTGTACGGGTTCATACGCTCGCCGGTGGAGGAGCGCGGGAGCAACTGCAAGAACGCGCCCAAGTCCTCGAACTTCGGCAGCAACTTCTCGATACCCATGACGGAGATCAGTGTCTCCGGCAGCGTCAGACACATGCGACCGTTGCCCTCGGATTCGACGATGGAGACCGTGCCGGTCTCAGCGATACCGAAGTTGACACCAGAGATGGCCACCTTGGCCTTCATGAACTGCTCGCGGAGGAAAATGCGAGAGGCTTCGGCCAACTCTGCCGGATTGTTCGTCAGAGAGTCGTCGGTGTTGGGCATCTTATCCACGAAGATGTTTCGGATTTCTTCGCGGTTGCGGTGGATCGCTGGCACCAGGATGTGTGATGGGAAGTCTTCGCCGAGCTGAACGATGAGCTCCGCAAGGTCGGTTTCCTGTGCGTGGATGCCGCGCTTTTCCAGCTCCTCGTTGAGCGCGATTTCCTGCGTCGCCATCGACTTAATCTTGACGACTTCAGTCTCGCCTGTCTCCTCAATGAGCGAAGCGATGATGTCGTTGGCTTCCTGGGCGTCGCGTGCCCAGTGAACGTGGCCACCGCGAGCAGTGACGTTGCGCTCGAACTCCTCGAGCAGCTCGGGCATGCGGGCCGCAACATCTTGCTTGATAGTGGAGCCAGCGGTGCGCAGTTCCTGCCAATCGTCGAGCTCGTCGACAACGTTTTGACGCTTTACGCGAATTGCGGTGGTGGCGTAGTTGAGGTTGCGACGCTTCGTAACGTTATCGAGCTCATGGTGTGCAGCCTGTCCGAAGCGCTCCGAGCCACGCAGGTGGTTCGGGCCGTGCGCCACTGGGGGCATCGTTGGTTTGCCGAGTGCAACTTTCACAGCATTTTCTCCTTCGAGTACGCAGCGGTCGTAGGCGTCCACGGGTGTTCCTTCGTGGATGCGAGGATCTCTGCAATGTGCAGGGCGCGGATGCCGTTGTGCTGGCGGCTCATCGCGCCAGCAATGTTCATCAAGCACGACGAGTCGCCGGCGGTGACAAACTCTGCCTTCGAGTCCTTAATGTGGCGTACCTTGTCGGAGACCATCGCAGCGGAAACCTCGGGCAGCTTTACCGAGAACGTGCCGCCGAATCCGCAGCATTCCTCGACGTTCGGCAGGTCCACAAGCTCGATGCCTTCGACGGCCTCTAGCAACTTGTAGGGGCGGTCGCCGACCTTCAGGAAGCGGCGAGAGTGGCAAGACTCGTGGTAGGTCACCCTGTGCGGGAAGAACGCGCCGAGGTTGGTCACGCCAGCGACGTCCACGATGAACTCGGTGAGCTCGTAGGTTTTATTCGCTGCTTGCGTAGCGCCGTCGACAAGTGCTTTGTTGCCGTATCGTTCGGCGAGGCGCACGTGCTGTTCGCGAACTGCGCCTGCGCAGGAGCCGGAGGGGGCCACGACATAGTCGATGGAAGGGTCGGCAAACGCATCGGCGTATGTCTGGATGATCGGCACAGCTTGTTCCTGGTAGCCCGTGTTGACGTGCATCTGGCCACAGCAGGTTTGGCCCTCAGGAAAGACTACTTCGTAGCCCAGACGAGAGAGAACAAGCGCTGAAGCCTTGTGTGCGTCAGGGAACAGGGCGTCACCGATACAAGTAGAAAACAGTGCTACTCGCAATGTGGACTCCTTTGTTGGTCGTGAACGATACAGATAATGGTAATACGTCTACGGTACAACAGTTGGGGCTAGAAAACTCAGTATGTTGGTTTGCAGGAACACAATTACGCACACTGCTACCAAGAATGCTGCCGAGAAGCCAGCGACCTTCTTAAAGAGTTCAGATTCTTTACCCTCCATATTCACAGCGGTTGCGGCAATAGCGAGCGACTGCGGCGAAATCATCTTGCCGACGACACCACCGGTCGTATTCGCCGCCAGCATCAGGTCTGGGTTGAGGCCCAACTTATTTGCAGCGGTGACTTGGAGGTTAGCGAACAGCGCGTTGGCGGAGGTGTCGGAGCCTGTTACTGCCACGCCGACCCAACCAAGCACTGGGGCAGCGAATGCGAATACACCGCCCATGTTGGCGAAAAACTCGCCGATCGAAACGGTCTGGCCCGAGTAGTTCATGACGTAGGCCAACGCGAGCACCAACATGATAGTGGTGGATGACCAGCGCATGCGCCAGAAAGTATCGACGAACTCACGTCCCACCTGTGCCCAGTTGAGCTGGTAGAGACCGTTGCCGTCAAAGATCATGTAGGCGATAGCGACGATGAGGCCAGAAATGACCAGGAGCGTGCCGGGGTTGTTGATGTAGGCGAAGGTGTAGTCGGTGTTGATTGGCTCACCCAGCTGGTTGAAGAGCAGTCCGCGCTCGATAACAGGCCATGTCAGGCTGATCTTGAACGAGCTCAGCCACTGCGGGATGGTTGTGCCCAGGTTCGCTAGACCGAAGACGACAACCACGACTGCGTACGGCATCAGCGCCATCCAGACTCGGGTGCCAGGCAGTTCAGTATTGTCCTCGTACTCAGGCAAGCCGAGGCGTTCGCGGAGAGCGGCGGTAGTCGAAGGCTTCCAGAAACGAAGCGCCACGAAGGCAGCCCCAAGGGCGACGATGCAGGCAACGACATCCGTGAGTTGGTAAGCGAAGTGGTTCGACGTCCACCACTGGGCAATGCCGAAGCTCAGTCCGATCGTCACCGCGATAGGTGCGGTTTCTTTGATGCCTCGCCAGCCGTCGATAATTGCTGCGATGATGAAAGGAACAAAGAATGCGAGCAGAGGGGTCTGGTGGCCAACGATCGCGGCGATGTTCTGCGTTTGCTCGAGGGTGCGGCCACCGACCTCGCCCGCGGTGGTAATGGGGATGGCGACGGCGCCGAATGCCACAGGCGCTGTATTTGCAATCAGGACTACCGTTGCGGCTTTCAAAGGTGGGATGCCGAGCGCCAGGATCATCGTCGCGGTAATCGCGACGGGTGCGCCGAATCCAGCGAGGGCCTCGAGTAGGCCACCGAAGCAGAATGCAATGAGCATTGCTTGGATGCGGACGTCGCCGCTGCCCATCTTGTCAAAGACCAGGCGAAGATCTTCAAAGCGACGCGATGCAACCGTAATTTGGTAAAACCAGATCGCGGTCAAGATCACCCACACGATTGGGAAGAGTCCGAACAATCCGCCGCGTAGTGCAGTCGCAAGTGCCATCTCGGTTGGCATGTTGAAGCCGAAGACGGCGACTGCAATAGCTGCGACCAGCGCTACTGCGCCGGATGTGTGCGCGCGGGCCTTGACCGCGAGCAGCATGAAGAAAAATGTGAGAAGGGGAATCGTGGAAACGAGCGCAGAAAGCCCGAGGCTTCCCCCTACTGCGTCGGTAATAATTTGAAACTTGTCCACTGAGACACTCCTTGGAGTCAGAGGGCTGCACAAAATACCTCCCCAAAGTACTGTGGTGACATCTGCAATGAGAAAACCAAAAAGTATGCTAGGTCACACAAATGGATGAGGTCTGTAGAAGTTCAAGCTAGTAGCGTTTTCAGTACCTATGGTGGGGGTAGTCAAATGGGGGTCGCGCGGCATTTATGGGGGAATAGGGAGAATGTCCGGCACGTGAATTAGACTGTTTGCCCATGACTCCAGCTGATCTCGCTACAACAGTTCATGAAGCGACCGTCAAGGTGCTTTCCGACCACAATCTCGACGCATCCGTCGTGCCCGATGCAGTGACCGTCGAGCGCCCGCGCAACCCTGAGCACGGCGATTACGCTACGAATATCGCACTGCAGGTGGCGAAGAAAGCCGGTACGAACCCGCGCGAGCTTGCGCAGTGGCTTGCCGACGTCCTCCTGGAAACCCCCGCAATCGCAGAAGCTGACGTCGCAGGCCCAGGGTTCTTGAACCTGCGCCTCGCCACGGACGCGCAGGGACAGCTGGTTGCGGACATCCTGGCGGCAGGCGAGACCTTCGGCAAATCATCTCTTCTTGACGGCCAGCGCATCAACCTCGAATTCGTCTCGGCGAACCCAACCGGCCCGATCCACCTTGGCGGGACCCGCTGGGCAGCTGTGGGCGACTCGCTAGGCCGCGTGCTAGAAGCGAGCGGCGCCGAGGTGACCCGCGAGTACTACTTCAACGATCACGGTGGCCAAATTGACCGCTTCGCACGTTCGCTAGTAGCAGCGGCAAAGGGCGAGCCGACTCCAGAGGACGGCTACGGCGGCTCCTACATCAATGACATCGCCGCCGACATTGTGGCGAAGCAGCCGAATGCGCTTGATGGCAGCCCCGAAGACGTGCAGGAAACGTTCCGTGCCGCAGGCGTGGAAATGATGTTCGCTCAGATCAAGGAGTCCCTACACGAGTTCGGCGTGGACTTCGACGTGTTCTTCCACGAAAACTCGCTGTTTGAGAGTGGGGCCGTCGATAAGGCGATTGCAACGCTCAAAGACAACGGCAACCTGTACGAAAACGAGGGCGCCTGGTGGTTGCGCTCTTCCCAGTTTGGCGACGACAAGGACCGTGTCGTGCTGAAGTCCGATGGCGACGCCGCCTACATCGCGGGCGACATCGCGTACGTGGCAGACAAGTTTGACCGCGGTCACACACTGGCGATCTACATGCTTGGCGCGGACCACCACGGCTACATTGCGCGCCTCCGCGCCGCAGCGCAGGCTCTTGGCTATGACCCTGAGGCTGTCGAGGTGCTCATTGGTCAGATGGTCAACCTTGTGCGTGATGGCCAGCCAGTCAAGATGTCGAAGCGCGCCGGGACGATCATCACTCTCAACGACCTCGTGGACGCTATTGGCGTTGACGGGGCTCGCTACTCGCTCGTGCGCTCCTCTGTGGATTCCACGTTGGACATTGACCTTGACCTGTGGACTAAGCAGTCCTCCGACAATCCCGTGTACTACGTGCAGTACGGTCACGCGCGTCTGTGCTCCATCGCTCGCAAGGCGAAGGAAGCTGGCGTCACTACCGACGGCGCGGACGTTGCGTTGCTTGAGCATGAAAAGGAGGGCGACCTCATTCGTACCCTGGGTGAGTTCCCGGAGGTGGTGAGCACCGCCGCGCAGCTGCGCGAACCGCACCGAATCGCGCGCTACGCGGAGGAACTAGCTAGCTCCTTCCACAAGTTTTACGACGCCTGCCAGATCCTGCCGAAGCCTGGCGAAGAAGTTGAGCCGTTGCATACCGCGCGCTTTGCACTGGCGATGGCAGCGCGCCAGGTACTTGCAAACGCACTCGGCATGATCGGCGTGAGCGCGCCGGAACGGATGTAGGAGGAAGTACATGACCGCAGCGTTTGATGCGCTTCCCGCGCACGTATGGCCACGCAACACCAGACGAGAAGAAGACGGGGTCGTGACTATCGCTGGCGTGCCCCTTCCAGAGATTGCCGAAGAGTACGGTACGCCCGTCATGGTGGTGGATGAGGACGACTTCCGCTCGCGGTGTCGCGATATGGCAAAGGCGTTCGGTGACCCAGCACATGTGCACTACGCGTCGAAGGCGTTCTTGACCACGCACATTGCCCGCTGGGTTGACGAGGAAGGCCTCGCGCTTGATGTTGCGAGCGAAAATGAGCTTCGCATTGCGCTTGCTGCAAACTTTCCGCCAGAGCGGATTACGGTGCACGGGAATAACAAGTCACGCAGCTTTCTGCAGCTGTGCATCGATTCCGGGGTAGCGCACGTCGTCCTTGATTCTCACCAGGAGCTTCGAGAGCTCAATGAGCTTGCCGGGGAAATGGGGACCACCCAAGAGGTCTTTATCCGCGTGAAGCCAGGCGTAGACGCGCACACACACGAATTCATCGCGACGAGCCACGAGGACCAAAAGTTTGGTATTTCCTTGGCGTCTGGCTCTGCCTATCAGGCGGCGTGTGCCGCGATCGATGCGGAGCATCTGCGCCTGACCGGCCTGCACTGCCACGTAGGCTCCCAGGTCTTTGATGCAGAGGGGTTCAAGCTCGCCGCGGAACGTGTGCTTGCGCTATATGCGCAGATTTGGACCGAGCGCGGCGTTGCGCTTGAGTACTTGGACCTTGGCGGCGGATATGGCGTCGCGCAGCTTGAGGAAGAAGCGCCATTGGACGTTGCTGCGGTTGCGAAAGATCTGTTGGCTGCCGTCGACGAGGTTGCCGGTGAACTCGGCATCTCGTCGCCGACCGTGGTTGTCGAGCCTGGCCGTGCGATCGCCGGGCCATCCGCCATTACGCTATACAGCGCGGGCGTGGTCAAAGACGTCGAGATTTCGTACACCAAGACGCGTCGCTACATTTCCGTTGACGGTGGCATGAGCGACAACATTCGTCCAGCGCTTTACGACGCCGTCTACGAGGGCCGGGTGGTCAACAGGTTTACAGGCGGCCAGCCGGTGGCAACTCGTGTGGTGGGTTCCCACTGTGAGTCCGGCGATATTCTCATCGAGGATGCTCAGTGGCCGGACGACATTGTCAGCGGCGACCTGATCGCGATGCCTGCGACAGGAGCGTATTGCTACCCGATGAGCTCGAATTACAACTCATTTGGGCGCCCTGCCGTGGTCGCGGTCCGGGCTGGAAAGATCAAGCCGATGGTGCGGCGAGAAACTGTTGAAGACATTCTCTCGCGTGAATATAAATAAGAATGTATTCTGTGCGAAATAGACAAAGCGGTACACTGCGCCGTAGCTGAACGTACCAGTATCGAAGTAGGAGAGAATCTAGAGATGTCGGTCGAATCTGCAGAGAGCCGTAACGGTAATTACCCAGGTAAGGGAATTGGTCAGCCGGTCGGTGTCGCTATTTTGGGGAAAGGCACTGTGGGCAGTGAGGTGCTTCGCCTCATTCGGGAGTTTTCTGACAATCTTGAGCAGCGTATCGGTGGCCCACTTGAGGTGCGCGGTGTTGCGGTCTCCAACGTGGAAAAGCACAAGGATGCGCCTGAGGTGCAAGGCATTGAGCTGACTGATGACGCTCGCTCGCTGATCACTCGCGATGACGTTGATGTTGTAGTCGAGGTCATCGGCGGCATCGACTACCCGCGTGAACTGGTGTTGTCTGCTCTGAAGGCAGGTAAGTCCGTTGTTACGGCAAACAAGGCGCTGGTTGCAGCGCACGGTTCCGAGCTTGCCGACGCCGCGAATGAAGTAGGCGTCGATCTCTATTATGAGGCAGCGGTTGCTGCGGCGATTCCAGTTGTTGGTATGTTGCGTCGTTCGTTGGCCGGTGACCAGGTTCAGCGCATTTCCGGCATTGTGAACGGTACGACTAACTTCATCTTGGACGCGATGGCTTCGACTGGAGCGACCTACGAGGAAGCACTCGCTGAGGCGACCCGTTTGGGGTACGCAGAGGCTGATCCGACCGCCGACGTTGAGGGGCACGACGCGGCTTCCAAGGCAGCGATCCTTGCCTCGATGGGCTTCCACACACGAGTCACGTTCGACGATGTGTCCTGCGAGGGCATCACGAAGATTACCGCTGAGGATATTGCTGCGGCGAAGCAGTCGAACCAGACGATTAAGCTGCTGGCGATCTGTGAGCGCCTCTACGACGAAAACGGTAAGACCACTGCTGTTAATGCTCGCGTTCACCCGACGCTCATCCCGAACGAGCACCCGCTGGCGAGCGTTGATAAGTCGTACAACGCCATCTTCGTCGAAGCTGAGGCTGCTGGCCGCCTGATGTTCTACGGCAACGGTGCTGGTGGCGCTCCTACCGCGTCTGCAGTGCTGGGCGACCTGGTCGGTGCAGCCCGCAACAAGGTGCACGGCGGCCGTGCACCAGCGGAGAACCCGTACGCGAACTACCCAGTGGTCGGCTTCGACGAGGTGGCGACTCGCTACCACGTGAACATGACTGTCAACGACCGCGTTGGTGTGCTGGCGGAGCTGACCCGAAAGTTTGCGGAGGCAAACGTGTCGCTCTCCGCAGTGCGCCAGGAGGAGTCCGGCGATGAGGCACACCTGATCGTGGTGACGCACAAGGCGCTGGAGAAGGACCTACGTGACATCGTGGAGCGCCTCTCGCAGCACCCGGATGTGCAGCAAATCAACTCGGTGATCCGCCTAGACGCCTAAGCTGAGATACCTACAGACAAGGAGCACATCATGGCGACAGACATTGAAGTAGGCCTAAAGGCGACTGTGACGGTGCCGGGTTCGTCGGCGAACTTAGGACCGGGCTTCGATACGTTGGGGCTCGCTCTCTCCATTTACGACACTGTCGAGGTTGAGGTCATCGAGTCCGGGCTTGAGGTGGAAATCTTCGGCGAAGGCGCCGAGGACCTGCCGCGCGACGGCTCCCACCTCGTAGTCAAAGCGATTCGTTCTGGCCTCAAGGCTGCTGATGTTTCTGTTCCAGGCCTTCGCGTGGTGTGCACGAACAACATCCCGCAGTCTCGTGGGCTTGGTTCGTCGGCCTCTGCGGCTGTCGCAGGCGTTGTGGCGGCAAACACACTGGCTGGTAACCCGCTTTCCACAGAGGAAGTTGTGCAGCTTTCCTCGGCGTTCGAGGGGCATCCTGATAATGCTGCCGCATCTGTGCTCGGCGGGGCGGTTGTCTCCTGGACCGAGATTCCTGTCGATGGTGTATCGCATCCGGTCTACCGGGCTGTCGGGGTCCCCGTGGATCCCTCGATTCGTGCGGTGGCGCTGGTGCCGAACTTCCACGCCTCGACCAACGCGGTGCGGCAGGTGTTGCCGAGCCACGTCACGCACACGGACGCGCGTTTCAACGTGTCGCGTACCGCGGTGATGACGGTTGCCATCCAGTCCCACCCCGAGCTGCTCTGGGAGGGCACCCGCGACCGCCTGCACCAGCCGTACCGTGCCGACGTGCTGCCGGTGACCGCTGAGTGGGTCAACCGCTTGCGCAACCGCGGCTACGCAGCCTTCGTCTCTGGTGCGGGCCCGACCGCCCTGGTTCTGACCACGACGGACGTTGACGAGGAGTTGCTTGACGACGCCCGCGAGGCCGGACTACGCGTCATCGAGCTCGAGGTAGCGGGTCCGGTACGCGGCGAGCTGACCCGCGCTTAATCCGTCCTGGCTGTTACAGGCCTGAAAGGGGGCGGAACTGTTCGACGCCCCCACGCAGGCTCGCTGTGCCGGTCACGCCGCGCGCATCGAGCGCTGCAACAGCTTGCGCTGAGCGCGCCCCTCGGGCGCACACCACAATGGTGCCGGGCTGCGCTTCTGGCGGTGTGTAGCCATCGATAATGGTGCCGAGCGGCACATTGATGGCGCCGTCAAGGTGGAAGTCAGCGAACTCTTCGGGCTCGCGGACGTCGAGAATCGTGGCGCCTTCCGGAATGGTGGTGACTTCCGCCGGTCCTTGTGGAGGTGCGCTCGTACGCACGCGCTCAGTGACCTCTGGGTCTGCGATAAGCTGCATGTACTCCCACATACCTGTGAGTGAGTCGAAGTAGCCAATCTGGCCAATTAGTGGCGAACCGAGTCCGGTGATGAGCTTGATTGTTTCCATTGCCATCGCGGACCCGACAACGCCCACAAGTGGCCCGACCACGCCTGCCTGGGAACAAGAGGGCACGCTGCCTGGTGCTGGTGGAGCGGGGAAGAGGTCTTCGTAGATTGGCCCGTGGCCTGCCCAAAACACCGTGAGCTGTGCTTCAAACCCGAGGATTGACCCCCACACGTGCGGCACGCCCAAGCGCGCGGCCGCGTGCGATGCGATGTGGCGAGTCTGGAAGTTGTCAGTGCCGTCGACGATGATGTCAGCGTCACTGAGCAGCTGCAGTGCGTTATCCCACGTGAGGCGGTCGGATACAGTGCGGACGTTGATATCCGGGTTCAACGCCAATATCTGTGCCTTTGCCGACGCCGTCTTTGCGGTACCGATGGCAGCGGTGGTATGGATGACCTGCCGGTGCAGGTTGGACAGATCCACCCGGTCGTCGTCGATGACAGTGATCGTGCCGACGCCAGCACCGGCTAAGTACAGCAAGGTCGGAGCCCCCAAGCCTCCGGCGCCAAGAACAACGACGTGGGCGTCGAAAAGTTGTTGCTGCTTCCTCTCACCGATGAGTGTGGTTTGCCGTAGGTAGCGCTCATCGAGCGTCATCGATACCAACCCACTGCGTTGCGCCGTCCGCCATGGACTGCTCTTTCCATATTGGGACCTGTGATTTCACTCTGTTGGTGACCTCTTCACAGGCGGCGAATGCCTCGGCGCGGTGCGCACTGGCCACGAGGACCAGGAACGCCATCTCGCCGATCGGCACGGAGCCGACTCGGTGGGCGGCCCAGATTCGCACCGGGTGTTGTTGGGCGATGTCTTCGACAATCGCGCGGAGCTCGTCTTGGGCGCTGGGGTGTGATTCGTACGTCAGCGAACGCACTGCCTGCCCGCCGTCATGGTCGCGGACAACGCCCTCAAAGCGGACGAGCGCACCCATGGAGCGCGTCATTGTAGCCGTGGCCGCATCCGCAGCGAACTGCTCAAGCGGCGTTTCGGTAATGCGTGCGCCGATGACGGTATTGACCTGCTCGGCGACGAACTGTGGGTCCGAAGTAGAGGCTGGTTGTGAACTAGTGCTCATGTGATCCTTCTATGAGTGCAGTGATGTGGTCGAGCAGGGGAGCGAGCACGGCACACCCGTCCTTCACCCCGCCGCGTGAACCTGGCAGTGTCATGACAAACGTGCGACCCGCCACTCCGGCGACAGCACGCGACAGCACTGCCGTCGCGACTTGCTGCTGACCATAGGCCCAGAACGCGTGCACGATACCTGGCAGCTGCCGGTCCAACAGAGGCTCCACAATATCAACCGTTTGGTCATCCGGTGTAATGCCGGTTCCGCCCGAGGTCAGCAGTACTGACGGGGAAGCGGCGAGTGCCTCATGGACTGCATCCGAAAGGTCGGCATCGGCCACGACGGTGGCGTCGGGGGTGTCGAACCCCGCTTCCCGCAGGAACCCGACCGCGATCGGACCTGACTTGTCCTCGTAGACACCAGCGGCTGCTCGCGTAGAAGCCACGATAACCCGTGCAGTACGTTGATTGGTATTCATAGGCACAATCTACAGCGGATAGACCATGACTGGTGTACCCGCGGGAACCGTAGCCGCGGCGGGAATGCGGATCAGACAGGTCGCGGTGGCACCCTGGGTCAGCAGGTGCGAGCTTGTACCGTGGTACGGATGCGCAAGACCCTCTCGAATTTCACCGCGCAGGAACTGATCCTTGCCGACGATTCCAACTACCTCTGTATCTATAGCAACGCGTACGGGAGCTGGCGCGCGACCCAACACTGGTGCGACGTACAGGACGAATGACACGATGGTGGAAATCGGGTTGCCTGGCAGGCTCAACACAGGCACACCGTGAAACGCAGAGATGCCTTGTGGCCCGCCGGGCTGCTGAGCGACATGTCCGTACCAGCCATCCGTAAACACCTGACGGATGACCTCGAACTTGCCGTGGCTGATCCCGCCTGAGGTCACAATCGCATCCGGTTGGTACTCCTCGACCGCTGCTGCGACCTCTCGCTCGAGTGCCTCAGGATCGTCGTTGGTCAGCAGGCGCGCTACAACCTCGATGCCATGGCGCGCGGCTAGCGCCTCAAGCATCGGACCGTTCGAGTCCGGAATTGTCGCGGGGCCTGTGGCCTGGTCGCTCGGGGAGACCTCAGCGCCACCCGTGATCACTAAGATGCGCGCAGTGCGCTCGACCTCAACGGTCTCGATTCCCTGGCTGATCGCGGCGCCAACAAGCGCCGGTGTCACTCCATCACCGCGATGCGCAATGCAAGCCCCGGGCTGGATATCGCTGCCCGCAAGGCGCATGAACTGACCACGCTTGACCTCAGGGATCTTGACAGGTTCACCAGTTGCCCCGAACGTCGGCGGGGTGCAACGCTCAACTGGGACGACTGCTACCGTGCCACGAGGAAGCTTCGCGCCGGTCATGATCGGCGCCACAACGCCCTGCAGGCCTTCTGGATACAGTTCGTCGGGGTCAGCGCCTGCGGCAATCGTCGGGCCGATCGTCGCCGTGTGCGCTTCCACCTGTGTCAACGCGTACCCGTCCATTTGCGAGTTATCGAAGGTCGGTTGCTCGCGCACGGCAACAACATCGGCCGCGAGCACACGCTGCTGCTTGCCAGCTTCAACGACGCTGATGCGCTCCGAAAGCCGAGGGCC
The DNA here is from genome assembly GCF_030228125.1 of Corynebacterium sp. UMB10119B. Taxonomy (NCBI): domain Bacteria; kingdom Bacillati; phylum Actinomycetota; class Actinomycetes; order Mycobacteriales; family Corynebacteriaceae; genus Corynebacterium; species Corynebacterium sp. UMB10119B. The sequence goes on from NZ_JASPBG010000002.1 coordinate 270,492, forward strand.
GACGGCCTCGCGCACCGCACTCAGGTGCTCCTCAGTAGTTCGTGTCATGGCGCCTACTCTACGCGCCACCACCAGTTCGCTACCATGGACGACATGCAAATTCACTACTTTGCCGCCGCACGCGCGGCCACAGGCGTCGCACAGGAAGAAGTTGGGAACTTTGCCACACTGCAGGAACTGCTTGCCGACGCCGCTTCGCGCCACAACGGCACCACCGACGCAGGCCAAACGCTCGCAGACATCCTGGCGCGCTGCACCTTCCTGATCGACGGAAAACGCGCCCAGCAGACTGACTCGCTCGAGTCCGCTGAGCGCGTTGATGTCTTGCCACCGTTCGCTGGGGGCTAATCCGTCGGCTTTGGGTAGATGGCGATGTCATCCGTTTTGACGTAGCACGTCACAGATGCGCCGGGCTCAATGCCCGCATCGAGTGCCTCCTGACGCTGGACCGGGAGCGCCACAACCGCACCGTGGACGTCGAGCTCCACAGTGAGGCCACCTGAGGTACTGACATCGACTGTGGCCACGGTGGCCTCCAGCGAGTTGTAATCTCCCGGCGCTGCTCCGGCTGGGACGTGCAGCGAGACGTCCTGCGGCGCGAAGACTGCGACGGCATGCTCATGCTGCTCGCACTGCTCTGAGGCGACACCGGTGAGCTCACCGACTGTGGTTGCCACGCGCGCAACGGAACCTTGGTGCGCGGCACCCACCATGTGCGCTGGAATCCAGTTCACGCTAGCGGGCAACCAGTTCACACCAGCGAGCCGTGCAGAAAACTGTGTCGCCGGAACTTTGAGCTCCTCGGCCGTCGGCCGCAGGCTGATGACGTTGCCTCGGTCCATTACCGCGACGTATTCCGCAAGGTTGGCCACGTCCAATGGGTTGTGCGTAATCACGATCGTGGTGCGGTCGTGCGCCGTAGCCCGCAGTACCTGGCGCCAGTGATGCGCAGAGTTCACGTCGATCGCAGCGAGTGGTTCGTCAAGAATTAGCACGCGCGGGCGCGGGGCAAGCGCTCGTACTAGCGACACCTGCGATGCTTGACCGCCAGAGAGAGCACGGACGGGGACGTCGGCAAGGTCGCACAGGCCCGCTGAGGTCAGCAGCTCAAGTGCGCGCTGTTTGCTGCCAGTGACCATCGCGACAGCCTTCAGTGGGGTCGACGTAGGTGGCAGACCGGGGTTCTGGGTAAGCAACACAACTCCGCGTTTGTGCGCCGGGACAAGCTTGCTCGACGACGTGCCCGCATCAACCACGCGGTCGCCGATCAAAGTGCGCAAACCGCCGAGGCGCCCTGCAATCCTGCCGACCAGAGTGGTCTTCCCCGAGCCGTTCAAGCCTATGAGCGCCGTCGTGGCGTTCGCAGGGAACGTTGTTTCACCGATGACGACGGGTACGCCCCCGTCCTCGGGGCTTGTCAGTAGGCGCAGCCGTTCCGTGTCCACCTCGTGGGTGGCGCGAGCGACTTCACGGGAGCGCGTACGCGAGAGGAAGACCGTCGGCAGCGTCGATGCGGCAAGTGTGAGCACCGCCAGTGCGATGAGGATGGCTGATAGCCCATACGCGACGTCTTGATCCACTTCGCGGGCAATATAGATACCCAACGGCATGGTGCGCGTTGTGCCAGGCATAGAGCCGGCGAAGGTCAAAGTGGTGCCGAACTCGCCGAGCGAGCGCGCAAACGCCAGCCCGGCCGCAGAGACGAGTGAGGGCGCGATTGCAGGCAGGATTATCTTGCGAGTAATCGTCGAGGGGCTCAGCCCCACGCCTGCGGCCGAGTATGTAATCTCCGGATCGAGTTGCCGCAGCGCCGCGTCAAGTGTGATGACAACGAACGGCAGCGCAATGAACACATGTGCAGCGACGACACCCGGAAACGCGAACGCGAACTGAATATGCAGCGCGTCCAACAGCGGCGCAGCTAAGCCTCGGCGTCCGAGAAACGCGCTGAGCGCTAAACCACCGACGACCGGCGGCATCGCTAGCGGAAGTAGCACGAGTACTCGCGCAAGGCCTGCACCTCGTCGCAAGTGTTGCATCCATAGCGCAAGCGGTGTGCCCAGCAGGAGTGTGATGACGCACGCCAGGACAGCGGAGCGCAGCGTGACGCGGAGCAACTGCTGTGTCGATGCGGAGGCAAGGATCTCACCGAGCTGGTCCCATGGCACACGTGCACCAAGCGCCAGGATCGGCAGCACAATGGCGGCGAGTGCAAGAAGCGCCAGGCCCCACACCAACATTGGTGTCTGGCGTGGGGCCTGGCGAAGCGTTGATTGCTGCATGAATACGGACTCTACCCGGTGGTTACTGTTGCACAGCAGGGGTGAAGCCGTACTTCTCCCACACCACGGCCATTTCTGGGCTTGCAAGCAGTTCGAAGAGATTCTGCGCGGCAGCCTCGTCGGTGGTGTTGGTGGTTACAGCGGCGACGAGGGAGTTCGGCTTCTCATTAGCGTGAGGGATATTGAGAACCTCAACGCCATCACCAGCTGCAGCAGCGTCGGTGCGGTACACGAAGCCAGCGTCGGCCTCGCCGGAGACAACCTTGCCCAGGGTGTCGGAGACGCTGTGTTCCAGAGATACAGGGTTGATGGTGAGATTGTTCGCCGCGACAAGCTCGTTGGTCACCGAGCCACATGGGACCTGCGCATCACACACAACCAGGTTCACATCCTCTTTTTGGACATCCTCGACGCTCTTGATGCCCGCTGGGTTGCCTTTCGGCACCACGAGCACCATCGAGTTCGTCGCCACGACTTTCGGATCCTTTGCGACGCCCGCCTCGACAGCTTTGTCCATATTCTTCTGGTCAGCTGTGATCAACACGTCACCAGGTGCGCCCTCCTTCAGTTGCTGCACCAGGTCAGAGGAGCCGGCGTTGACGAACTCGAGGTTGTTCTCCGACATTTCCGAAAGGTCCTCGTTGAGTACGCGCGTGGAAGCCGCGCCCATCACGATGAGGTCGCTGGGTGCCTCAGCGGTCGGTGCTTTTGAGGCGGCGCTTTCGGAATCGGTGCCACCGGCGCAGGCGGTCAGACCGGTCGCGGCCAGGGCAGCCACGAACAATGTGGCAAGGCGAGTAGAGCGCATGAGAACTCCTTCGAGTAGTGGTTTGAATATGAATATAAATTATCTTAAAAAAGGGGTAGACACGAAGAATGCCCCCGGAAGAAGAGCTCCGGGGGCAGCACTGGCGAGCGGGTTGAAGCACTAGCGCTTCAATTGACGTCCGTTCGAGCGGATCGGCTCCCACTGGGCCTCAGAGCGGCGGCCCTGGACCTCTTCACCGCGCGAGCGGTAGACCACGTACGGCCTGGTGGAGTAGCCGACCGGGGCCGAGAACGCGTGGACAAGTCGGGTAAACGGCCAGCAGGCGATCAACGTGAAGCCAGCAAGCACGTGGACCTTAAACTGCCACGGAGCCTGCACCATCAGGTCCGGCATCGGGTTGAAAATCAGCAGCTGGCGCAGCCACGGCGAAATCGTTTCGCGGTAATCGTATCCGCCGGGCACACCGAAGACCTGCGTCGAGACAGTCGCGATAAAGCCGGAGCAGATCGCGATTGTCAAGAACACATACATGAACTTGTCGGAGGTGGCCGTCGATAAGAACACCGAACGGTTGACCACACGACGGTAGAGCAAGCCGAGCAACCCCAACACCACGGCGATACCCGCAATCGTGCCAGGAATCGTTGCGATGAGGTGGTAGGCATGGTCGCTGATACCCATGCCTCGGGTCCAAGTCTTCGGAATCGCTAGACCCATGAGGTGGCCAATGACCACGAAGACCATGCCCCAGTGGAACAGTGGCGAGGAGAGCCGCAGCAACTTCGATTCGTAAATCTGTGACGAGTGGGTAGTCCAGCCCATCTGGTCATAGCGCCAGCGCCAGATAATGCCGATGACAAACGCAGCGATGGCCAACCAGGGAAAGGCCACCCACAGGAATTCTTCAATACCAGTCATAGTGAGTTCAGTCCTTTAACTGTGGTTGGGAGAAGCCGTTGGAAACGGCAGGGGAGTAGTTTCAATACCGACCATCTCCGCAGGAGGGCCCTGGCGAATCAGGTTGATGTAGCGATCAATTGTTTCCTCGTCGATGCTGGGCAGCAACATGCACACAGCCGTGAGCAAGTGAGCGTACGGGCTACCCAGTCCGACCAGAGCGTGACGCAGCACCTCGAGGCCGTCTCGGTGCGCGGCAATCATCTCTAACGCGTGCTGTTGGGAGTCGGAGTCAGCGAACGCAAGCGCTTCCAGGACGACGCAAAGGTGGTCCGGCAGCTCCTCCGAGATCTCTTCCATCCCTAGACCTTCCAACTGTTGACGAAACGCCAAAATCGCGGCACCGCGCTGGCGGGTATCACCAACCGAGTAGTAGGAGAGGTGCAGCGCGCAGCGACGCCGCTGGTCGAAGGTCTCGACGTAGTGCTCCTGGAGTGGCAGAAGTCCGAGGCTACGTGCCCTGCCGATGAACTCCGCGATTTCCGCAGCAATAGGGCCTGGAAGCAGCCCGAGCTGTTCCTCGATGGTCTCCAACGTGGAGAAGAACTCCTCTTCTGGGTACCGCAACGTGAGGCTGAGCGCCATCGCTGCGATCTGACGCTGCTGCGTATCGCACGCCACTGGTGCCACTAGTTCCTCGGGTACAACCCCGATTTGGGTTCGGGTGCTCATTACTGCTCACCCTCGCGTCGCGCGATGTTGCCGTCAGCACTCGGTCCTTCCTCAACCGGGTTCGGCGTTGGAGTCGATGCTTCCGGAGCAGCAGGGCGGTAGTTCTCGCTTGCAGTCTTCGGCTCGCGAGTCTTCAACGCGGTGGGGAACATCGCGTCAGGGCGGTCGCCGGTCCACGACATGAGTGACACCTTGCCAGGCTGCGCGTTGTCGGCCTCTTCGTGGCAGGCGCTCGGCGCACCCATGCCCAGGTTGGCCATCAGGTCGCCACTGGCAGGGTCGACGCCGCCAAACGGATCCAGTGAGGCAACACCACGCGGGGTCTCCGGCGAGGTGGTCGGGATGACGTAGCGGTCGTCGTACTTGGCGATCGCCAGCAGGCGATACATCGCTTCCAGGTCTTTGCCAGTCATACCGACTGCGCTTGCAATCGCCTCGTTCGTCGGCTGGCCCAGGTTGATGTCGCGCATGTAGGAACGCATCGCGGCGAGCCTACGCAGCGAAAGCTCGACTGGGACGGTGTCACCCGCAGTGAACAGGCCAGCCTGGTACTCGAGCGGGATACGCATGTTGGAGATCGCGCTGAGCAGTACCTTGTGGTCTTCGCCGTCAGCACCAGTCTTGGTCACCTGATCGACGATCGGCGACAGCGACGGGATGTACCACACCATCGGCAGCGTGCGGAACTCTGGATGTAGCGGCAGCGCCACACCGTACGTGAAAATCAGATCGTAGATCGGGGAGTTCTGCGCCGCCTCGATCCAAGAGTGCGGGATGCCCTCTTCGGTCGCCGCGCGGACGACCTCAGGGTCGCGTGGATCGAGGAAGAGCGACTTCTGTGCCTCAAACAGATCCTTCTCATCGGGTGTCGACGCCGCTTCGGCAACACGGTCCGCGTCGTAGAGCAGCACACCAAGGTAGCGCAGGCGGCCCACGCAGGTTTCCGAGCACACCGTCGGCTGGCCAACCTCAATACGCGGGTAGCACAACGTACATTTTTCGGCCTTGCCTGTCTTGTGGTTGAAGTACACCTTCTTGTAAGGGCAGCCCGAGACGCACATGCGCCAGCCACGGCAGCTGTCCTGGTCGACCAGGACGATGCCGTCCTCCGTGCGCTTGTACATCGCGCCCGACGGGCAGGAAGACACACACGTTGGGTTCAGGCAGTGCTCGCAGATGCGCGGAAGGTAGAACATGAAGGACTCTTCAATTTCCTTCTTGACCTCCAGGTTCATCTTCTCCAGGACGCGGTCCTCGTCCATGGTCGCAGTCGAGCCACCAAGGTTGTCATCCCAGTTCGAAGACCAGGAGATTGTGTCGATTGGCTTGCCGGTGATCTGCGACTTCGGACGCGCAGTCGGCTGCGTCTTCTGCCCAGCCGGGGCGCTAATGAGCTTCTCGTACTCATAGGTCCACGGCTCGTAGTAGTCCTCGATCGTCGGCATGTTCGGGTTGTGGAAAATAGTGGCCAGACGCTTGATACGCCCACCCTGGCGTGGCTTGAGCTTGCCGCTGCCGTCAAGCTTCCAGCCGCCCTTCCACTTGTCCTGGTCCTCCCACGAGCGCGGGTAGCCCACGCCGGGACGGGTTTCAACGTTGTTGAACCAGATGTACTCCGTGCCTTCACGGTTGGTCCATGCCTGCTTACAGGTCACCGAACACGTATGGCATCCGATGCACTTATCCAGGTTCATGACCATGGCAATTTGCGCCATTACTCGCATTAGTACTGCACCTCCTGGGAGCGACGACGGATGCGGGTAACCTCGTCGCGGTTGTTGCCGGTTGGGCCAATGTAGTTGAATCCGTAAGTCAAGTGACCGTAGCCACCAGCCACATGCAGTGGCTTAATGGTGATGCGGGTCAGCGAGTTGTGCGTGCCGCCACGTCGGCCGGAGCGCTCGTTCAGCGGTGTGCCCACTGTGCGTTCCTGCGCGTGGTTCATGATGACCGTCCCCTCCGGAATACGGTGGGTGACCACAGCACGCGCCGAGACAACGCCGTTGCGGTTGTAGAGCTCAACCCACTCATTGTCCTTGACACCGATCTTCTGTGCATCCGTGTCAGACATCCACACAACCTGCCCACCGCGGGAGATGGAGAGGACGTGGAGGTTGTCGAAGTACTGGGAGTGGATCGACCACTTGTTGTGTGGGGTGAGGTAGCGCACCGTGATCTCCGGGTTGCCGTCCTCACCCTTGAGGACCTCGCCTGGGCGAGTCTCGCCGTTGAGACGCATGCGGTCAAGCGGTGGCTTGAACACAGGAAGCTGCTCGCCGTAGTCGATGAACCAGTCGTGGTCGATGAAGTAGTGCATACGACCGGAGAGCGTGTTCCAAGGCTTATCCATCGCCAGGTTCAGGGAGAACGCGGTGTAGCGGCGTCCATCACGCTTGTCGCCGGACCACTCAGGAGAGGTAATGACTTCTTGCGGGCGTTCCTTGACCTTGTCCCAGACGATCTGGGCGTCCTCGGTGCCTTCCCAGAACTCGCTTGTGTCCGAGCCGAGCATCTTGCCCAGATTCTCGAAGCCGTTGCGCGCAACCTCACCGTTGGACACACCCGAAAGGTGAAGGATCGCCTGTGCTGCCTTCACGGCGGAGTTCAGTGCAGGCCGGTCACCCGCAGAGGCAGTTTCAGCGACGCCGTTCATGCCGAAGAGCTCACCAACCTGCTTTTCGACGTTAAACGGCGTGCCGTGTACATTCGTGCCAGCCTTCTCGGTCAGTGGGCCGAAAGACATCCACTTCTCGAAGATCTTGGTGTAATCACGCTCAACTGGAACCAACTTTGCCATCGTTTGGCCCGGAACCATGCCGACTTCCTTGACATCGGGCACCACGCCGTTTGCCATGTTCGGGTTGATCTCATCCGGAGCGTCGTGAGAGATAGGCGCAGTGACGACGTCCGTCTGCACTCCCAGCCACTTGCCGGCCATGCGGGAAACAGCGTCGGACATATCGCGGAAGATCTCCCAGTCGCTTCGAGCCTCCCACGGCGGGTTGATCGCAGCGTTAAAGGTGTGGATGAACGGGTGCATGTCCGTCGTGGACAAGTCGTTCTTCTCGTACCAGGTAGCCGCAGGGAAGACGATGTCTGACACCAGGGTGGTTGAGGTGTTACGGAAGTCCGTAGTCATCATCAGATCGAGCTTGCCCATCGGTGCCTCTTCGCGCCAGCGAATCGACTTCGGGCGCTCACCCTCGGCCAGCTCCTCCGCGGAGACATCCGAATCAACGCCCAACATGTGGCGCAGGAAGTACTCGGTGCCCTTCGCCGACGATCCCATCAGGTTCGTGCGCCAGTTCAGCAGGATGCGAGGCCAGTTCTCCGGAGCATCCGGATCCTCCGCAGCGAACTCCATCTGGCCCGACTCCAACTGGTCGACGACGTAGTCCTTCACGTCCATGCCCGCTTCCTTCGCCTGCTCAGCAAGCAGCAGTGGGTTGCGGTTGAACTGCGGGTACGACGGCATCCAACCACGTTTCATGGCCTCGACCAGTGTCTCCGACAGGTACTTATCTTCCGACGCGCCCTTACGTGCCAGCGGCGAGGCCATCCTTGAGGCCTTCGAGTTGTCGTAACGCCACTGGGACGTAGTCAGGTAGTAGAAACCGGTGGTGATCATGTGCCGTGGTGGACGGTTCCAGTCATTCGCGAACGCGTACTGGCTCCAACCCGACTGAGGACGCAGCTTCTCCTGGCCCACGTAGTGCGCCCAACCGCCGCCGTTGACACCCTGGGTGCCACACATGGAAGTCAGCGCAAGGAAAGTGCGGTAGATAGAGTCCGCGTGGACGTAGTGGTTCACGCCCGCGCCCATGATGATTTGGGAACGGCCCTTCGAGTCCAACGCGTTTTGTGCAAACTCGGTGGCGATTCGTTCGATCTGCGCAACAGGAACATTGGACAGCTCTTCTGCCCATGCGGGCGTGCCGACCTCGGAGGCGTCGTTAAAGTCGGCCGGCCAGGAGCCTGGCAGCTGCAGCGACGGACGGTTCACGCCGTAGTGTGCCAGCATGATGTCGTACACGGTGGTAACGGTGCGGCCTCCGACCTCGCGGACTGGGACACCGCGGCGGTAGACACCAGCGCCGATCGGGCCGTCCGAGTCCAAAGCCTCGCGAGAAGCGTCCATATCGAAGCGTGGGAAGCACACTTCGGCGGTGCCGTAGGAGTCGGTGTCCGCCATCGACATCACAGGGTTGGCGTTGTCATGGCGGAGATTCCACTTACCGGGATCGGTCTTGTAGTGGTCTGCGATGGTACCGCCAGGGTCGACAACGGTGCCGTCGGCTTCAATGTTGAGCAGGCGGTACTGGGCGTTATCGCTATTGGCCAGGGTGGCGTCCTCAAGCTTGTCTGCAGTAAGGAACTTTCCGGGAGCGAACGTGCCGTCCTCGAGCTGATCGAGCTCCACCAGGAACGGTGCATCCGTGTACTTGAGCATGTAGTCCATGAAGTACTGCGGTTGCTGAGCAACGTGGAACTTGCTCAAAATGACGTGGCCCATTGCGAAGGCGAGTGCGCCGTCGGTACCGGGCGACATACGCATCCACTCGTCGGCGAACTTCGCGGCATCGTTGTAGTCCGGGGAGACCACGACGATCTTGGTGCCCTTGTAGCGCACTTCGGTCATGAAGTGGGAGTCCGGGGTGCGGGTCACCGGGATGTTCGAGCCCCACATCATCAGGTAAGAAGAGTTGAACCAGTCACCGGACTCTGGCACGTCAGTCTGATCGCCGAATGTCTGCGGGGAGGCAGGGGGAAGGTCTGCATACCAGTCGTAGAAGGACAGCATCGCGCCGCCAATCAGCCCCAAGAAACGGGTACCAGCAGAGTACGAGACCTGGCTCATCGCAGGAATCACTGTGAAACCTGCAATGCGGTCCGGGCCCCACTGCTTGATGGTGTAGACGTGTGCTGCAGCGGCGATCTCGACGGCTTCTTCGTAAGCAACGCGCACCAGGCCACCCTTGCCGCGGGCACCGACGTAGGCGCGACGCTTGACTGGGTCTTCCTGGATCGCACGCCAGGCGAGTACCGGGTCGCCGTCGTGCTGCTTCTTTTCGTGGCGGTACATCTCCAGCAATGCGCTGCGCACGTACGGGTAGCGGATGCGCGTAGGCGAGTAGGTGTACCAGGAAAAGGATGCGCCACGTGGGCACCCTCGAGGTTCGTACTCTGGGAAGTCAGGGCCAGTGGTGGGGTAGTCAACGGCCTGGGATTCCCAGGTGATGACGCCATCTTTGACGTAGACCTTCCAGGAACAGGAACCGGTGCAGTTCACACCGTGTGTGGAGCGCACCATCTTGTCGAAGGACCAACGGTTGCGGTAGAACACGTCGGCTTGGCGGCCACCTTCGAGGAAAATTTGCTGGCCGGAAGGCGTGACGTCGCCTTTGCGAACGAACCCACCAAGTTTAAACAGCGGGTTGGACTGTGTCGCATCAGTCATGGTTCACAATCTCCTTGAATGAAAGTGAGAAAACGGGGTCGTGAATGAAATGGCTGTTAGCCAGGGAACGGTGCGTTCGGGCGGGCGTAGTAGATCCATGCGAGTGCCGTAGCGAAGGTGAAGAAAACTACGCAGCCCCAGAAGAACGTGGGCGCACTCATCAGCGTGAGCAGCACACCAACGATGAACGGCCCGAATGCTCCGATCGCGCCGGTAAACCCGATAACACCGCCTGCCTGGCGCTTCGGCAGAATCATTGGCATCTGCTTGAAAGTGCCAGCGTTGCCGATGCCAGCGAAGACAGACATGGCCAGCATGGTGTAGAAGAACGGTGCCGCGGCGTCACCACCACGGGCAAGGAAAATTGCGGCAATTGCAGTGGTGACCGTCATGCCAACACCAGCAACGAACGTCCAGATTGCACCGCCGTACTTGTCGCACAGTGGGCCCCACAGAGCGCGAACCAGGGCCCCGAGCAGGGCGTACATGAATGCCCAACCGAGCAGCTTCGTCGCGTTGTCGCCGAAGGAGTTCTTCATCAACAGTGCGAGCTGAGCGCCGAATCCGGCGATGGCGCCGAACGTCATCACGTAAATGATGGTGAGGATCCAAGTGTTCTTGTTTCCGAAAATATCGATCTGCTGGCGGAAGTTTGCCTTCACCGGAACGTCCTTCAGCATCAGCCAGGACACGATGACCATGATGATGACCCAAGGGACGAAGAAGGCCGGAACGTTATGCACGTTGATCGCGGTACCTGAACCATCCGAAGCCTCGATCGTGCCGATCATCGTGGTGCCGATGAGCCAAGGTGCCAGCAACAGCACGAACGACATGCCGAGGTTGCCCAGGCCTGCCTGGAGGCCGAGCGCCGTACCGGACTTTGCCTTCGGGAAGAAGTACCCCGTCGACGGCATAAAGCCTGAGAAGATACCGCTGCCGATACCTGTCATAAAGGACAGGATCATGAGCGTCGCGAATGAAGTCTCAGGACTCTGGACCGCAAAATACCAGCCGACCAGTGGGATGAGGAAGAGTGCTGTCGAAAGCGTAATGAGCTTTCGGGTACCAAGAACTGGTGGCAAGAACATCCAAATCAGGCGGAAGATACCAGCCGCCAGTCCTGGGACTGCAGTAAGCCAGTAAAGCTGTGCAGCAGTGAGGTCGAACCCGATCTCATTGAGGCGCGGCGCGACCGCCGCAACGATGTACCAGGTGACGAACCCGAAGAACATCGAAATTGTGGTGATCCAAAGTGTGCGCCATGCGATTCCGGCGTCCCACTTTTCTGGATCTTCAGTGTCCCAACCGGTGAGTACCCGTTGGGAGGTGTCGAGCTTGGACATGGGGTGAAATCCTCTTCAAAAAATGCGATAAAGGTCTATGTGCTCCGGGTAAATAAAAGTATTCGAAAAACCCGCAACTACGTTTAAGGATAGTGGCGTTGAACTGATACTATCAACTTATCCACGACAAAAGCCGTGTATAATTACGCAACATGTGTGTGTCGTAATTCGGTGATTTGTACAGATGCTGGTGTTTGTGCAGGGAAGGAACACTTCATGGAAAAAACAACGGACCCTACAGCGGTAGTTATCGTCGTTTCTGACCGGGTTTTTGGGGGTGAGCGAAAAGACAAAGCGTCCCCCGAAGCTAGTCGGTTGCTCACTGAAGCTGGATTTCAGGTCGCACAACCCGTGATTATTCCAGAAGGCGACGAAGCGCTCCGCAATGCAATGGCACAAGCGGTGGAAGGCGGGAACTCGCTCATCCTCACCTGTGGTGGTACCGGACTGGGGCCCCGAAACCTCACCCCTGAAGTAAGCGAAGAGTTCATCTCCACACGGCTCCACGGCATCGAAACCCAAGTACTGATCGACGGGCTGGAGCATTCACCGCGCGCCGGACTTTGCCGAGGCCTCATTGGTCTCACTTCCCGGGAGCCTGGTGCAAGCCTCATCGTCAACGCCCCGAGTTCGCACGGTGGCGTGCGAGACACCCTCGGTGTCATCCTTGCGCTGTGGCCGAGTCTGACAGAGTGGGTTCGCTAACCAGACGCTACTCGGTAGCGGGAAACTCGACGTCCCCAAGCTCGTCGAGTTCCAACCGCGTATCGTAGTCGCGCTCAGCGCCAGTGCCCTGGACTCGTACTATGTGCTCAACCGCGTCGAAGAGGCGCTTCGCGGGAATGTCGCGTGAGCCCGCAGCGTCGAGTGCAGCTACTAAGGAGGCCCGGTTCCACACCGCACATAACGGTTGCAGATACCCATCCGCAGCTTCAACGACCGCAACGTCCGCACCGTCGCGAGCGGCTCGAGAGAGTACCGGGATCAGTTCAGGGGATCGTGGTGCGTCGACGGAGACGATAGCGACGAAGGGGGCGTCGATACGCGAGAGCCCTGCAGCAATCCCTGCGACGGGACCCCCGAACGGCGGATCCTCACTCACCGTAGGCATTCCCAGCGGTTTCGGACTGACGACGATGCGCGGCACATCATCAGGAATGCGGGCGCACACCGCATCAACGAGGCGGGTGCCATTCACTTTCACCTGGGCTTTATCGGCGCCCATTCGTGTCGAGCGTCCCCCAGCGAGAACAATGATGCCGACATCCTTCCACTCGTGTTGCACGTCTCGCACACCTCGCATGCTATGCCTCGGGAAGCTCGCGCGACCAGTCGCCAGAGCGGCCACCAGACTTGGCCACGATTCCCATCCGGCGCACAAATGCCGAGCGGTCGACACCCTTGACCATGTCCACGATGGCAAGTGCCGCAACGCTGACAGCGGTCAGCGCCTCCATCTCGACACCGGTGCGGTCCGCCGTGCGAACGGTGGCCTCGATGAAAACGTGGTCTTCGCGTAACTCCACGTCTACCGCGCAACCGTGTACGCCAATCGTGTGGGCGAGTGGCAGCAAGTCCGGCACGCGCTTCGCAGCCGAAATGCCTGCGACGCGTGCAACGGCTAACACGTCGCCTTTCGGTACGGTGCCTTCACGCAGTGCCTTCATCACCTCAGGCGAGCAAGCGACTTCACCTTGCGCGGTTGCATTCCGAACGGTTGGCTGCTTCTCCGTAACGTCAACCATGTAGGCCTGGCCAGCAGCATTGAGATGGGTAAATTTCATGTTGAGTCTTTCTTTCTTTAAAACAGCATCACTGGGATGCGGGTGGGGGCGTCGGTTCCAGGGGCAAGGACCGCGATTCCGTCCACTGCAGGTAGGGAAGCCACGAATCCGGAGCCGCCATGTCCGCCGGCAAAGGCTTCAGCGCGGACAGCACCGTGTTCGGTGTGCAGGCGCACAGGTACGAATACATGACGATCAGCACGCGGGGCGGGGAAGTGCGTATCGACGTCCGCTTCCACCATTGTTCGCTCGTCCATGCTGCAACGCGTGCGGTTTCCTGCACTCGCGCGCAGTAACGGGATCGCGTACAGCGCGCACGAGACGAACGCCGCAACTGGATTTCCGGGCAGGCAAATAAATGCAGCTTCAGACCAACGTCCAACGCCCTGCGGACTTCCCGGGCGCTGGGCGACATGGCCGAACCACATATCTGGTGAGGAGGCTGTGACAGTGCGGACTACGTCGTACGCTCCAGCGCTGACTCCGCCGGTAGTGACCACGATGTCTGCCTGCTGCGCGGCCTGCTGGAGTAAGACCTCGGTCGATTGCGTATCGTCATCAGCGTGCACCGTGAATACCTTGGCGTAGCCGCTTTCGCGCAGAAGCGTCGCCACCATTGGCAGGTTTGAATCGGGAATTTGCGCGCCGCGAATGTCGCCGGGCCAGGCGACGAGCTCGTCGCCAGTAGAGACGACTGCGACGGTCGGGCGTTCGAAAACGTCCACAGCGCGGACACCAGTGGCGACAAGTGCGGCGAGTGTGCCAGCATCAATCCGTGTTCCCTCTCGCGCAACGACTTCACCGACGCCGACATTCTCACCAGCATGTCGGATGTGGGAACGGCCAAGGTCAACAGAAGTAATCTGGACCTCGTCAGGGAGAGGATAAGGACCTCGAGGGATATTCGTCTGCTCGACGGGGACGACATGAAGACCGTCCTGTTGCGGCATCGGTGCGCCAGTCATGATTCGGACTGCGTGGCCAGCTGGACAATCGATTGCGTCATGTCCGGCCGGGATCTCACCAGCTACAGGCAGTACCCACGGCCCGTCACCGAATAGATCCGACTCGTGGGCTACGAAGCCGTCGACCGCGGAGTTTGAAAAAGGTGGCACTGGGAACCGTGCCACGACGTCGGCTGCGAGTACCTGGCCTACGCAGTCACCTAATGGGACATCGCGCTTAACGCGGGGCCGCGCCGCAGCCAGGACACGGGCCAAATGTTCGTTGACAGAAGGAAGAGTGTTCATTAGTTGCTAACCACCGATTTCGCTCATGAGGCGCTCCGGCTGCAGGAAGCCCTCGTCATCAATGCCGTGTCCGGGCTTCTTCAGCCACATGGCTTTCGACCAGAGGTTCGCGAGCTCCGCGTCGGAGGCGCCCCCACGCATGACGTCGCGGAGCGAGACCTCGTCGGCCGCTTTCGAGAACAGGCAGGACCGGATGGAGCCGTCAGTCGTGAGGCGGGTTCGGTCGCAGGCGCCACAGAAAGGGTGTGTCACAGACGCGATAATCCCAAGCTTGCCGCTGCGAGTACCGTCTGTGACATCCCATAGGGCAGCGGGTGCAGAACCCCGTGGCTCGACGGCAGGTGTAAGCGTGAAATCGTGGCGGAGACGCTCAACCAAGTCATGCGCCGTCACCATGTCGGTGCGCTTCCACTGCTCGCGTGGGCCCAGCGGCATTTGTTCGATAAAGCGCAGCTGCAGCCCGCGTTCCAGCGCAAAGCGCACGAGGTCTGTGACACCGTCTTCGTTGATGCCCGGCATCACTACCGCGTTGACCTTCACCGGTTGAAGGCCTGCTTCCACTGCGGCGTCGATGCCCGCAAACACGTCGTCGATGCGGTCTCTGCGGGTGAGCTGTGCGTAGAGCTCCCGATCCGTGGTATCGAGCGACACATTCACTCTGTCGAGGCCGGCGTCGGCAAGCCCCTGCGCCCGGCGCGCAAGGCCCAGGGCATTCGTGGTGACCGCAGTTGAGGGTGCGACGCCCTCGTCGGTGCGCATGGTCTTCGTCTCA
Source organism: Corynebacterium sp. UMB10119B (assembly GCF_030228125.1). Taxonomy (NCBI): domain Bacteria; kingdom Bacillati; phylum Actinomycetota; class Actinomycetes; order Mycobacteriales; family Corynebacteriaceae; genus Corynebacterium; species Corynebacterium sp. UMB10119B. Next base: position 285,782 of record NZ_JASPBG010000002.1, read on the forward strand.
CTGATGATGCGTTCCAACGAGCGCCGCAGGAGTGGCTCGCCCCCTGTGAAACGCACCTGGCGGATGCCGAGGTGCTCCACAGCCAGGCGGATCAGCCGGATCGTCTCCTCGTCGGTGAGTGCCTCTTCAGTTGGCATCCATTCAAGGCCCTCTGCAGGCATGCAGTACGTGCAGCGCAGGTTGCAGCGGTCGGTAAGGCTGACCCGGAGGTCTCGTGCCGTACGCCCAAAACGATCGTCGAGCGTGCGCGGGGCGGGCTGCTCACCTGGGTCCAAGCTGGCGTTTGGTGCGAGTGGACCGTCGGAAGCTGCGCGGGACGCTAACGGCGATGCAAGAGGAAGGTGAATGGGCATAGTGCTGTCAATAATAAGTACGAAATACGCCAGGTCAAGAATTAGCAGTGAAAAACCCGTATTTATTGCTCGGGTGTTTGTGCCTTCCTTCCGCGGTTACCCGGGCCAGGCAGCGCGATAATCTCATAGTCGCCCTTGGCGAGGTGTTTCCTTAGGTCCTTCTTGTCAAACTTGCCCACCGAAGTCTTGTCGATCACATCGACGAACGTCCAATACTCAGGTGCCATCCATGTTGGTAACACATCGGCGAGGTTCTTTCGCAGCCGCTCCGCTGTTTCCGCGGTGCGCGGGATATCGTCCAAAAGCACGGTAATAGCCAGTGGGCGCTCGCCCCACTGGCGGTCGGGGAAGCCAATCACAGCGCACTCGATGACATCTTCGGCTTCCATGATGAGGTTTTCCACCTGTGCGGAATAGATCCATTCGCCGCCAGATCGGATAACGTCGCGTGCACGGTCGTACAACGTCATGTAGCCATCGGCGGTGACTGTTCCGACATCACCAGTGCGTAGCCAGCCGTCTTCAGTGAAGTGGTGGCGGGCGTCATTAATCTCTTTGCCCCGGAACGTCGAGGCCAACTCGCCCTGTTCTTGGGTTGGCGAGTGGTAGTAGCCGTTGGCAACCAAATTTCCTCGCACCTGCATCTCGCCTTGTGAAAGGTCTGTTGATGCCATCACCTCTCCATCGTTGACCACGCGGTATTCCAGCCATGGCACAAACCGTCCCTGGGACACGCGATACGCCTGGCGAGCTTCGCCTGAAGCGCCTGATGGCGGGCGTGCCACCGTGCCAACAGTAGACGTTTCCGTCATGCCCCACACGTGGACGACGTCGACACCGTAGCGTTCCTCCCACACCTTGATCAGTGCAGGCGGGGCAGGAGAGCCTCCGACGAAGATCTCCTGCAAACTCATGCGCTCAGGCGGCGTATGCAGATAGTGCACCATTAGCTGGATCCACAGCGTTGGTACGCCGTGCGCTACGCGTGGGTGCGTCGAGGCAATAATCGTTGCAAGCGTCGGTGCGGAAACGTCGGCACCTGGTAGTACCATCGGTGCGCCGGTGACGTACGCTGCGAACGGTACGCCCCAGCTCAACACGTGATAGATGGGGATGCAGCACAGGAAAGACTCGCCGTGCGTAATCGCTAGTGAATCCGTTGAGCGAAGCGTCATCGCCTCGAGCCAAAGAGAGCGGTGCGAATACGCCACGCCTTTTGGCGCGCCAGTCGTTGCTGTCGAATACACCAGTGCGGCTGCAGTGTTTTCTGGCAGTTCCGGCCACGAGTACCGTGTTGCTTGGCCGTCGAGAAGCTGCTCGTAGCTATGCACCTTGGCAGCTCCGAACGACAACCCAAGGACGTCGTCGCTGAGCAGAGCGCCAATAAAGACAATGTGCTCAACCAGCGGGCACATCTCCATCACTCGGCCAAGCTTTTTAGCTAGCCGCGGATCAGCCACAATGACCTTCGCCTCTGAATGGTTCACCACATAGGCAATCTGATCCGGCATCAACTGAATATTCAGTGGGGTGAAGACGGCGCCTTTCGCGGCGGTACCAAACATCACCTCAATATGCTCGGAGCAGTTAAACATGAACGTAGCCACGCGCTGGTCCCCGTCAATGCCCAGCAAGTTTTCCGCAGCGTTGGCAAAAGCGCTGGCCCGCGCGCCAATGTCCGCAAACGTGCACTCTTCGGCGCCCGTGGGCCCCCACGTCGTACACTTCGTCGAGGCGTGAGCGGTGCGCCCATACTCCAAAATGCGACCGACGGAAAACGGCACTTCCTGCATCGTTGAAAGCATGGGCACCACTTTAGCGCGAATGAAGCACGCGCAATTCAATCATGCGATACAATACGAGGCGGATCATGCGCATCGCACGAACTTTGCTGCGCAGCCAACCTCATCGATCCGCTTCCCCTTTTTGCAATCTACGTGCAGTGGCGTAGTTTTATTACATGGTTTTCACTGACCATGGGGGAGCGCGCAGGCAATTCAGTTACTGTTAACGAAGTTGCAGCGCACAGTGAACGAAACGACACAATGCACACGAAAGCTTCGAATCAGTGTTCACTCTCTTTGCTGGCGAAGTGACGAAAGGACATCCGTGACAGATACGGGAAACGCAGCAGGAACTGACCTTCAAGCGCTGAAGATTCCTGAACTGCGCAAACTTGCTGCAGAAAAAGGCCTCAAAGGTGTCTCCGGTCTGCGGAAGGGCGAGCTTATCCAAGCAATTACTACTGGCACCGTGCCTGGAAAGGCTCCTGCGAAGGCAGTAGAACCTGCGAAGGCAGTAGAAGAGGAAACTCACAGCGACAACCGTCGCCGCGCCACCCGCAAGGCCGCAGATCCCGCTGAAAATAGTGAGGAACAAGGCGACAAGACGGGCAAAGAGGAAAAGGGCAAAGAGCAGCAGTCCGGGCAGCACGAGGGGCGCTATGAGTCCCGATCTGCGGCACGCCGTGCTCGCCGAAACCGTGCGCGACACAATCATGAGTCCCACGATGCCGACGCAGAACAGAAGCACTCGAACGACGAGAAGAACGATAAGCCCGAAAAGCACGATAACGGCTCGGCCGACGAGAAGTCTGAAAATAGCAACGACGGCAACGGCGGTCGTGGCCGCAACCAACGTAATGACCGCGGCGGTCGTAACAACCGCGACCATGACGAAGACGGGGGAGGCCGTCGTGGACGCCGCGGCCGTCGTGGACGCCGCGGCCGTGACAACAACCGTGACCAGCAGGATAACCAGAACATCCCACCAGAAGAGCTGCAGGAAGTAGCCGGCATCGTCGACGTCATTGACAACAACGCTGCGTTCATCCGCACCACTGGTTACCGTCAGAGCAGCGCAGACGTGTACGTGAACAACCGCCTCGTTCGGGCGAATGGGTTGCGCTCCGGCGATGCGGTCATCGGTCAGGTGCGCGCGAACGGGCAGGGTCACCAGCATGGCTCTGGCCGCAACCGCCAGCGCTACAACCAGTTGGTCCGTGTTGATTCCGTGAACGGTATGACGCCGGAGGACGCTAAGCAGCGCAAGCAGTTCCACAAGCTGACCCCGCTGTATCCGAATAAGCGTCTGCGCCTGGAGACAGAGCCAAACATCCTGACCACGCGAGTGATCGACCTGGTCATGCCGATTGGTAAGGGTCAGCGTGCACTGATCGTCTCCCCTCCAAAGGCTGGTAAGACGACAATTCTGCAGAACATCGCGAACGCAATCGCGAAGAACAACCCAGAGTGCTACCTGATGGTCGTCCTCGTTGACGAGCGCCCTGAGGAAGTCACGGACATGCAACGCAGTGTGAAGGGTGAGGTTATCGCCTCCACCTTCGACCGCCCGCCATCAGAGCACACCGCCGTCGCGGAGCTCGCAATTGAACGTGCAAAGCGCCTCGTGGAGATGGGGCAAGACGTTGTAGTCCTCCTCGACTCGATCACGCGCCTGGGTCGCGCGTACAACAATTCGTCGCCGGCATCGGGCCGTATCCTGTCCGGTGGCGTTGATTCCAACGCGCTGTACCCGCCGAAGCGCTTCCTGGGTGCTGCGCGCAACATCGAGGAGGGTGGCTCGCTTACGATCATCGCTACGGCGATGGTGGAGACGGGCTCCGCTGGTGACACCGTCATCTTTGAGGAGTTCAAGGGCACCGGTAACGCCGAGCTGAAGCTTGATCGTAAGATCGCGGAACGCCGGGTCTTCCCAGCTGTCGACGTCAACCCGTCCGGTACCCGCAAGGATGACCTGCTCATGGGGCCGGATGAAGCGCGCGTGATGCACAAGTTGCGTCGAATCCTGTCGGCACTTGACCCGCAGCAGTCCATCGACATGCTGATCAAGCAGTTGAAGAAGACGAAGAGCAACGGCGAGTTCCTGATGGGCGTCGCCAACTCGGCACCAATGGTGGCTGATCAAGACGCAGAGGAGTACATCTAATGGCTGGCGAAGTTTCGCTTGTCGACGACTACGTCGCCGAATACGAGGGCATTCAGGCCCAGATGGGCGACCCAGATATTGCGGGCGACCAGGATAAATTCCGGAAGCTTTCAAAGCGCTACGCCGAACTGCAGCCGATCATCAAGGTCAACGACGCGCTGAACCAGGCGAGGGAAGATCACGAAGCTGCGGCTGAGATGGCGTACGAAGACAAAGAGTTCGCCGAAGAAGCTGAACGCCTTGCGAAAGAGATCGTCGCGCTTGAGGAGGAACTCGCGGACCTGCTCGCACCTCGCGACGAGCACGATGGTGATGACATCATCATGGAGCTCAAGGCCGGTGCTGGCGGTGAAGAGGCGGCCCTCTTTGCTGGTGACCTCGCCCGCATGTACCAAAAGTATTGCGAGAAGCACGGCTTGACCTGGGAAGTGCTCGACTTGTCCGAGTCGGACCTTGGCGGCGTAAAGGATATGACCGTCGCGGTGAAGGCGAAGACGCCATCACGTGACGGTGCATGGTCCAAGCTGAAATTTGAGGGTGGCGTGCACCGCGTGCAACGTGTGCCAGTCACTGAGTCGCAGGGCCGCATTCAGACGTCGGCCGCGGGTGTATATGTGTTCCCGGAGCCGGACGAAGTGGCGTCGGTAAATATTGATGAGAAAGACATTCGCGTTGATGTCTACCGATCCTCCGGCAAGGGCGGCCAGGGTGTGAACACCACTGACTCCGCCGTGCGTATTACCCACCTGCCGACGAATATCGTGGTGACCTGTCAGAACGAGCGCTCGCAGATCCAAAACCGAGCTCGCGCGATGCAGGTGCTGCAAGCTCGCCTTGACCAACTCGAGCGCGAAAAGGCCGAGGCCGAAGCCGCCGAGGGGCGCGCTTCCCAGGTGCGGACGATGGACCGCTCTGAGCGCATCAGGACCTACAACTGGCCCGAAAACCGTATTTCGGATCACCGCATCAACTACAAGGCGAACAACCTTGACACCGTGCTTGACGGAAACATGGACGATCTGATTACAGCGCTTCAGGCGCACGAGCGGCAGGAACGACTTGAAGCCGAGTAAACTCCCCGCTCAACAGGTCATCGCCCGTGGCGCGCAGCAGCTTGCGGCCGCGGGCGTTGCCACGCCAGCAGTCGACGCGAGGTTGATCGCTGCCTGGCTTCTCGACGACACCCCGATGAACGTACTGTTCCTCGACGTTGACCAGGAGTTTGAAACAGCGTTTGAAGCAGCGATTCAACGCCGGGCATCGCGCGAACCACTCCAGCACATCGTTGGGGCCGCGCCGTTTGGGCCTCTGACGCTGCGTGTCGGACCGGGTGTGTTTATCCCGCGGCCGGAGACCGAGGTCCTAGCCGATTGGGCAGTGAAGACATTGCAGCAGTCCGCTACCTCGCAGGCGCCCACTGTCGTGGATCTGGGCACTGGTTCGGGCGCGCTCGCGCTCTACATCGCGAATGCGGTACCGTGCGCCGAGGTGATCGCGGTGGAGCGGTCCGAAGCTGCTCGCGAGTATGCCCAACGAAATCGCGATGAACTCGGCTTGAACGTCCGGATCGTCGAAGGGGACATGACTGATCACAACTTGTTGTCTACGCTGCATGGCACCGTAGACATGGTGGTAAGCAACCCGCCGTACGTTCCCAATACCGACGGTCTGGACCCAGAGGTCTACGTAGACCCACCGGAGGCAGTCTTTTCCGGAGACGACGGTATGGACGCGATACGTGGCCTGGTGCCGGTGGCTGCGACGCTATTGAAACCGGGCGGAGTATTTGCAGTTGAGCATGATGACGCAACTTCTGACCTGACTGTCGACGCCGTTACAGCATCCGGCACGTTCGAAAGAGTGGAGCGGTTAGCGGACCTCACCGGAAAGCACCGCTTTGTCTGTGCCCGGAAGCGGAGCGAGTAAGCTAGTCCGGTACTGAACAAAGGAGACGAGGAGCATTATGGCGAGTAGGGTTTTCCAGTGCCTCGAACCAGAAGAACGCGAACAAGGACTGCAGGCAGCAGAAGCCGCAGTGAAAGAGGGGCGTTGCATCGTCCTTCCTACTGACACCGTCTACGGCATCGGCGCCGACGCATTTAATAACCAGGCGGTGGCGACACTGCTGGCAACGAAGCGGCGGGGCCCCGATATGCCGGTGCCAGTGTTGGTAGGGTCTTGGACTACTATCCAGGGGCTCGTGCGGGAGTTCACGGACACCGCTAAAACTCTCGTTGAAGCATTTTGGCCGGGAGGGCTTTCGATCGTCGTTCCGGAAGCCCCGAGCCTTCCCTGGAATCTCGGCGACACTCGTGGCACCGTGTTGTTGCGGATGCCGAATCAACGCCTGGCGCTTGAACTTCTGCAGCGAACTGGCCCGATGGCAGTCTCGTCGGCGAACCTGACGGGCAATCCACCAGCGCTCAACGCGGCCGCTGCACGCCAGCAGTTCGGGGAGGCAGTCGGCGTGTATCTCGAGGGTGGGCCCGCCGAAGTTGGCACCCCGTCAACGATTATCGATATTTCTGGCCCTAGCCCAGTCATCCTGCGAGAGGGAGCTATCAGCACGGAACGCATTGCTCAAGTCCTAAAACTTGACCCAGAGCAGTTGCGGAGGAAGTAGATGGGCGGCGCCGGAGTCCCGCTGCGTGAATTGGGCTTGGTTCTGCTTGTTGCCGCAGCGATCACCTACCTGCTCACAGGCGTGGTGCGCACAGCGCTCGTTCGGACGGGCAGGGTGGCAGAGATCCGCAAACGCGATGTGCATACCCAGCCGACGCCTTCTGTCGGTGGCCTTGCCATGTTTACAGGGCTCGTGTGCGCCCTTTTTCTTGCGCAGCAGCTCCCGGCGCTCACACGTGGGTTCGCACCGGTGACGCCCGAGATGACGGCAGTCTTCGCTGGTGCGAGTGGGATCGTCATCCTAGGAATTATCGACGACCTCTACGAGCTTGGGGCCGTCGTAAAGCTGTGCGGACAACTCTTGGTAGCTGGCCTCATGAGCTTTCTTGGACTGGTCTTTACCGTCTTTTACGTCCCGTTTGGGGAGGGGACCACGCTGATCCTCGACCAAGTTCAAGGAATGTTGCTGTCCGCATTCTTTACTGTGTTGATCATCAATGCTGTGAACTTTGTCGATGGCATTGACGGACTCGCTGCTGGCCTGGGGATGATCGCTGGGGGAGCTATCCTTCTCTTCTCCCTCACTGTGCTCCACGACCAGGGTGGTGCTGTTTCGGCCTACCCGCCGGCGATCATTTGCTCGATTCTCGTCGGAATTTGTGCCGGGTTCTTGCCGCATAATTTCGAGCCTGCCCGAATTTTCATGGGGGACTCAGGCGCGATGCTTATTGGATTGCTGCTGGCAGCCGCGTCGACGTCAGCGTCGGGCAAGATCAACATGTCACTCTATGGGGCTGCGGACATGGTGGCATTAGTGAGCCCAATCATCGTTGTGCTTGCTGCAATTGCCTTGCCGTTGCTTGACCTGATTTGGGCGGTCATCCGACGTGTGATCCGTGGCCAGCGACCGTGGGAAGCAGACGCTGGACATATTCACCACCGACTGCTTCGCCTCGGGCATACACACAGACGCACTGTTTTGGTCCTCTATATGTGGATTTCTGCAGTAGCCCTCGGTGCGGTGAGCTTTTCGATCGTCCCCACCCGATTTGCTGTAGCTTTTACCGTCCTTTCGTTGGTGGTGGCCTTTGTTGCGACGCTCATTCCATGGCTGAAAGGCAAGATTGGCCCAGTATCTGTGTAGGATGTCCAATCGTGGATACTCCAAAGAACCCTGTGACGCCGAACCTGGAAGTGTCAGACACTGAGCAGTATGAGAACCAACGGCGACCGCTGCTGCGTGCACTGCGCTTTGGAACGTTGGCATTGCTGGCGCTGCTTATCATTTCGCTGATGGCATGGGGAGCCGTGAGCGGCGCGCCAGGTCTTTGGGCTGTATTGATGGGGGTCGGTATTGGTGGTGGCTTTGTGCTGTTGACCGCTATCAGTGTTCTTGCGACGTCTAATTCAACCCCTACAACCACGATGGCTGTCGTCCTCGGCGGTTGGCTCATCAAGATGGTTGTCATCGTGCTTATCTTGCTCGGGCTTCGGAACGCAACGTTTTACGACTCGACAGCATTCGGTGTAACTACGATCGCGGCACTTGTTGTTGCGTTAGGCGCCGAAGCTATGGGGGTACTGAGCGTACGAACGGCATATATTCAGAAGCCTTAAGACATACAGACATTTGCGTTGCTACCCCCTCGCCTTGGGGTGGCAACGCTTTTCTATGTCGGAATGTAGGGGAATTCCTACCGAATTTGTGGGTGTCTACCCCTTTTTGGAACGGGTGTGGGGGAAGTAACATTTTAGGTGAAAACGCCAGTACCAGCCATATTTTAATGGCGTGTAACCGAAAAATGCTCAGAAGAAGCTTTGGAAGACCCCCTAAAGCGTGAAAATACGCTGTGACCTGTTAAAGTATCGGGCGGGTTAGTTAAGGTCTGCTGCTTCCTTATTTTTCGCTGGAAGAAGCACGAAAATACATCCCCTGTCCCGTGGTAGAAGATGTGCGACGGAGTCCGCCACGGAGACAGCTTGTTGGAGACGTCCATCGCACCGCACGTTAAGTGCGGCCCGAGAACGGGAGAGAACGCTGAGCGTTACAACTTTGGCCATGAAGGGTACATTCCACGCACCCCAATTGGGTCCAGAATTTTTCCCGGGGCACACGTTCGACCAGTTTATTGGTGAAGATTTCGCCAATGGCTGGTTCGCGCTGGACCGTATCATGCTGGTTCGCCTGTTCATGGCGGCAGTACTGGTGGTCCTCTTTGTTATTGCTTTTAGGAAGCCAAAACTGGTTCCTAAGGGTCTGCAGAATATCGGTGAGTTGGGCGTGGATTTCGTCCGCATCCACATCGCCGAAGACACGCTGGGGAAGAAAGAGGGCCGGCGTTTCTTGCCGGTAATCGCGACAATCTTCTTCACGATCCTGTTCATGAATGTCGCCACGATCATCCCTGGCCTCAACATCTCGCCAAACGCACGTATCGGTATGCCGATTGTGTTGGCTGTTGTTGCCTACATTGCGATGATCTACGCGGGCGTGCAGCGCTACGGCGTTGCCTTCTTCAAGCACTCGACCGTGATTCCTGGGTTGCCGTTCGCTCTGCACTTCCTTGTTGTGCCGATCGAGTTCTTCTCGACGTTTATTCTGCGTCCGGTCACGCTGGCACTTCGTCTTATGGCGAACTTCCTGGCTGGCCACATCATTCTCGTTCTGCTGTACTCTGCTACGAACTTCTTCTTCTGGCAGATCTCGGCCTGGACGAGTGTGTCAGGGCTGACCCTGATCGCGGCGTTGCTGTTCACCCTGTATGAGTTGATCATTATCTTCCTGCAGGCGTACATCTTCGCTCTGTTGACTGCGGTGTACATCGAACTGTCGCTGCATGCAGACGCGCACTAACAAAGCGCAACCTACTGGTCAAACTGAATAAACCCCATACAAATTGTCACTCGTTTGTTTGCAGGAAGCGTTGCAAGCAAACACCAAGAAAGGGAACGACTTTCACATGAACGACATCATTCTTGCTCAGGCAGCAGCCGCTACCGAATACACCGGTCTCGGCACCATCGGCTACGGCCTCGCTACCATCGGCCCTGGCATCGGCATCGGCATGCTGGTCGGTAAGACCGTTGAGGGTATGGCACGTCAGCCAGAGATGGCCGGCCAGCTGCGTACCACCATGTTCCTGGGTATCGCCTTCGTTGAGGCACTTGCCCTGATTGGCCTCGTTGCAGGCTTCCTGTTCTAAAAAGAACTCACGAATTCCACGTACACTTTTTAGATCAGGAGCAACCAATGACTAACGTCAACGATATTTTCGTGTTGGCAGAGGGAGAGAAGCTTCCGCTCGAGACGGAGCCGTCGATTCTCCTGCCTGCCATGTACGACGTGGTTTGGTCGACCGTTGTCTTCGTCATCGTGTTCTTGCTCTTCTGGAAGTTTGTCCTTCCGAAGTTCCAGGAAGTACTGGCGGAGCGCGAAGACCGAATCAAGGGCGGCATTGAGCGTGCTCAGGTTGCCCAGGCCGAGGCTAAGGCTGCTCTAGAAAAGAACAACGCTGAACTCGCTGAGGCACGTGCCGAAGCTGCTGAGATCCGTGAAGCTGCCCGGGCAAAGGGCAAGGAGATTCAGGCAGAACTTCGTGAGCGCGCTGAGGAAGAGTCTCGTCGAATTGTTGAAGCAGGCGAAAAGCAGCTTCTGGCTTCCCGCGAGCAGGTCGTCGCTGAACTGCGCAACGAGATGGGTCAGAACTCCATCAGTCTGGCAGAGCGTCTGCTGGGTACCGAGCTTTCGGATGATACCCGCCGCTCGAACACGATTGATGCTTTCCTCGCCGAACTCGACAACGTTTCTACGAGGAAGTAGGCGAAATGAAGGCAGCTAGTCGCGAAGCACAAACAAAAGTTTCTGAGCAGCTTGATCAGCTGATTCAAGGGGCAGGGGACACCGTTGCTGTTGCATTGCAGCTCGGTACGGAATTGTTCCTGACCGTGGATCAGCTGGACGCCGAGCGTGCACTGCGCATCGCTGTCGCTGATAACTCGCTTGATGCCGCGCAGCGTCGCGGGATCATCAACGATGTTTTCGGTGCCAAGGTGGCAGAGCCTACGGCACAGATCCTTGCTGCAGCAGCTTCCGAGGAGTGGTCAAACCCGCGCGAATTCCGCGCAGGCCTGATCAACCTAGGTCGACGTGCGCTGATGAAGGGCGCGGAGGCTCAAGGGCAGTTGGAGCAGGTCGAAAACGAGCTGTACCAACTCTCCACCTTGCTTGAGAAGGAGCGGAAGCTTACTCAGCTTCTCTCCGACCGAACCGCTACAGCCGCACAGAAGCGCGGTCTGCTTGCGAATGTCATTTACGGCAAGGTCACCACGGTTACTGAAGCGCTAGCTTTGCAGGTCATTGGCCGTCCAGAACACCACCCGGTAGACGATCTCGCAGCTCTGGCAGCTGACGTCGCCGCGTTGCGTGGGAAGGCCGTGGCACGTGTGGTCACCGCACAGGCGCTCTCTGAGGCGCAGCGCGATGCACTGGCACAGAAACTTGAGAACATTTACGGTCGTGAGATGGCGATCCATTCTGAGGTTGACCCCAGCCTCCTCGGTGGACTGACCATCCGAGTCGGCGATGAACTGATTGACGGGTCGACGCGCGGTAAGTTGAACCGCATGCGCACCGACCTTCTCGCCAACGCGACCCTTTAGTAAGAGATAATGCTGGAACAAACTACCGAGAGCAGGAAGAACATGGCGGAGCTGACGATCTCCTCCGATGAGATCCGTAGCGCGATAGCGAACTACACCTCGAGCTACTCCGCGGAGGCCTCCCGTGAGGAGGTCGGCGTGGTGACTTCGGCTGCAGATGGTATTGCCCAGGTTTCCGGGCTGCCAGGATGCATGACGAATGAGCTGCTCGAGTTTCCGAACGGCGTCATTGGCGTCGCACAGAACCTTGAGACCGATTCGATCGGTGTCGTGGTTCTGGGTAATTTCGAGACCCTCACCGAGGGCGACCAAGTAAAGCGGACAGGCGAAGTTCTGTCCATCCCGGTTGGGGAGGAATTCCTCGGCCGCGTTATTAACCCACTGGGCCAGCCAATTGACGGCCTTGGTCCAATTGAATCCAACGAAGAGCGCGCGCTTGAGCTGCAGGCTGCAGGCGTTCTCGACCGCCAGCCGGTTGAGGAACCAATGCAGACCGGTATCAAGGCTATTGACGCCATGACCCCAATCGGTCGTGGTCAGCGTCAGCTCGTCATTGGTGACCGTAAGACTGGTAAGACTGCAGTCTGCATCGACACGATCCTGAACCAGAAGCACTTCTGGGAGACCGGAGATCCGTCGAAGCAGGTTCGTTGCATCTACGTCGCGGTGGGCCAGAAGGGCTCCACGATCGCTGGCGTTCGTGCAACCCTCGAGCAGCACGGCGCGCTTGAGTACACCACGATTGTGGCTGCACCTGCATCCGACTCCGCAGGCTTCAAGTGGCTCGCACCATTCTCTGGTGCAGCGCTGGGCCAGCACTGGATGTACCAGGGCAAGCACGTGCTGGTGATTTACGATGATCTGACCAAGCAGGCAGAGGCATACCGTGCCATCTCGTTGCTGCTGCGTCGTCCACCAGGCCGCGAGGCATACCCAGGTGACGTGTTCTACCTGCACTCTCGTCTGCTGGAGCGTGCTGCGAAGCTCAACGATGAGCTGGGTGCAGGCTCGTTGACCGCACTGCCGATCATCGAGACGAAGGCTAACGACGTGGGTGCGTTCATTCCTACCAACGTCATCTCGATTACAGACGGCCAGGTCTTCCTCCAGTCCGACCTCTTCAACCAGGGTGTTCGCCCAGCTATTGACGTGGGTATCTCCGTGTCCCGTGTCGGTGGCGCTGCGCAGACTAAGGGTATGAAGAAGGTTGCAGGTAACCTGCGTCTCGACCTTGCTGCATACCGTGACCTGGAAGCGTTCGCTGCGTTCGCGTCCGACCTCGATGCAGCTTCGAAGCGCCAGCTCGAGCGCGGTCAGCGTCTCGTAGAGCTCCTCAAGCAGTCGGAGAACGCTCCGCAGCCTGTTGAGTTCCAGATCGTATCTATCTGGCTTGCAAACGAAGGCGCCTTTGACGTCGTTCCCGTCGAAGACGTGCGTCGCTACGAGTTCGAGCTGCAGGAGCACATTCGCTCCGTCGCTCCGGAAGTCTACGAACAGATCTCCGGTGGCGCTGCGCTCGACGATACGAGCAAGCAGACGCTGCTGCGCGTCAATGATGACTTCGCTCGCTCGTTCCAGTCCTCCACCGGTGAGCACATCGTGCGCGAGCCAGAGGCGGATCCGCTGGACAAGCGTGAGGTCAAGAAAAATACCCTTAACGTCGGCCGTTCCAAGAAGTAGTTCTTGGAACAAGACGTAAACGTCTACATATAGGAAGGGAGGAGAGTAAACCATGGCAACACTTCGCGAACTACGTGACCGTATTAGGTCTGTAAACTCCACGAAGAAAATCACTAAAGCCCAGGAGCTGATCGCGACTTCGCAGATCACCAAGGCACAGCAGCGCGTCGAAGCGGCAAAGCCGTATGCCGACGAGTTGAAAGACGTCATGGAACGCCTCGCAGCTGCGAGCTCCCTCGATCACCCCATGCTCCGTGAGCGTGAGAATGGTCGAGTCGCAGCAGTCCTCGTGGTCACATCAGACCGCGGTATGGCCGGCGGGTATAACCACAACGTGTTGAAGAAGGCAGCAGAGCTCGAGCGCATGCTTGAGGAAGCTGGCTACGAAGTCGTCCGCTACATCACGGGCGGTAAGGGCGTGACCCACTACCGTTTCCGCGATATGGAGGTCGAAGGCTCTTGGACTGGTTGGTCCCAGAAGCCTTCGTGGGAAGCGACCCACGACGTTCGTCGTCACCTGATCGACGGCTTCATGGCGAGCTCTGAAGGGACCGCTAAGTGGCGCGAGGGCCTGCACGGCCCTGAGGGTCAGGAGGTTCGTGGCTTCGACCAGGTACACGTGGTGTACACAGAATTTGTGTCGATGTTGACACAAGAAGCCAGGGTGCACCAGTTGCTCCCAATTGAGCCGGTGCTTGAGGATTACGAGTACGAGCAGGAAGACATGCTCACCACAAGTGGGGATGTGCAACCGGACATGGATTTCGAACCTGATGCGGATACGCTGATGGACGAACTGCTTCCGGCGTATGTTTCTCGCTCGCTGTACTCGATTTTCTTGGAGGCATCTGCAGCGGAGTCCGCTTCACGTCGTACGGCGATGAAGAACGCTACGGACAATGCGACCGAATTGGCGAACAACTTGTCCCGTGAGGCTAACCAAGCCCGTCAGGCAAAAATTACCCAGGAAATCACCGAGATTATCGGCGGCGCTGGCGCGCTGTCTGGTAGTGGAGAAAGTGACTAAATCATGACTACTGCTCACTCTTACGACGAGCTCGGCGAGGAGCCAACGGGTCAGGCTCAGAATGAGTCCGATTTCGCTCAGAACCCGGCAGGGTCTGAGAATGGCCGCGTCGTGCGCGTCATCGGCGCAGTCGTCGACGTGGAGTTCCCGCGTGGCGAGCTGCCCGCTTTGTACAACGCGCTTGAGGTTGACATCGACCTCGGCGAAATGTCCCGCACCATCGTGCTTGAGGTAGCCCAGTTCTTGGGTGACAGCCTCGTCCGCACGATCGCCATGGCACCAACCGACGGTCTGGTCCGTGGCGCACAGGTACGCGACTCCGGCAATCCGATCTCCGTTCCGGTTGGCGACCAGGTCAAGGGCCACGTGTTTAACGCGCTTGGTCAGTGCTTGGACGACCCATCGGTCGGCGTCGGTGGTGAGCGTTGGGGCATCCACCGCGAGCCACCAGCGTTCAAGGACTTGGAAGGTAAGACCGAGATCCTTGAGACCGGCATTAAGGTCATCGACCTGCTTACCCCTTACGTGAAGGGTGGCAAGATTGGCCTCTTCGGTGGTGCTGGTGTCGGTAAGACAGTTCTCATCCAGGAGATGATTACGCGTATTGCACGCGAGTTCTCCGGTACCTCCGTGTTCGCCGGCGTCGGCGAACGTACCCGTGAGGGTACGGACCTCTTCCTCGAGATGGAGGACATGGGCGTTCTTCCAGATACGGCCCTTGTTTTCGGCCAGATGGATGAGCCGCCAGGGGTTCGTATGCGTGTCGCGCTGTCCGGCCTGACCATGGCGGAGTACTTCCGCGATGTTCAGAACCAGGACGTGCTCCTGTTCATCGATAACATCTTCCGTTTCACCCAGGCTGGTTCTGAGGTTTCGACCCTGCTGGGTCGTATGCCATCGGCCGTGGGCTACCAGCCAACGCTGGCAGACGAGATGGGTGTTCTCCAGGAACGCATTACCTCGACCAAGGGCCGTTCGATTACGTCGCTGCAGGCAGTTTATGTTCCGGCTGACGACTACACCGACCCGGCTCCGGCCACGACCTTCGCTCACCTGGACGCGACGACCGAGCTTTCGCGTTCCATTGCTTCCAAGGGTATCTACCCAGCAGTGGATCCGCTGACCTCGACCTCGCGCATCCTTGAGCCAGGTATCGTTGGCGAGCGTCACTACGAGGTTGCACAGCGAGTTATCGGTATTCTGCAGAAGAACAAGGAACTGCAGGACATCATCGCAATTCTCGGTATGGACGAGCTTTCCGAAGAGGATAAGGTCACGGTTATGCGTGCTCGTAAGATCGAGCGCTTCCTGGGCCAGAACTTCTTCGTCGCTAAGAAGTTCACCGGCGACGAGGGCTCCTACGTACCTCTCGAGGAGACTATCGACGCCTTCGAGAAGCTGTGCAACGGTGAATTCGATGCATACCCAGAGCAGGCATTCAACGGCCTGGGTGGCTTGGATGACGTTGAGGCTGCCTACAAGAAGCTGCAGGGCTAGGAGGCAATAATGGCTGAACTTACCGCTCAATTAGTCTCGGTAGACCGTTTGCTCTGGAAGGGTCCAGCAAGCATCGTGACTGCTCAGACTACCGAAGGTGAGATCGGCATTCTGCCTGGCCACGAACCCATCCTTGGTCAGCTCAAGGACAATGGTGTCGTGACCATCCGCCCAATCGACGGCGAGCGCATCGTCGCCGCCGTCCAGGGTGGGTTCCTTTCCGTGCAAGGTGACAAAGTGACCATTCTTGCGGATTACGCCATCTTCGCCCACGAAGTGAATCGTGATGAAGCTCAGGCAGAGCTTCAGAACATTGACGACGCACTCGCGAAGTCTCGTGCAGAGGCCGAGCTTGCTGCCGTCCGTCGCAGTGAATCTCGCTAACGCGGTCACCGCGTAGGAGGAAGGTAGAGCGCCACGCTCAACCTTGTAAAGCCCCGCTGTTTTAGCAGCGGGGCTTTCCGTTTCTTCGTTGCTTGCACTGGCAGCGAAGGTCGCTAAAATGAAGCGCATACTTTCATCAAGGTCGGTTTGAACGAAGCAGAGGTGCAATGTGATCGTTTTACTGTACGTGGCATTGTTCTTTGTGTTCTTTGTTATTACTGTGTGCGTGTGGCGCTTTTTAATGTTCCGCAACTCCGGCGCGATAGGCCTGTTCCGACAACTCCCGGCCACCGGGGTCCACGGTTGGCGCCACGGTGTGCTGATCTATCACGCGGAGGAGCTCCGTTTTTATAAACTGCGGTCCTTGTCATTCCAGTACGACATGTGCATTGAGCGCACCCAGACCAGCTTCGAGGGAATGCGAGCGCTGAGTCAAGAAGAGCAGTCGTTCATGCCAGGGATTAAGGAAGCCGTACTGCTGCACGGTGCCGATGGCGATATTGAATTCGCGGGCCAGAAGCGCGCGCAGATGGCGTTGATTTCATGGATTGAGTCTGCACCTGATGAGCGGCAGGAAAAGGTTGATTACGAGGCGCTGCGTCGGCGTGCGCTGCGTGACCGCGGCCGCGATCAGCGCTACTAGCGGGATAATTCCGTACAGAATGACACGACCGGTAGCCTAGTATCCATGCGTCTTGTCATTGCTCGCTGTTCAGTAGATTATGTTGGTCGTCTCGATGCGCATTTGCCGTCTGCGCTTCGCCTTATTTTGATGAAAGCTGACGGGTCTGTGTCGATCCACGCAGACGACCGTGCTTATAAACCACTGAACTGGATGACACCGCCGTGCACGATACGTGAACAAGCCGTCGTGGATATTGATGGGGAAGACACGGGGGACGAGTTGTGGATCGTGGAGAACCCAAAAGGCGAACAGCTTCGCATAACGGTCGAGGAGATCGTGTCTGATACCAACGTGGAGCTCGGTGAAGATCCAGGTCTTGTGAAGGACGGGGTGGAAGCGCACCTACAGGAGCTGTTGGCTGAGCATATTTCTACGCTCGGCGATGGGTTTACGCTCGTCCGCCGTGAGTATCCGACGGCGATTGGCCCAGTCGACTTGCTCGCCAAGGACGCAGACGGCAAGACAGTTGCCGTTGAGGTGAAACGCCGGGGAGGGATCGACGGCGTCGAGCAGCTCAGCAGGTATGTTGAACTGCTTAACCGCGATAGCGTACTTCGTCCAGTACAGGGTGTGTTCGCTGCGCAGGAGATTAAGCCTCAGGCCCGCACGCTCGCGGAAGATCGTGGTTTTCGCTGTATTGTGCTGGACTATGACGACCTGCGTGGAATCGAATCAGATGAGCTGCGCCTGTTTTAGAGGAGCGATGTAGCAGTGCCGCGAAGAAATCGGCGTCAAAACATCCAGCCGAGCTATATACTCCCGCGGGATGGGTCCACGTTTATCGGCACCCAAGAAATGGAAGGGCCGCGGTGGACGCATGGTGAGATCTACAAAGTGCGACAGATTGGTTCTTCCGCAGCGCGGAAGTTCTACGTGTGCCCGGGATGTAATCAGAACATCCCTCCAGGAGTAGCCCATGTCGTTGCGTGGCCGAAGGAAGTGGGGCGCGGGGCGGATGATCGCCGTCACTGGCATAAACATTGTTGGTCGAGGCGGTAGGGTATGAGGCATGATTGCAGCATTTTCAGTAGCACCAGCCGTCACTGACACGCCGAACGCGGAGATGTCGCAGGCCGTGGCACGCGCCGTGAAAGTAGTTCGTGAATCGGGGCTGCCGAATGAGACGACAGCCATGTTCACCACGGTTGAGGGTGAATGGGACGAAGTCATGGACGTTATTAAGCGTGCGACGCAAGCGGTGGAGGAAGTGTCTCCACGTGTTTCGCTGGTGATCAAGGCGGATATCCGCCGTGGGTTTACAGATATGCTCCACCAGAAGATGGAGTCTTTGAACAAGCATCTTGAGGAGAACTAGGACGTGACAGGACCACAATTTACGGCAGGGGCCGTTGATTTAGCTCAGGTAGCGAAGCAAGCGGAGGCCCGCGAGGAAATGCAGCGCGAGGGGTTTGTCCCAGTATTTACGGTTACTGAGGCAGATTTGGAAGCCAAGGTACTGCAGCGCTCAATGCAGATTCCGGTTGTCGTTCATGTCGGTAGTGCGCGTTCAGCTGATTCCGAGTCGCTACGGGCGACGTTGACCAAGTTGGCTACCGGTCAGCGAGGATTCGCGTACGCATACGTTGATGCTGATGCCACTCCGCAGATCGCGCAGGCGCTTGGTGTACGGATTGTTCCGACCACGCTCGCGCTCGCTGCTGGGCGCCCACTGACGAGCTTCGAGGGGGATCAGTCGGAGGAAGAATTGAAGCCTTGGCTCGAGGCATTGGTGAGCAACGTTGGCAGGCAGTTGCAGGGCCTAGACGAGGAACCCGTTGAGGATGCTGCCCCAGCAGAGGACCCGCGTTTGGAAGAGGCAGCTCGTGCGATGCAGGCAGGTGATTTTGATCAGGCTACGGCTATCTACGATGCGATGCTGAGCGAGGAGCCTGGTAACAAAGAAGTTGCGCAGGCGAAGGCGACGGTGGCCGTCGTCAAGCGGCTTGACCCTGCGAACTTGACGGTTGATCCTATTGCTGATGCTGCGGAGCACCCTGACGATGTCGCGAAACAGCTGGTGGCTGCTGATGCTGAGCTCGTGTCCGGTGCGCCTGAGAAAGCATTCGACCGTCTGTTGGGCTTGATCAAGCAGTCTCCAGAGGCGAAGGAGCGACTGCTCGAGCTCTTCGGGCTTTTTGACGCCGGCGACCCGCGTGTGCTCGCCGCTCGTACGAAGCTTGCGAGTGCTCTGTTCTAGCGTGACATGCAAAAGCCCGGGCCTGCAGGAACTCCTGAGGCCCGGGCTCTAGCGTTCTAGCGGCTCAGCTTGTACAGCTGTGCGCTCATTGCTGGTACGTGCAGCTCGATCGAGTGAGGGAAGTGATCCCACTGAACATCGTCGCTGTGCACAGTGTGTGGCAGGTCGTTGTTGGCACCGCCGTAGACGCCTGCGTCCGTGTTGATGAGTAGCTCCCACTCACCGGCGACCGGCAGGCCGATCCGGTAATTTGGCTGGGAAGCTCCGGACATGTTGATGACGGCCAGCACAGGGTTGCCCTCGGTATCCCACCGGAGGTAGGCGAGGATGTTGTGCTGTGAGTCGTCGCCCTTGACCCACTGGAATCCGGCAGGCACATTGTCCTGCGCGTACAACGCAGGGGTGTCGACGTACACCCGGTTGAGGTCGCGAACCAGTTGTTGGATACCGCGGTGGTACTCGTGGCCCCAGCCGTCAGAAATATTGTCCCAGTTGATTGAGTTCGCTTCGTCCCACTCGGTGGTCTGGCCCCAGTCACAGCCCATGAAGAGGAGCTGCTTGCCTGGGTGGGAGAACATATAGCCGAAGAGCGTGCGAAGGCCGGCGGCCTTGTTCCAGTCATCGCCAGGCATGCGCTGCCAAAGCGAGCCCTTGCCGTGGACTACTTCGTCGTGGCTAAACGGCAGGACATACTGCTCGGAAAACGCGTACACCAGGGAGAACGTGATCTCGTTGTGGTGGTACGAGCGGTGAATCGGATCGAGGGAGAAGTATTCCAACGTGTCGTTCATCCAGCCCATGTTCCACTTCAGTGAGAAGCCGAGGCCATCGTGTTCCGTCAGCGCGGTCACGCCCGGCCAGGCAGTGGATTCCTCCGCGATGGTCACGATGCCTGGGTGGTTGCGGTGAACCGTTGCGTTCATCTCTTGCAGGAATTGGACGGCGTCCCAGTTTTCGCGCCCACCAAACTGGTTCGGGAGCCATTCGCCAGGCTGGCGGGAGTAATCGAGGTAGAGCATTGATGCGACGGCGTCGACGCGGAGGCCATCGATGTGGAACTCTTCGCACCAGTACAGGGCGTTAGCGACCAGGAAGTTGCGAACTTCGTTGCGCCCGAAGTCGAACACGTAGGTGCCCCAGTCTTTTTGCTCGCCACGGCGCCAGTCGGGGTGCTCGTAGAGGGCGGTGCCGTCGAAGCGGGCGAGTGCCCAGTCATCCTTCGGGAAGTGGGCTGGCACCCAGTCGACGATGACCCCGATGCCTGCTGCGTGTAGGTCGTTGACGAGTGCGCGGAAATCATCTGGAGTTCCCCAACGGGCGGTTGGAGCGTAGTACCCCGTGACCTGGTAGCCCCAAGAGCCACCGAATGGATGCTCGGCTACCGGGAGGAACTCGACATGGGTGAAGCCGTTTTCCATGAGGTACGGTACGAGCTCGTCGCGCATCGTCTGGAAGGTTGCGCCCTTCTTCCATGAGCCGACGTGGCACTCGTAGACGCTCATTGGGGAGTTGGTCGGGTCTGCTTCGCTGCGCTTTTGCGCCCAATCCTCATCTGTCCACTCGAACTCGGAAGGGGCGGCAACCACGGAGACGGTCTCTGGAGGTGTCAGCGTTTGCTTCGCCAGAGGGTCGGCCTTGTCGATGCGACGGCCGTCGGACGTCTGTACTGCAAATTTGTACGTGGTGCCTGCCTCAATGCCCGGGATGAAGATCTCCCACACTCCAGTCGAACCGAGGACGCGCATCGGGTACTGGTTTGGGTTCCATGCACAGAAGTCACCGACGACGGCCACGCCCTGTGCATTCGGTGCCCACACAGCGAACGAGGTACCAGTGACGGTGCCGAGCGTCGTCTCGTAGGTACGGACGTTGGCGCCGAGCACCTCCCAGAGACGCTCGTGGCGGCCTTCGCTAATCAGGTGCAGGTCGAGCGTGCCGAGTGTAGGCAGGAAGTGATATGCGTCGGCGACGGTCACCGGGTCGCCCTCGGGGTAGTGCACCTTGAAGCGGTAGTCGGGCGCAGTGGTGTCGGTCAAGCCGATCGCCCAAATATCGTCGCCAAGGGACTGCATTTGCCGGATCTCATCGTGGATGAGTAACTCGACGTTCGTTGCGCCCAGGAATCGGGTGCGAATGAGGGAGCCCTCGGGTGCTGCGTGCCATCCGTAGAAGTCGTGCGGTGCGTGGTGCTTGCATTCGAGGAGGCGGTGCCGATCGTGTGCCGGGATCAGCAGTGCTGGGTTGACTGAATTTGCAGACATAATGATCTTTCTAGCGTCTGTTTGGTCGCGGTTGTTATGGGCGGTAGTCGTGATCTGAAATTTGTCGGAATGCGAGCGCTTCTCGCTTCTGCGGCGCAACATCAGGCAGCTTCAGAATGTGAGCGACGTTGACTTCCGGTGCGAGGCGCACGTAGTTTTCTGATCCCCAGTCGTAGTACGAGTCAGTTACCAAGTCATGGACGGCAAACTGCGCACCATATTCGAGACCAACTGCCGGCGCGTCGAGGTACAGCGTGCCTTCCTGCGCGTTCCATGGGTCGAGATTAACGACGACGAGGACCGCGTTGCCAGAGATCGCATCGACCTTCGAGTACGCGAGGATCTGGTCGTTGTCCACGTGATGGAAGCGAATTTGACGTAGCTGCTGCAGCGCAGGCTGCGCCTTGCGGAAGCGGTTCAGCGAAGTGATGTAAGGCTCTAGAGACTGCCCGTTATCGAGGGCTGTCTGGAAGTCGCGTGGGCGCAGTTCATACTTCTCGGAGTGGTTGTACTCTTCGCTACCTTCTGCGACGGCTTCGCCTTCGAAGAGCTCAAAGCCGGAATATACGCCCCACAATGGGCTCATTGTGGCGGCAAGCGTGGCGCGAATTGCGAACGCGGCTGGACCTCCGTACTGCAGCGAGGCGTGCAAGATGTCAGGCGTGTTCACGAAGAGGTTCGGGCGCGAGACATCCGCGACGTCGACCATGTGCTCAGCGAAGTCGATGAGGTCACTCTTAGATACTTTCCAGGTGAAGTGAGTGTAGGACTGGGAGAACCCTGCCTTCGACAGCCCGTACATCACTGGTGGGCGGGTAAACGCTTCGGCCAAGAAGATGACGTCGGGGTGCGTCTCGTGGACGCGGGTGATCAACCAGTGCCAGAAGTTCACCGGCTTCGTGTGCGGATTGTCCACACGGAACGTTCGGATGCCCAGGTCTACCCAGTACATGACAACCCGGTAAATCTCCTCGTAGACCTTCTCCGGGTTGTTATCGAAGTTGATCGGGTAGATATCCTGGTACTTCTTCGGCGGGTTCTCGGCGTAAGCAATCGTGCCGTCTTCCAAGATGGTGAAGAAGTCGGGGTGCTCGCTCGCCCAAGGGTGATCCGGCGCAGCCTGCAAGGCCAAATCCAGCGCTACCTCCAATCCGAGTTCGTGCGCATGGTCAAGCATCGCGCAAAACTCTTTCTCACCACCGAGCTGCGGGTGGAAGGCATCGTGCCCACCGTCTCGTGAACCGATCGCCCACGGGGAGCCGACATCACCCTCCTCGGCGACAAGTGTGTTGTCTTTGCCCTTCCGGTTGATCTCACCGATTGGGTGGATAGGAGGGAAGTAGACCGTGTCAAAGCCCATTGCAGCAACGCGATCGAGCGCCTTCGCAGTGGTAGCCCAGGTACCGTGAACCGGGTTGCCTTCATCGTCCCAACCGCCGGTGGAACGCGGGAAGAGCTCGTACCACGAGTTCACCAGCGCATCGCGTCGTTCTACGTAGATATCGCAAATAGGCCCATGGGTGACGAGCTCCCGAAGCGGAAAAGCATTGAGTACTTCGAGTACTTCGTCAGAAATGCCGGCGAGAATTCGTTCAGCCAGTGGCAGCGCGGGATTATCAAGCGCCGCAGCGGCCCGTTCGAGCACCTCGCGGTCTGGGGCCGGAGTCTGCGCAATTGCGGCTTCAAAAAGGTGGATGCCGTGGGCGATGTCGTTCGCCATTTCTTCGGTAGTCTGCCCGGCCTCCAGCTTCTTTGTGACGGCGTTGCGCCACGTCGCCATGACGTCACTCCAGGCATCGACGCGGTAGCGCCACAGACCCTGAGCATCGGGGACAAACACCGCGTGGGTGTAGTCCGGGCGGTACGGTTCTTGCTGCATGTGAATGGAGTACTGTTCTCCATTCGGATCCGTAATAACCAAGCTTGCAGCGATAGCGTCGTGGCCTTCTCTCCACACCAGGGCAGAGACTGGCACAACCTCACCTACCACCGCCTTTGCCGGAAGAGTTCGCCCGGAAACTTGAGGGCGTACGTCGTCGATACCAAAGCGTGCAACCATGTCGTTTTTGTCCTCACATGTGGCCGATGGAAGTCGGACACACCTATAGGTGTGCTCTTTCTTCTCTCAGACTAGCTAACTCTCGCGTTAAATATCGACATAAGGGTTCGCTTTCATCCGTGGCGATTCTCATACAACGATATGGTTACACTGAGAACTCAGTCGCTTGTTTTTCTATCCACCAAGACGCCGAAGTAGAAAGAAGCCAGAATGGTAGCCGTGAACGAACCAACCACTGATCCAGATCTGCTTATCGACTTCCGAGGAGTCGAGTTTATTCGCGGAGGCAACACGCTTGTTGGCCCTATCGACTGGCAGGTGGAGCTCGACGAACGTTGGGTCATCGTCGGCCCAAATGGCGCCGGCAAGACCACACTGATCCGAATGGCGGCTGCCCAAGAGTTCCCATCGCGCGGCGTCGCATTCGTACTCGGAGAGCGCATCGGTAAAACAGATATGCGTGACCTTCGCGCGGCAATCGGATTGACGTCCTCAGCGATTGCTTCGATGATTCCGCCAAGTGAAAAAGTAGGTGACGTCGTCGTCTCCGCAGGCTACGCGGTCGTCGGGCGTTGGCGCGAACAGTACGAGGACGTCGACTACGAGCAAGCACTCGAAGTCCTGGAACAGGTCGGGGCTATGCACCTTATCGACCGCACGTGGGGAACGCTCTCGGATGGAGAAAAGAAACGCGTCCTCATCGCCCGCGCGGTCATGATCGACCCAGAACTGCTCATCATGGACGAACCGGCGGCAGGTATGGATCTCGGCGGACGCGAGGACCTCATCGCATACCTCGGCGACCTCGCACTCGACCCCGATGCGCCAGCTATGGTGATGATCACCCACCATCTGGAAGAAATCCCATATGGTTTTACACATGCCTTGCTGCTCGACGAAGGAACAGTGATCGCCCAAGGTCTTATCGAAGACGTATTGACCAGTGAAAACGTCTCTAAGGCGTATCACCAGCCAATCGAAGTGCAGCACGACGACGGCCGGTTCTATGCACGCCGTGCACGAAGCGCACGAAGTGGTGCGTACCGCGCATAACACCACGCGAGGAGGTGGAGCACCGTGTACCGCAAAACCGGCGCATTTTCTGTCGACGCAACAGACGCCGTCGACGCAACAGAAACCAGTGGGTTCAACGGGTCACGCCTGTCTGCCACCGTCATCCTCATCCGCGACACTCCCGACGGAATCAAGGTGTGGATGCAAGAACGAGTCATGAGCATGAAAAACTACCCAGGCATGACAGTTTTTCCCGGAGGTGGCGTCGATAGTCGCGACTTCCCACCCCGCGCCTGGAATGACGGAGACCTGTGGATTGGCAAGTCGGCAGTCTCTGTTGCACGAAGGCTCGGCGTCACCAAATACAAGGCACATGCCCTGCTGTTTGCCGCTGTTCGCGAATTGTTCGAAGAAACCGGAACACTGCTCGCCGTTGACGACGAAGGAACCCTACTCGGCGACGCACGTCCTTTCCACGACCAACGGCTCAAACTCGTCTCGCACGAGATCTCGCTTACGGACATGCTGCAGGCCAATGAACTCAACGTCTGCAGCGACCTCCTCATCCCATTTGCACGCTGGGTAGGTTGCTCGCACCGAGGTAACTGGTTCGACACCTTCAGCTTCCTCGCAAAAGCACCCATCGGACAAGAACCAGACGCGGAAACCGGCGAGGCAGACGACGCAAACTGGTTCTCCCCGAAGCTACTCATGGAAGGATGGCGCGCCGGGCTCGTTCGCTTCGTGCCATCAACATGGGGGCAACTCCAACAGCTGTGCTCCTGCGACACCTTCGAGGATGCGGTCAAACTTGCACGCAACGCCGACATGCGCCCGATCATCGGAGACCCCGCCGATGATCCGCGCTACCACGAGTTTTTCCACCAGCACCCGACAGATAGGATCGGGACGCCCAAATGAGTTTTACTTTGGACGAGGTTGGGTTCCTACGGGACAACCTGCAAAAGATTCTGGCGCTTGGACCGGACCTCGAACTCATTCCAAGTACGCTAATTCGCGACAGAGCCGTACTGGAAAAGGAATTCGGCGATCATGCCCGTGTCGTTTCGGAGTTACTCGCTGCGCAGCGCAGCGCCCGTGGGAAGATGCCCGAACATTGGCTTACCGATAGCGACGCCGCGCAACAAGCAACGCCACAGCTCGTTGCCGAATACAGAGCGCAGCTGATCAAGGATTTCGGAGCAGCCACGGTCCACGACGTGACCTGTTCAGTGGGAAGCGAAGGGGCGTCGATAAGAAAACAACAGCTCTCTTGGATAGGCTCCGATCTCGATCGCGTACGGCTTGCGATGGCTCAAGCAAACCTTGCCGACGCCAACGTGCTCCTCTGCCAAGCCGATGCACTGCAACCCATTAGCCGCGCCGATGTCATCGTGGCTGACCCAGCACGACGCGCCAACGGCCGACGAATCACCGACCCAGCAAAACTCCTACCACCCCTGCCAGACCTCGTGGAAGCACATCGTGGCAGAGAACTCGCAGTAAAGTGTGCACCCGGAATCGACTACAGCGAGTGGAGCGGGCTCGTCAGCGTCGTCTCTCTCGATGGCGGCGTCAAAGAAACCTGCCTGTACACAGAAGGTTTCGGATCCGGCATTCGCGAAGCGGTGGTGCTGCGCGCGGACGGTTCGCGAGAGATAGTGAGGTCGGACGAGCCTGACGACACCACTGTCGCCGAACCAGGTACTTGGATGATCGAGCCCGACGGAGCGATCATCCGCGCCGGGCTAGTTCGCCACTGGGCGCACCGGCACAGCTTGTGGATGGTGGACCCGCACATTGCATTTCTTACGGGTGATGAGCTTCCCGCAGCAACGAGTGGCTTCCGTTTCTTAGAGGCTGTGCCGTTCAAGCGTCTTAAGGCAGCACTGGCCAACTATCAAGCGGGGGCGCTTGAGATCCTCGTACGCGGGGTAGACGTCAACCCGGACCAGCTTCGGAAGAAGATGAAGCTGAAAGGGCACCGACAGATGGCGGTACTTATTGCGCGAACAGGCAACAGCCCGACTGCATACATTTGCGAGGCAAGGGAGCATCAGCGCGTAGGGTAGTGCGCATGAAGTATCTCGATCACGCTGCAACTACTCCGATGCGTCAGGTAGCAATCGATGCCTGGGTTGAACACGCAGGTGCGTTGAATCCCGGTGCGCAACACGCAGCGGGACGCCAAGCCAACGCGGTGCTTGCCGATGCAAGAGAACAAGTCGCGGAGTTGCTTGGCGCGGACCCGGTTGAAGTGATTTTCACAGGCTCGGGCACCGAGGCAGACAACATCGCGGTCCGCGGTCTCTACGAAGCCATGCGTGGCAAGCAAGGGGACCGGGTGGTGTGTTCACCGGTTGAGCACTCGGCAGTGCTCGAGACTGTCAAGGCACTAGGAGCACAGCACGTGGATTGGCTCCCGGTAGGCGACGACGGCCACCTGTCGGACCTCGAGGCGCTTGACACTCCGGCAGCTGTGGCCGCAGTGATGTGGGCAAACAATGAGACTGGCGCACTCCAGCCAGTGAAGGAGGTTGTTCGCAGAGCTGCGCTTCAGAACACTCCTGTTCATGTGGATGCTGTGCAGGCCGTTGGAAAGGTCCCCGTTCACTTCCACGACCTCGGTGCTACCACATTGGCAGCGAGCGCACATAAGTTTGGTGGGCCACGCGGAACCGGCCTACTGCTAGCGAAACGCTCGCCGGCGCCGACCGCATCGATTCACGGTGGCGGCCAGGAACGTGGACTGCGACCAGGGACGGTAGACGTGGCCTCTGCCGCTGCAACAGCTGTAGCACTGGCGGAAGCATGCTCTGAGATGGATCGTGAACGCGAACGCGTGAAGGAACTTCGCGATGCACTCGTGGCAGGTGTACAGCGTGAGGTCCCGGACGTGGTGGTAACAACCCAGGAGCCAGCTGTGGAGGGGCATGCCCACTTCATGTTCCGCGGTGCCCACGGGGACGCGATGCTGATGCTGCTCGACTCGTTGGGCATCGCTGTATCAACTGGGTCTACATGCGCAAGTGGTGTGACCCGAATGAGTCATGTGCTTGAGGCGATGGGCGTGGAGGAAGCGCTCGGCTTGGGCGCGCTACGAATTTCGCTGGGGCGAACGAACACACGTGAGGACGTCGACTACTTTGTCCAGAACATCGCTGATGTAGTTGCGAAGGCGCGAGCGGCGGGGAACATGTAGATCTCACGCGATAGTGGGCGAGTTAACGTCGATGTGTTGGCGTTGTTTGCCGGGCCCGAACCAGTACAAGCATCATGCTGGTTCGGGCCTTTCATACTTTCGACCCAACC
>NZ_JASPBG010000024.1:0-10925 GCF_030228125.1 Corynebacterium sp. UMB10119B
CACTCAACCGGTGAGACCGGATCGCCAAAGAACTGTCCGCCCCGCGGACACCCTGACCGCACTCTGTCCGCGGCAGCCCTCTCACCAGCAGCTCCAGAAAACCCACCACCAATAAGTGTCCGCCGCGCGGACACCCAACGCAGAGGGTCCGTCGCGAAAAACGCCACGGTGGATTTACGAGTCTGATTCAGCAGCGCGGCGCTGACGCTGTAGCTTCCCGTGTGCACGGGCGATGCGGTAGAAAGTCCGCAAGCTCGCGAGCTGCAACCCGCTGTCTTGCGCCTTCTGATAGATGGCGTCCGCGCTCAGGTCGGGGTGGGCGTCGAAAAGATCGAGAATCTGTTGTACATCTGAATCCGGAATACGTGGGATGTTTCGTTCGCGGTGAGGGATCGGATTTTCCTTTTTGGGCCTCGGGTTGGTCTGGTAATAGCGCCTCGAGCGTGAGATCTTCAAAATTTTGCAGGCGCGACTCATAGAATGCCCGACGCCCATGAGTAGATCCAGGAACTCGTTTTCTTGACGTACTCCTTCCTCGTACCGCTTCGTTTCTTCGGGGCTTAGAATTTTTCCGCCGCGTCGGAGGTCCCGCCATGTTGCTTTGGCAGAGACCCCATAGCTTTTCCCAGGACATCGCTAGTGTCCTTCCACAGCTTGGCTTCTTTGCGCAGTCGAGCATTTTCTCGTTTCAGCGCCTCGTATTCTTTGCGTGGCATCGTTACTTCGTCGTTGCTCATGGTTTTCCTTTCGCTTAGGGCCTAGCCAAGATATTGCCACACAGTTAAGGGCAAACCCCCAGGCGCTACGCTGTAGTGCATGGACACACGTGATCGGGATGCGCTGACGGCTGCCAAGTTGTATTACCGCTCGGAGCTGAGTCAGGCGGAGGTTGCTGCGGAGATGGGCTGCTCCCGTCCTACGGTGGCGAAGCTTCTGCAGCACGCGAAGGACCGTGGCTACGTCACTATTGAGGTACACGACCCGCAGGAGGCGGACGAGATCCTGATCGAGGATCTCACCTCCCGGTACGCGCTGGAGGGTGTGCGGATTGTTCACCCGGCGAACCCATCTGCAGCGATCATGGAGGATCTTGGGGTGGCTGGCGCACGCTACCTGGAGTCGATGCCGTTGGATGGCCTTTCGGTGGGGGTGTCCTGGGGAAAGACGCTCCTCAACATTGCACGGAATCTCCGGCCGACGAACATGCGGGCGCGCCAGATTGTGCAGTTGAAAGGTGGGTCGTCGCGTTCCAACCTGGCCACGAATGACTTTGAGACGATCACCGGTTTCTGCACCGCGTTCAACGCGCCCGCGTTAACGCTCCCACTGCCTGTCATTTTTGAGCGAGTGGAAACTAAGGAGATCGTGGAGCAGGATTCCCACATCGCGGACGTGCTGCAGCAGGGGCGAGAGACGGACGTGGCGGTGTTCACGGTGGGTTCTGTGCGCAAGCAGAGCTTGCTGATGAATCTGGGGTACCTGTCTGAGGAGATGTCGCGGGAGCTGCTCGGGGTTGCGGTGGGGGATGCTTGTTCGCGGTTCTACACGCGGGAGGGGGATGTGGCGTCGAAAAGAATTGATGATCTGACGGTGGGCATTGAGCTTGACGAGCTGCGGGCGAGACCACGTCGAGTGCTGGTAGCTGGGGGTTTGTATAAAGCTGAGGCGATTGAGACGGCGCTGTGGATGGGGCTGGCCAGTGATTTGGTGATTGATCAGCCGACGGCAGTTCGGGTGCTGGAGATCGCGAAGACCCGCTAATTGACGCCCCTTCTCCCCCATCTGGGGTGTATCGCACCCCCAATCAGAACATTTGCAAACTTTAATATTGCCATATGTTCCTAGCGGTCTTAGAGTGGACACCGAAAGGTCAACCAGATACTGCAAAAGGAGTTGCACATGTCCACCCCGACCGTCTCCACCCCGCACATCGTCCCAACCGGACCTATCGCTGAAACCGTCCTCATGCCGGGCGACCCACTGCGCGCGAAGTTCATCGCAGAGACCTACCTGGAAAACCCAGTCCAGTTCAACGCCGTGCGCAACATGCTCGGCTACACCGGCACCTACCAAGGCCACGAAGTTTCCGTGATGGGCTCCGGCATGGGCATTCCGTCCATCAGCCTCTACGCCTACGAGCTCATTCACTTCTTCGGTGCAAAGAAGCTCATCCGCGTCGGCTCCTGCGCATGCTTCCAGCCTGACATGAAGCTCTTCGACATCATCGTCGCCTCCTCCGCATCCACGGACTCGCACTTCATCGAGCAGTACGACTTGCCGGGCACCTACGCTCCGACCGCGTCCTGGAAGCTGCTCGAGGCAACCTACAAGGAGTCGCAGAAGCAGGGCGTCGACATCCATGTGGGCAACATCTTGTCCTCCGACGTTTTCTACAACTTCAAGGACGACGTCAACGACCGCTGGGCCAAGATGGGCGTGCTCGGCGTCGAGATGGAATCCGCCGGCCTCTACGCCGTCGCTGCCGAGGCAGGCGTTGACGCGATGGGCATCTTCACCGTGTCCGACGTCATCGGCTCCGGCGAGAAGGCCTCCGCTGAGGAGCGCCAGAGCGCGTTTACCCAGATGATGGAGCTGGCACTTCCGCTGGCCGCCGTCTAAACCACAACCCGTCCCCACACGTTTGAAGGAACTCACCATGACATCTCAAACAGTTCAAAAGGCGCTCAGCCCGAAGCGGGCCGTGCCGATCATCCTGTTTACCTTCGTGTTCTCGCTGATCATCGATAACGGTTTCAAGTTCATGACCGACTCGATGGGTGAGGCGCTCAACCTTTCCCTCAATGAGGTCAGCTTGCAGGCCTCGCTCGCGGGCGTGATCATCGGCATCGGCGCGGTGGTGTACGCGGCATTGGCTGACGTGGTGAGTATCCGCAAGCTACTGATGGTCGGTATCACGCTGACGCTGGTCGGCTCGGTCATCGGCTACCTGGGTCAGAACGTGTGGGGGCTGGTCCTGGCCGGCCGCGTGGTGCAGACCACCGGCCTCGCTGCGGCGGAGACGCTCTACGTCATCTACGTGACCAAACACCTCAGCGAGAAGGATCAGAAGACCTACCTGGGCTTTTCCACGTCTGCTTTCCAGGGCGCGACGCTCTTCGGCGCGCTGACCTCGGGCTACATCGCCACCCATATCTCGTGGACCGCGATGTTCCTCATCCCGCTCATCCTGATCTTCGCCGTCCCCGTCATCATGAAGACGGTCCCGGAGGAGGCCTCCCTGGAGTCGGGCCATGTCGACTGGCTGGGCTTGTTCCTCATCGCCGTGCTCGCGACCAGCGCCATCATGTTCATGCAGGCCTTCCAGGTACTGTGGCTCATCCCGCTGGTTCTCGCGCTGGTCGCATTCATCGCCCACGTGAAGAAGGGCAAGCGCCCGCTGGTCAACCCGGAGTTCTTCCAGAACCGCGCCTACGTCACCGCCATCGTGCTCGTCGCGATTGTCTACTCGGTGCAGCTCGGCTACCTGGTGCTCTTCCCCGCAATGGCGAAGGCCGTCCACGGGCTCAGCGCTGACGACGCCTCCCTGCTGCTCATCCCGGGCTACACCGGCGCCGTCATCGTCGGCGCGCTCTCAGGCAAGATCGGCAAGTTCTTGCCGACGCGCCCCGCGATCTTCACCGCACTCGCCTCCATCACCATCGCGTTGCTGCTCCTCGCAGTCGGGATGGAAGCCAGCCCGTGGGTCTTCATGCTTTCCTCCCTGCTCTTCGCCTGCGGTTTCGCCCTGCTGTACGCGCCACTGGTCGCGACGGCAATCGGCAATATCCCCGCTGCGAAGTCGGGTATCGCAATCGGTTTCTACAACCTCACAATCAACGTCGCCGTCCCGCTCGGCATCGCGTACAGCGCGAAGCTGGTGGATCTCGGCCTTGGGGTGCCAGGCTTCCTGCCACAAAACTCGGGCAGCTACCCCACCGTCATGCTCATCCTGGCCATCATCGCAGTCGCCGGCACCGCGCTCTATGCAGCGCTCACTGCGCGCATGAAGCAACCGGCTTAACCTGCACACTTTCTACAACTCAAGGAGTTTTTCAACATGCTTACTCGCCAAAATGTCGCCCAGATGATCGACCACACGCTGCTCAAGCCGGAGGCCACCCACGAGGACGTCGCCAAGCTTATCGACGAAGCTTCGCACCTCGGCACGTACTCCGTCTGCGTCTCCCCATCCATGCTGCCCATCGAGACCCCAGCTGACCTGAAGGTCGCAGTGGTGTGCGGATTCCCGTCCGGCGCAGTCCCAACCGCGGCAAAGGCAGCCGACGCCGCGCACAGCGTCGCAAATGGCGCGAATGAAGTAGATATGGTCATCGACCTGGGTGCCGCCAAGGAAGGCAAGTGGGACGTCGTACGCGACGACATCGCCGCAGTAAAGAAGGCGTGCGGCGACAAGCTGCTCAAGGTCATCATCGAGTCCGCCGTCCTCACCGACGACGAGATCGTCGCAGCGTGCAAGGCTTCCATGGAGGCCGGTGCCGACTTCGTGAAGACCTCGACGGGCTTCCACCCAGCTGGTGGCGCTTCCGCGCACGCTGTAAAGCTGATGCGCGAAACCGTCGGCGACAAGCTCGGTGTGAAGGCTTCCGGTGGCATCCGCGACGCCGCCACCGCGAAGGAAATGATTGAGGCTGGCGCGTCCCGCCTGGGCCTGTCCAGCTCCGCAGCGGTGCTGGAGGGGTGGAACTAACAATGGCTACTGATCTTCGTGCACAGGCCGAGGCTTGGATCGTGCAAGATCCCGATCCCGCCACCCGCGAGGCGTTAACCGCCGTCCTCGACGACGAGGCCGAGCTTGCAAAAGCCTTCGCAGGCCCGCTCCAGTTCGGCACCGCCGGGCTTCGCGGCGAGATCGGCTTCGGCGAGTCCCGCATGAACCAGGCCGTGGTCATGCGCGCCACCGCCGGGCTCATGGAATGGCTCAAGCAGCAGGTAGACACCCCTCGCGTGGTCATTGGGTGCGACGCCCGCCACGGCTCCGCCAAGTTCGCGCAGGCCGCAGCTGAGGTCGTCGCCGGCGCGGGTGGGCACGCGATGCTGTTGCCGCTGGCCCAGCCGACCCCGCTGACCTCTTTCAGCGTGCGCGCACTCAACGCCGACGCCGGCATCATGGTCACCGCCTCCCACAACCCGAAGTGGGACAACGGCTACAAGGTCTACCTCGGCGGGCGCGTCGTCGACGCAGACAACGCCGCCGGCTGCCAGATCATCTCGCCTGCCGACGCCGAGATCGCCGCCTGCATCGCCGCCGCACCTGGCGCGACGGACCTCCCCCTCGACACAAACATCGAGCAGGTGGACACCCGCGAGGACTACGTCGCCGCCACCAGCGCGCTTAGCGACCTCGACGGCACCCCACCGATCACGATCGTGCTCACACCAATGCACGGCGTCGGTGGCGAACTCGCACGCACCACCCTGGAGGCTGCGGGCTTTGGGGACGTAGTGGGCGTCGAGAAGCAGTGGAAGCCTGATCCTGACTTCCCCACCGTTGCCTTCCCCAACCCGGAGGAGGACGGTGCCCTCGACCTCGCAGTCGAGAAGGCGAACGAGGTCAACGCGGACGTCATCATCGCCCTCGACCCCGACGCCGACCGCTGCGCAGTCGCAGTCCCGGCGCGCACCGCCCCGAGCGCGGGCACCCCGCTGGGCAACGGCTGGGTGAAACTCTCCGGCGACGAGACCGGAGCGCTGATCGGCGAGTACGTGGCGTCGCGTGCGCAGGGCGGCTCGACGGCGTGCTCGATTGTTTCGGGCAGGCTGCTCGGCAAAATCGCGGCAGCCCACGGGCTGGATCACGCGACGACGCTCACCGGGTTCAAGTGGATCGGGCGCACCCCGCAGCTCGTGTTCGGCTACGAGGAAGCAATCGGCTACTGCGTCGATCCGGCGCACGCCCGCGACAAGGACGGCATGTCCGCCGCGGTGATCGTCGGCTCGATCGTGGCGCAGCTCAAGGCGCGCAACATGAGTGTGCTCGAGCAGTTCGACGCCCTGGCCAGCAAGTACGGCCTGTACCGTACCCAGCCGCTGACCTTCCGCGTCGAAGACCTCTCCCTCATCAGCGACGCCATGCAGCGCCTCCGCGCACACACCCCGACGGAGCTCGCTGGCTCTGAGGTTGTCGAGTACGTCGACCTCAACAACGGCTACGGCGCCACCCCAGGCACCAACGGCATCCTGATCCGCACCGCGGACAACGACCGCGTAGTCATCCGCCCGAGCGGCACCGAGCCGAAGCTGAAGTGCTACCTCGAGGTGGTCCTGCCAGTCGAAACGGGAGAGGCGCCTGACTGGGCCGCCGCCGATGCCCGCCTGGCCACCATCAGCGACGCCACCCGCGCGCTGTGCGGAATCTAACTGCGCTATACTATCGAAGGCTTGGGCGCCGATTTGTCGACGCCCAGCTCAGCCTCCATAGCTCAGTGGATTAGAGCAACCGGCTTCTACCCGGTGTGTCGCGGGTTCGAATCCTGCTGGGGGCGCTTTTCGTTTACCCCCGCTGCCTGGCGTTTTGCCTGGTGGTGGGGGTGTTTTTGTTGGTATGGTGGGTTTGAAGAAAGGACCCACAATGAGATTCACACTCCTTGGAGCCGGAACCGGCATCATCACCACCCTCGCAGGCGCCAACCCTCTTTTCGGTCTCGCCTTCCTTGCCGTCGGTTACGGCATCGACAAGAACAAAAAGAAGGCATAGCCGTGCAGCCCATCATTATCGATGAGTAGACCGGCCGCGCCTATGGCGCGTTCCGGAATGTGCCGAGCACTGTGGCGTCTCCCCTGTCACGTGGCGCGCCAGCCGCCCAGGCAGCCCCGTAAAGAACAGCCCTCAAGCAAAACAACTTCACTCGTAGCACACTCGTATGTGCTGGTAGGATAGCGGTCCATTAGGTTCGAGTACCGTTGGGTTCCTGAAGCCTCTCTAAAGTTGGTGATCACTATGTCCAATATTCTTGACGCCGGCCAGTATGTGACCGAACTCATCCCCGGCGTCGACAAGATGAAGCTTTATAAAATCTGCTTCTTTTCCCAAGGCTGGCACCTTGCCTGGACCGGAATGCCATTATTTGAAGAAGAGCTGCAAGCTTGGGCAAAAGGACCCGTCCCCTATGACCTCCGCCGCAGTACAGAAAACGTCGCGCGTGGATGGGAGGTCCCACACGTTCCTGGTGGGAATTCTTCGGCACTTTCGCCATTTGCCCGAGCAACGATTGAAAGCGTTGTGAATTTCTACGGTTCGCTGACATCCGCGGAGTTGTCAGACATGAGCCACGGTCGAGCTTGGCAGGAAGCACGCAGCAACGCGGTCGGGGGCACGCATTGTAGCAGCGCTTTGAGCATGACCACGATGCGCGAAGAGTTCACGGAGTTGCTCCAGTCAGGACATTCTGTCCCAGACTCGCCTTCCCTGCCAGACGTGGATCACCTTCCTAGCTTCGATCATCTGCTTGCCACTGCACATGAAGTCGAAGCGGAATGGCACAACACCCTTTCACTCCTCGCGGACCGGTAATCAACGCAATTGTCTGACCACAGTGAAGCTTCCAGAGAGCAGCTTTTAGCTCAAATGCTCGTGGAGTTGGCGTGCGCAGTGAATCAAGGCTGCGGGGATCGTGTAAACGCGAACGGAGAACCGGAGAGTTATCTTGGATTTACTGTGGACCGGGCTTCTTTGGAAAGTGCAGTTTACGCCCCGTTCCAGTTATTCAGTGGCCAGCCCCGGTACGCCTCGGTGTTTGATAGAGGAGCCGCGCTCACCGTCCATATAGCCAATAACCATCCGTTTGCCGATGGCAACAAGCGCACCGCACTTATCGTTGGGCTCACTTATCTGCGCTTGTTTTCGGTTCATGTCCGAGAGCCAGAGGGCAAGGGACCTGATTTAGCCGCAGGCGAAGAAGGCGCCCGACTGATGGAGTACATCGTTACACATGCCGCGGATTTGGATTCGGTCATCGCACACACCAGCCGCGCATTTCAACGCTGGGCCGATATTGATGGTCTAGCGCGGCGCTACCGACAAAAATAGCATCGCCCCCGATGTACCATGGCGCCATGTCCGTCTTAATGTCTTCCGCTCAGGCCCGCGAGTTGCTGGCCGCAGCGCATGAAACTGAGGAGCGCACCAGGGAGAGACCGGCCGTTCCTTGGGGGTGGATCTTGTGCGCGGCGGTCTGCTTCGGGGCGAGCCTGCCGCTGATCTTTGTTCTCGACCAGTTTTGGCCGTTCCTCCTGTTTGTGCCATGTATCGGGTGCATCGTTGTCATCGAGCGACGCAGGTCAAACGGCGTGCGCTCAAGCATCCGACAGCCGGTCAAAGAGGACCCAAAAATGTCGTTTCTTCCCTTCGGCGTGTACTTCCTCTGCATATCGCTCTTGCAGGTCGCCCCGCTTCAGAACAAGGTGTTCTCGAGTCTGCTCGGCGCGTTCGCGACCGTCGTTTTCGTCGTTACGTACGCGAGGAGCTGGAGGAACAATGCCTGATATTTTGTTGCAACCCTCGTGCTTGAGCATCTGCGCCGCACTCTTTGCCGCCGAGGCCACCACCAGCGACGTCGGCGCCGCGGAGAACAAGGAGATGCACCCCAAGCGGCTGCGTACTCTCACCCAGCTAGAGAGCGACGCCTACCTCACGGCCATCAACGCACTCAAAGAAGCCGGCTACGTGTCCCTCTTTACGGACCGCAAGGCGAACCCGGACAAGAACGTGGACTGGGTCTCTCTGACCGCTACCGGTGCCCGCGCATACCAGGACTGTATCGAGGAGTTGCGCTCGATTGCGGAGTCGGGCAGTCGGGTACCCTGAGGTGCATGACATTTCCCTCCCCAACTACTGATTCTTTCGCGCTGATTACCGGCGCTTCGCAGGGCATCGGTGAGGCAGTTGCGCGCCAACTTGCTGCTGCTGGCTATAACGTACTGCTGGTGGCGCGTCGAGAAGCGATGCTGATGCAGCTTGCCAACGAGCTGGCACAAGCGCACGGCATCAACGCCGAAGTCTTCGCAGCAGACCTGTCCAAGGAGCGCGACGTGACCGCGCTGCTGGACTACATCGGGCAGAAGAAGATCACCATCTGCGTGAACTCCGCCGGTATCGCCTCCTTTGGTCCGTTTATGAAGCAGGACTGGAACTACGAAACGGACCAGTTCAACCTCAACGCCACGGCGGTGTTCCGCATCACGAAGGCGGTGCTCGACCAAATGGTGCCTCGCGGCGAAGGTTCGCTGTGCAACGTGGGCTCGGCAGCAGGTAACATGCCGATCCCGAACAATGCCACGTACGTGTTTACGAAGGCGGGCGTCAATACGTTTACGGAGGCACTGCACTACGAGCTCAAGGACAGCGGCGTACACTGCACTCTGCTCGCGCCGGGGCCGGTGCGAGAGGCAGAAGTTCCTGAGGAGGAGCAGTCGATCGTGGACAAGGTCGTGCCGGACTTCCTCTGGACCACGTACGAGTCCTGCGCGAAAGACACCATCAGCGCGATGCGTAGCAACAAGCGCCGCGTGGTGCCGGGCCCGCTTTCCAAGGTGATGGATTTCGTATCGACGTACGCTCCGCGCGGCGCCCTCGCCCCGATCATGGGGCGGTTCTATGCACAGATGGGAGAAGAGTAAATGGATGTCCCTGCAAAAAACGACCGCATCGTGTGGGTCGACCTGGAGATGACGGGTCTGGACACGTCCCGCCACGTCATTGTGGAGGTCGCAGCGCTCGTCACCGATGCCCAGCTTGAGATTCTCGACGAGGGCCTGGACCTCGTCGTCCACGCCACCGAGGATGAGCTCGCCGAAATGGACGACTTCGTGCTGAACATGCACACGAAAAACGGGCTCCTCGACGAGATCCGCTCCTCCTCAGTGTCCATCAAGGAGGCCGAGGACGCCGTCCTCGCGCTGATTGCAAAGCACTGCGATCCCGAGCACCCGGCGCCGCTTGCAGGCAACTCCATCGCAACCGACCGTTCCTTCATCCGGGAACAGATGCCGCGTCTCGACGCCGCCCTGCACTACCGCATGATCGATGTCTCCACCATCAAGGAGCTCTCACGCCGCTGGTTCCCGCGCGCCTACTACAACCAGCCCGAGAAAGGTCTGGCGCACCGCGCGCTCGCCGACATCGTGGAATCCATCCAGGAGCTCGACTACTACCGCCGTTCCGTGTTCACGCCGGACCCAGGCCCGGATTCCGAGCAAGCTGCCGACGCCGCAGCCGCCGCACACGCCCACTACCAGCGGTTTTTGCAATCTTAGGCTTTCGTTGTAAAGTAGTTCCCGCTGTTGAAAAACAGCGATGGTGGCTGTAGTTCAGCTGGTAGAGCACCAGGTTGTGATCCTGGGTGTCGCGGGTTCGAGCCCCGTCAGCCACCCCGAGAGTACCCCGTGACCTGCACAAACAGGTTGCGGGGTACATTGCTTTTGAGGGCGAGTACGTGGCTTACGCGTTCGGATCCTCGGGTTAAGCGACAAAATGTGTGCTTTTCTCGGCGTGTCGACTTAAGTGACAAATTGTGTGCTTTTTCAGGGGCTGGGATGGGTGGGTTGTGGGGTGTTGTGCTGGGGTTATGAGCGTCCTGCCCAGCCGTGTCGGATGGCCCAGGAGGGGTTGAAGTCGGTGTCGATGCCGGTGTCGTAGACTTTCGGTCGACCGTCGGGTGAGTTGGCTTGGTCGCGTTCACGCATGTGTGCCTGGCGGGCGTGTGCGTAGCCTGCGTGGCCGAAGTCTTGCTCGATTGCTAGCGCCAGCGGGTCATCGTGGTGTTGGGTGTGCAGGTAGAGCCACCAGTCCATGATGATTCGCTGGTGTTCGTCAAATGTGCCGCGGTGGGCTCGGGCGAGGTGTTTTAGTTGTGCGTTTATGCCGCCTTCCAGGCTGTTTGTGGTGGTCTTCAGCGTGGTCGTGGTGC
>NZ_JASPBG010000025.1:0-10106 GCF_030228125.1 Corynebacterium sp. UMB10119B
GCTGGACGCAGCTAAACACACACAAAATGTCCCTTATCGCGACACGCCGTAAAAACACACAAAATGTCCCTTAAGCCGACATGGCTGGGTAGTACGGCCATAACCCCAGCACAACACCCACGGCCCATTCATCCCGAGCCCCGAAAAAGCACACATATTGTCGCTTAAGTCGACACGCCGAGAAAAGCACACATTTTGTCGCTTAACCCCCTTAACCCGGAGGCAGCCCAAGCACAAAAAGAACCGGCCCTCGAAAGAGAGCCGGTCCGGTTGTGCCCGGGGGGGGACTTGAACCCCCACGTTCTTGCGAACACTGGCACCTGAAGCCAGCGCGTCTGCCAATTCCGCCACCCGGGCGGGCACTGGAACAATATAACACCCTTACATAGAGAAGTGCCAAATCGGCACGTCATGGGGCATAAAGGTGTTTCACGCTAGGTTGTGTCGGAATGCGCACCTATACTAACGAGGTTAAAGAAAGGAGGTGCATGCGGATGGGAGTCATGGATCGATTGGCAAAGCTGGACAGTTCGTTGCAGCGTGGCCTGGATAATTCGATGGCGGCGCTGTTTGGCGGCAAGGTGGTTCCGGCTGAGATCGAGGAGCTGCTGAAGCAGGAGGCGCAAGACTCTGTTGTGGTGACTGACCATGATGAGTTTGTGGTGCCGAATGTGTTCGCGGTGGGTGTTTCTTCGAAAGATTTGGAGAACTTGTCGCAGGAGCGTGACCTGCCGGTGCACCTCGCGGAACAACTGACGCGGTATGTGCGCAATCAGGGCTGGTTCTTTGATGGGCCGGCGGTTGTGCGGATCGCGGAGGAGTCAGGGCTGCGTACGGGCCAGTTGCGGGTCAGTTCTTATATTGATCCGCAGCCGGAGGTCGCGAGTGGGTTTGATGCCATTGTGGCGGAGCCTACGAAGCGGTCGAAGGGCGGTAGGCACCGTCATGCGGCAAACCGGGATCAGGAGGATCACATGCATGAGCCAAATACGATGACGCCGGTGGAGGGTGGCGAAGCGACTGTGAGCTTGCTGTTGCAGGACGGGTCGTCGCGCACGTACCTGGTGCATGAGGGCTCGAATATTTTGGGCCGGTCGAATGATGCGGATTTCCGTCTGCCGGACACGGGTGTGTCCAGGCAGCATGCGGAGATTACGTGGGATGGCCAGGTTGCGGTGTTGGTCGATTTGCAGTCGACGAACGGCACGACGGTCAATGATGAGCCCGTGGAGAACTGGATGCTTGCCGACGGTGACGTGATCACCCTCGGGCACTCCCACATCGAGGTGCGCATCGTGGAGCCGAGGGCATCGACCCCGGCGACGCCGGACCCGGAGGAGGGCGCGCCGCGCTACACGGATGCGGCGTCGCACCCGCAGACAGAATTTTTCCAGGCCTAACAAGCCCTGACTTGAAGGAGCTCCTTTGTTGGATTCCGCGGTGATCCTGAGCGCACGCTTCGGGCTGCTCGCGCTGCTCTGGCTGTTCATTCTGCTGGTGTTGTGGGTGCAGCGGAAGAATGTGCGTGAGGTGGGTGGAGCTGGGCGTCGACAAGTGAAGCAGGCGGGGAAACCGCTTGTGTCGCGTGAGAAGGTCCGGCAGATTGCGGTCGTTGAGGGGCCGCTGCAGGGCTCGCACATGGAGATTGCGAGTGTGGAGCATGTGACGCTGGGCCGCTCGCCGGACAATGATTTCCAGCTTGGGGATGACTTTGCGTCTTCGCGGCACGCGCGACTGTTCCGCCGCGGCAGCGAC
This sequence comes from Corynebacterium sp. UMB10119B, assembly GCF_030228125.1. Taxonomy (NCBI): domain Bacteria; kingdom Bacillati; phylum Actinomycetota; class Actinomycetes; order Mycobacteriales; family Corynebacteriaceae; genus Corynebacterium; species Corynebacterium sp. UMB10119B. The sequence goes on from NZ_JASPBG010000025.1 coordinate 1,756, forward strand.
TGGTTCGTTGAGGACCTGGACTCCCGCAACGGCACCTTTGTGCAGGGCATGCGCATTGACCAGCCGGAGCGGGTGTCGGTGGGGACGAATATCAAGATGGGGCGCACGATTGTGAGGTTGATGCCATGACGCTGCGGTTGAATTACGTGGCGGCATCGGACAAGGGTCTGGTGCGTGGAAACAATGAGGACTCCGCCTACGCGGGCCCGCACCTGCTGCTGCTTGCGGACGGGATGGGTGGCCACGCGGCGGGCGAGGTTGCCTCGCAGTTGATGGTCAGCCACATGGAGCACCTCGACCGGGACCCGGGGGACGCCGACATGTTGGCGCTGCTCGGGGCGGCTGCGGATGATGCGAACGCGACGATTGAGCGTTCGGTGGCGCAGCACCCGGAGCAGGAGGGCATGGGCACGACGCTGACGGCGTTGATGTTCAACGGCGCGGAGTTCGGCCTCATTCACGTGGGCGATTCCCGCGGGTATTTGCTTCGCGACGGCCAGCTTCGCCAGATCACCGAGGACGACACGTTCGTGCAGTCGCTGGTCAACGAGGGGAAGCTGGACCCGGAGGACGTGTCGAGCCACCCGCAGAAGTCGTTGATTTTGAAGGCGTACACGGGCAACCCGGTGGAGCCGCACCTGGAGATGGTGGAGGTTCGCGCGGGGGATCGTGTGTTGTTGTGCTCGGATGGCTTGTCGGATCCGGTGACGGCGTCGACGATTGGGGAGGCGCTTGGTCAGGGCACCCCGTCGGTGGCGGCGCAGCGGCTGATTGAGTTGGCGCTGCGTTCGGGTGGGCCGGACAACATCACGGTGGTCATCGCTGATGTTGTGGAGGTCAAAGACGGCGAGGAGCACCCCGACTTGCCGACGTCCCCCGCGCTGGCGGGCGCGTTGGCGCCGGAGTTCGAGTCGACGCACCCGGACTCCTCGGCGTCTCGTGCGGCGGCGTTGATGCGCAAGTCGGAGACGATTCCGCCGAACCATGATCGTGAGGGCGGCCGTGATGGGTCGCAGCCCGGCGCGAGTGACGCGTCGGCGGACGAGGAGGATGACCAGCGGTTTCGCCGCAAGGTGAACATTTGGCCGTGGGTGCTGTCCGCGTTGGTGATTGTGCTGATGTTGTCGCTGGCGGCGGTGCTGTGGACGAACGATAGGCTCAACGACCGCTATTTTTTAGGCACCGACGGCAACGACGGCCACTTCGCTATTGAGCGGGCCGTCGGGACGTCGTTGTTTACGGAGCCGCGCCGCGAGGTGATTCAGCGGGCGTGCATTAATGAGCAGAACAAGTTGCAGATTGTGTCGTCGAACTCGGTGCCGCAGGACTGCGTGATCTTCGGTATCAATGACCTGCCGGAGAGCCAGCTGAACACCGTGGAGAACTTCAGGGGCGGCACGTATGACGACGTGCTGGGGATCCTGAACCGGTTGGCTGGTGAGGCGTTGCCGGTGTGCGTCGATAATGATGCGGCGAAGGACGCCCCGCAGGGCGCGTGCCGGGAGGTGAAGTAGCGATGTCTCGTGTGTTTCGGCGTGCGAAGGAGCTGTTCCTGCTGCTGTGCTCGGCGGGGTTGCTGCTGCTGATGCTGTTTGGACTGGAGCTGAGCCAGGGCCGCACGATGTCGACGGAGATGTTCTACCTGGTCGGCGGGTTCGTGGGCGTCTACGCGATTGCCCACGTTGCGATTTCACTGGCGGCGCCGCACGCGGACCAGCTGCTGCTGCCGCTGGTCTCGCTGCTCAACGCGATTGGTCTGGTGGTGATTTACCGCCTGGACCTGGCGGAACGCGCTGGCTACCCGCCGCTCGCGGAGCGGCAGGTGATGTGGTCCCTGGTGGGTGTGGTGCTGATGGTGTGCACGCTTGTGATCGTGCGCGACCATAAGGCGCTGGCCCGCTACTCCTACCTGCTTGGCCTGCTCGGCCTGGTGCTATTGGCGTTGCCGCTGGTGTGGCCGCAGCCGCCGGGGTTCGCGGATGCGCGGATCTGGATCTGGCTGGGCCCGTTCTCGATCCAGCCGGGTGAGTTCTCGAAGATCCTGCTGCTGGTGTTCTTCGCCCAGCTGCTGGCGCAAAAGCGCGCCCTGTTCACGGTGGCGGGCAAGACGCTGCTGGGGATGAGCTTCCCGCGCCTGCGCGACCTGGCACCGATTTTGGCGGTGTGGGCGATCGCGATTGCGATCATGGCGGTGTCGAACGACTTCGGCCCGGCCCTCCTGCTCTTCGCCACGGTGTTGGGCATGGTGTACTTCGCCACGGGGCGTACGTCGTGGTTGGTCATCGGTGCTGGGCTGGTGGCTGTTGGCGGGTACACGGTGTACCAGGTCAGTGAGAAGATCCAGGACCGCGTCGCCAACTTCATGGACCCGCTGGCCAACTTTGACACCACGGGCTACCAGCCGTCGCAGGCGCTGTTCGGCCTGTCCTGGGGTGGGCTGACCGGCACCGGGTTGGGCTACGGCCACCCAGAGATGGTGCCGGTGGCGCACTCGGACTACATCCTGGCGGCGATTGGTGAGGAGCTCGGGCTCGTGGGTGTGGCCAGCGTGCTGTGCCTGTTCGCCATCTTCATTACCCGCGGCTACTCGGCGGCGCTGCAGGTCAGTGACACGTTCGGCAAGTTGTTGGCCGCAGGCTTAGCGACGACCATCGCTATCCAAATCTTCGTGGTCGCCGGAGGGATCTCCGCGATGCTGCCCATGACGGGCCTGACCACGCCGTTTATGTCCGCTGGTGGCTCGTCGATCATGGCGAACTACGTACTGCTGGCGCTGCTGCTGCGGATCTCGAACGCGGCGAACAAGCCAGCGGAGTTTGATGCTTCGGCGATGGGTGCCCAGGCACCGGAGGCGGTGAGCGCACGATGAACAAATCCATTCGCTTAGGCGCGGGCATTGCCCTGCTGCTGATTGTGGCGCTGCTGGTGAACTTCACCGTGGTGCAGGGCTTCCGCGAGGAGAAGTACGCGCAGAGCCCACTGAACTCGCGCACTGTGGTGGAGCTGCGCCAGATCAATCGCGGCCAGATCAGTGCCGGCGGGCAGGTGCTGGCGGAGTCCCACCCGCTCGAGGACGGCTCCTACCAGCGCACGTACCCGAACATGCCGTGGTCCTTTGCGCCGGTGCTCGGCTATGTGTCGGACCAGTACGGCACCTCCCAGATCGAGGCCGGCTACAACGGGCAACTGACCGGGGCGGGCTCCGGCAAGTCCTCCCGCTTCCTGCGCACCGGTCTGGAGCAGGACGTGGTGGGCAACTCGGTCGAGCTGAGTATCGACCCGCACCTGCAGGCCCTGGCCTACGAGCAGCTTTCGAACCGCAACTACGAGGGCGCGATTGTGGCGCTGCGCCCGTCGACAGGCCAGGTGCTGGCGATGGCATCGACGCCGTCGTACGACCCGAACGCGATCTCCAACCCTGACACCGCCGAGGGCGCCTGGGCCGAGGTGAACAACAACCCCGGCAAGCCGCTGCTCAACCACGCGACGCAGGACCAGCTGCCGCCGGGGTCGATCTTCAAGATCGTCACCACCGTCGCCGGGCTGCGCAACGGCTACACGCCGGATTCCCCGCTGACGGGCGCGCCGTCCATCACCCTGCCGGGCACATCCGTGCCCCTGACCAACTACGCGGGCCAGGCCTGCGCCGGCGGCGGCCAGGTGCCGCTGCGCACCGCGTTCGCACTGTCCTGCAACACGGCGTTCGTGCAGATGGGCATGGCCGTCGGCGCTGACGCGCTGCGTGAGGCCGCCCACGGATTCGGCATCGGCGAGCAGTACGACCTCGGCATGCCCAACGCCACCGGCTCGCTCGGCGACCTGCCCGGCGACGCCGAACTTGGGCAGTCCGCGATCGGGCAGCGCGACGTCACCATGACCGCGCTGCAGGCCGCCGTCATGGCGGGCACCGTCGCCAACGAGGGCCGCCGTATGGCGCCGTACGTGGTCAACCGCGTACTCAGCCCCGACCTGCGCGAAATCGAAACCACCAAACCCCGCATGCTTTCCGACTCCATCAAACCCGAGGAAGCAAACACCATCAAGGACCTCATGTTCGGCTCCGAGCGCGACACCTGGGGCTACGACGGCAACGGCTTCGCCTCCAAGACCGGCACCGCCGAGCACGCCGAAGGCGCAGCGCCGCACACCTGGTACGTCGCCTTTGACCCGGTGAAGGATGTGGCGGTGGGGGTCGTCGTCAAGAATGGTGGCGGCCTGGGCACCGGGGCGACCGGCGGGCAAGTCTCCGCACCACTCGGGCGCGCGGTGCTCTACGCGGCACCCGCAGCGCCAGCTGATGAGGAAGGAACCAACGCGCGATGAACTACGAAAACAAAGACGAACTACAGAAGCTCATCGGTCCCGACTACCAGCTGCAATGGATCATCGGGCACGGCGGCATGTCCACCGTCTGGCTTGCCGACGACGTCCGCCACGAACGCGAAGTAGCCCTCAAAGTACTGCGGCCGGAATTCACCGCGAACCAGGAGTTCCTCACCCGCTTCCGCAACGAGGCCAACTCGGCGGAGGGGATCAACTCCCCCAACGTGGTCGCCACGTATGACTACCGCGAGGTGAAGACCGACGGCGGGTTCCCCATGTGCTTCATCGCCATGGAATACATCCGCGGCGAATCCCTCGCCGACCTCATCGCGCGCGAAGGCCAACTCAAGGAAGACATGGCCCTTGACGTGCTGGAGCAGGCCGCGCACGGCCTCGCCGTCATCCACCGCATGGGGCTGGTGCACCGCGACATCAAACCCGGCAACCTCATGATCACCCAGAACGGGCAGATCAAGATCACGGACTTCGGCATCGCGAAGGCGGCGGCGGCCGTGCCGCTGACGCGCACCGGGATGGTCGTGGGCACCGCCCAGTACGTCTCCCCCGAGCAGGCCCAAGGCAAGAAGGTCACGGCGGCGTCCGACGTGTACTCGCTCGGCGTGGTCGGCTACGAGATGCTCGCCGGGAAACGCCCATTCACCGGGGACTCCTCCGTGTCGGTGGCGCTGGCGCACGTGTCCGCCGAGCCGCCCGCGCTCCCCATCAGTGTGAGCGCCCCGGCGCGCGAACTCATCGAGATCGCCCTGCGCAAAACGCCAACCCAGCGCTTCCGGGACGGCAACGAGATGCAGCTGGCCGTCGAACAAGTCCGCCAGGGGATGCGCCCGACGCAGCCCGGCGGCGACACGGCCGTCATCGCCATCGAGCCCTCCCCGACCGCGTCCACCCAGATGCTCGCCGACATGTCCCGGCCGACCACGGCCCGGCCCGCCGCGCCACGGCGCCGCCCGCCCGTGCCACCGCAGGCCCCGGCGCGCGCAGCGATGCCTGCGCGCCCGGCGCCGGCTGACGTTGCTAACACTGGCGCTGGTCAGCGGCGCAGCACCGCCGGCTACTGGGTCGGCATCGTGCTCGGCGTGATCACCCTCGCCGTCATCGGCGGCGTGGCCTGGGCATTCAACAACGGCACCCTCGGCGGCAGCACCCCGAGCAGCACCGCCCCACGCCAAAGCGTGGTCACCCAAACCACCACCGTGGAAACCGAACCGACCTACGAGGAACCCGTCGAAGAGCCGACCACGCACGCCCCCGACACGCCCACTGAACACAGCAAGCCCAGTAGGCACAGCAGCGCCCCGGCCACGCTCACCATCGAGGACGAAACGCCAACGCAGCCAACCCACACCCGCTCTTCGGTGCCGGAGCAGCGGCCGACGGAGGGGACGTCGATAAATAATGAGGCGCCCACGACGCAGGCACCCAGCGAAAGCCCGGTTGGTGGGGAAATCGGCAATGGTGAACTAGACTTGCACAATCTGCCAAACATCCTCGGAGGAAATGCGTAAATGACAACGATCGCTAACCGATACGAACTCGGCGCCGTCATCGGCACCGGGGGCATGAGCGACGTCTACGCAGCCACCGACACCGTGCTTGGCCGCGACGTCGCCGTCAAAATGCTCAAAATCGACATGGCGCGCGACGAAAACTTCCGCGAACGCTTCCGCAAAGAAGCCCAAAACTCGGCGCGGCTCAACCACACCAACATCGTCGCCGTCTACGACACCGGCACCGAAGAAGTCTCAGGTGTCGACGTCCCTTTCATCGTCATGGAACGCGTCACCGGGCAAAACCTCCGCGACCTCGTGCGCGCCGACGGCCCCTTAAGCCCCCAGAAGGCCGCCGCGTTCCTGCTGCCCGTCACGCACGCGCTCCAAGCCAGCCACGACGCCGGCATCATCCACCGCGACATCAAACCCGCCAACATCATGATCACCAACACCGGCGAGGTGAAGGTGATGGACTTCGGCATCGCCCGCGCACTGGATGACTCCACCTCCGCCATGACGCAAACCTCTGCCGTCATCGGCACCGCGCAGTACCTCTCCCCCGAGCAGGCCCGCGGCAAAGCTGCCGACGCCCGCTCCGACATCTACGCCCTCGGCTGCGTCATGTACGAAGCCGTCACCGGCAAACCACCATTCGAAGGCGAATCCCCCTTCGCCGTCGCCTACCAACACGTCCAGGAAGACCCCATCCCGCCAAGCGAGCGCGTCCCCGCCGACCGCGAACTGACCCCCAACGAGGCCGTCAACCTGGACAGCGTCATCCTCACCGCGATGGCCAAGCACCCGGCGGACCGCTACCAAACCGCCACCGAAATGGGCGAAGACCTGGCACTCCTCAAGCGCGGCGCCGTGACCAACGCCGCCCGCAGCCACCTCGCCGCCCCCGAACCCGAACCCGTCGACCCCTCCGATGATGCCACCATGGTCTCCGAAACCGTCCAGGGCAACGCGCCGCGCCGCGCCCCGCGCCCGGACAGCCGACCCGTCGGGCAGCTGCCGGAGAAAGCTGGCGCCGGAGCAGTCGGCGCTGGGGCTGCTGGACGCTACGCCGCCCACCGCCGCGAACACGAAACCACCACCCCAACCTGGATGAAGTGGCTGGCAATCGGCCTCGGCGCCGCCATCATCGGCGCCTCCGGCTGGCTCGCCTACTCCTACTTCTCCCCCAACAGCGGAGAGACCCACAAGTCCTCCCAGATGGTCATCATCCCGGACCTCGCCGACAAACCACGCGCAGAAGCCGTCGCCGAACTCGAAAACCTCGGCTTCCAGGTTGCCGTCTCCGACGAGCCCAGCCCCGACATCAAGCGCGGCAACGTCATCGACACCAACCCGATCGCCGGGTCCGAACTCCAGCACGGCACACTCGTCACCGTCACCGTCTCCTCGGGGCGCGAGCTTACCGACGTCCCCGACGTCACCAACATGGACGCCCAAGAAGCCGCAAAGGTCCTCGAAGACGCCGACCTGGAACTGAATGCGGAGCTGCGTCGAGAAGCCAGCGAAGACGTGCCGAAGGGCGAGATCATCAGCCAGCACCCCGCAGCCGGCACCCAGATCTCCAAGGGATCCAAGGTGACCGTCACGGTGTCCGACGGCCCCGAAATGGTCCAGGTACCGTCGCTGTCCGGCGTCAACGTCAACCAAGCGTCCGCCACCCTCGGCTCCATGGGGCTCCAAGTCACCGTGAACAAGGTCGACTCCGAACGCCCAGACGGCGAAGTCATCGCAGTCGCCGGCGAAAACACCGAGGTAGCCAAGGGCACCACCGTCGAAGTGCGCGTCTCCAACGGCATGCTCATGACCATGCCGAACATCACCCGCATGAAACCCGCCGACGCCGACAAAGCGCTACGCGACGCCGGCTGGAGCGGACGCCTCGTCGAAGGTCCAACCGTCCCGACCGGCGCCCTCGTGGACAACGGCCTCATCGGACACCAAGAAGTCAACGCGGGCGACACCGTCCGACGCGACGCCGCCATCGGCTACAACCTCTGGCAGTTCACCGCCGAACGCCTGATAAGGTAAAAACCCTGATAGCTGGAAAAGCCACCGCACTTGCTTGTAAAGGACTGACATAATGCCAAAGGCAAAAATCACCAAGGACCACCGCCCCGTATCAACCCCAACTGGCGTGTCCCGCACCCCGGTCAAGATCAACACCGGCGGCACCCCGATCTGGTACAAGACCATCATGTTTGGCCTGATGCTGCTCGGCCTCGGCTGGATTATCTTCTACTACATCGCCGGCGACCAGCTGACGTTCCTTGCGGAGCTCGGCCCGTGGAACTACGGCATCGGCTTCGCAGGCATGATCCTCGGCCTGCTCATGACCATGGGGTGGCGCTAGCCCCTGGCGTTTTCCCGGGATTTTTCGTAGATGGTAGTAACAGGATTGTAGTAATCCCGATTTTGGGCTCCCATGGGGCTGCGGATGTTTTGTTGGAGTGCATCACGAGGGACTTTGTCTCGTAGTTATGCACTCAGCGCCTGTCTATG